>JAGCUK010000009.1 GCA_017962925.1 Bacteroidales bacterium
CATCACCGGCATCATCCCCGCAGAGGATGCAGTCAAGTACATGAAGGACGCCGCCCTCAAGAGCTATGGCAAGAAGGGCGAGAACGTGGTCAACATGAACTACGCTGCTATCGACCGCGGCGGTGAATACGTGGAAGTGAAGGTTCCCGCAGAGTGGGCCGCCATCACCGCCAAGTTCGAGAATCCCGGCAAGTCACGCCTGGCTCCTCCGTTCGTCAAGGAAATCGCCGACGTGGTAAACGCCCAGGAGGGTGATACCCTGCCCGTGAGCGCATTCCTTCCCTATGCCGACGGCACCATGCCTGCCGGCACTTCCGCATACGAGAAGCGCGGCGTTGCAGTCACTGTTCCAGTATGGAACGGAGAGACCTGCATCCAGTGCAACAACTGCGCATTCGTCTGCCCTCACGCAGCCATCCGTCCTTTCCTGCTCGACGCTTCCGAGGCTGATGCAGCAGCGGCCGCAGGCGTGAAGTTCGTAGACGGCAAGGCCAACCTGAAGGACTACAAGTTCGTCATGGGTGTTTCCGTGGCCGACTGTACCGGTTGCGGCAACTGCGTAGATGTCTGCCCCACCAAGCCCGAAAAGAGCCTGGCGATGCTGCCTTACATGGATCATGTGGCAGATCAGGAGGCATTCGACTACCTCAACACCAAGGTCGGATACAAGACTCCTCTCGATCCTAAGAGCAATCTCAAGGCCGCTCAGTTCAGCCAGCCGCTGTTCGAGTTCTCCGGTGCCTGCGCAGGTTGCGGCGAGACTCCTTATATCAAGAACATCACTCAGCTCTTCGGCGACCACATGATGATCGCGAACGCTACCGGTTGCTCTTCGATTTATGGCGCCTCCTTCCCGGCCTCTCCTTACTGCACCAACGCACAGGGCCACGGTCCCGCATGGGCCAACTCCCTGTTCGAAGACTTCTGCGAGTTCGGTCTGGGTATGCACCTCGGCTCCGAGCGCATCCGCGAGACAGTTGCTTCGCTCATGCAGAAGGGTCTGGAGTGCACCAAGTGCTCCGACGAGATGAAGGCTCTCTATCAGAAGTGGCTCGATAACCGCAACGATTATGCAGTGACCCGCGAGGTTGCCGACAAGCTCGTTCCTCTCATGGAGAAGTGCGGTTGCGATGTGAGCAAGGCTCTGCTCGAACTCAAGCACTTCATTCCTTCCCGCAGCCAGTGGATCTTCGGCGGCGACGGCGCCTCCTACGATCTCGGCTACGGCGGACTCGATCACGTGCTTGCTTCCGGCGAGAATGTGAACATCCTGGTGCTCGACACCGAGGTTTACTCCAACACCGGCGGACAGTCTTCCAAGGCTACCCCTGCAGGTGCAATCGCCAAGTTCGCAGCCAGCGGCAAGAAGATCCGCAAGAAGGATCTCGGAATGATGGCCATCAGCTATGGCTATGTGTATGTCGCCCAGGTGGCAATGGGTGCAAGCCCGGTTCAGTACATGAACGCCATCAAAGAGGCAGAGGCCTATGACGGACCTTCACTCATCATTGCCTACGCTCCTTGTATCAACCATGGCTTGAAGGCCGGCATGGGCCTGAGCCAGAAGGAGGAGAAACTGGCAGTCGAGTGCGGCTACTGGCATCTGTATCGCTACAACCCTGCTCTCGAGGGCACCGACAAGAATCCGTTCAGCCTGGATTCCAAGGAACCCGACTGGACCAAGTTCCAGGACTTCCTGAAGGGCGAGGTTCGTTTCGCATCCCTCTACAAACTCTTCCCCGAGCGCGCAGAAGAACTGCTGCAGAAGACCGAAGAGTTCGCAAAGGTACGTCTCGAAACCTACAAGAGACTGGCCGGGAAATAATCCCCGGACCACTTATGGAAATAAGGACTGCCGATCGGCAGTCCCTATTTTTTAAATTCAATATGAATATCGCGGCCCGAAGCCCAGACTTCGGCTTCCGAGCCATCATCCAATTTCAGGCGGACCGGTTCGACATCCTTTGAATGAAGAGTCAGAGGATCGGGATGAAATGCGCGGTCGGCCACGGCATACCAATGCGCAATCTGCCGCGCATAACCCTCGAAAAAGCGGCCGTTTTCCGTCAGCGAAATCTCACCGCGAGCACGCTCCATCAACTGCACCCCAAGCAGCCGCTCCAACTCCGCAATATTCTGGCTCACCGCCGGCTGGCTGATACCCAATTTCAGCGCCGCAGCAGTGAAATTACCGCACTCCAGCACCGTCAGGAAAACCTTGATTCTATTGTCTTCAAGCATAATGCAAAGATAATACTTTTTTAAAATGCCGGCATTTTTATTAAATTTGTACCATGAAAATCGGCATAATGACAGCAATGGACCAGGAGTACGAAATGGCTCGCAAGGTCCTGGCAAACAACAGCAAACATGAAATCATTCCCGTACACTGCGGCTGGGGCAAGGTGAACTCCGCGGTCAATGCATATAAGCTGATAAGCGAATACCATCCGGACTGCATCATTTCAACAGGATGTGCAGGAGGTATTGCCAAGGATGTTCATTTGCTTGATGTGGTCGTTGCTGCCGAGGTAGCGTATCATGACTGCTGGTATGGCGAGCCCAACGAGTATGGGCAGGTTCAGGGTTTTCCTGCCCGTTTCCAAGCCGATCCGGCACTGCTCGCTGCCGCGAAAAAAGTCGATAATTCACGTCTGCGTTTCGGGCTGATGGCCAGCGGCGACCGCTTCTGCTCTGGGCCGGAAGATACTGCGATGATTCTGGGTCACTACCCCGATGCCCTGGCATGCGACATGGAATCCGGCTCCATCTCCCAGGTATGCCACATGTACGGTGTGCCGTTCCTCAGCATGCGCGTAATCAGCGACACCGCAGAAGAAACCGACCGCCTCGGTCAGTTCGAAAACTTCTGGGAGACGGTCGGAAGCGAGTCTTTCGAAATCTTGAGCGCTTTTATCGACGCTATAGATTAAATCCCTTCAGTTTCAATTCGGGTTTCAACGCCATGTCGAAATGGCGTTTGGCCACGCGTATGGTCACTTCCCGGCTCTCTCCAGGCATCAGATGGAAGAAATTGTTGGAGAACTCTGCAGGAAGTATGCGGTAATCCTGCGGAGTATGGCCCAGTGATGAATTCAGCAGGCTGGAAGGGGCAGGGCCGGAGTTCACCGGAACAGAATTGAACAGCATCAGACGCAGCATCATCGCCGGCACCTTGCTCTTGTTGCTCAACTTGACGGAAACCAGGTATTCTTCTTCGGTTTCATCGACGCTCCAATCGCAGGCAACCTTCGCCTTGGGAAGATCCATTATAGGGAGCAGTTCGTCTTCGGGATTGCCCAGCACATAGAAGTTCTCCGAGAGGATAACTCCCTCACTATCAGAGAGTTTCAACCGCAGATAACTAACCTTCCCCTCAGGCAGTTCCACCTCGGGTCCCTCAAACGTGGTATCCTCTTCAGAATCCAGCGCAAATGCAGATTCGCTCAGGCGGGCGCCGTTCATATCCATCAGTTCGATGCCCGCGGAGAGCCCCTTAAGGCAGCCTGCACTCATGTTCACCACCTCCACTTTGGAAGTAAAAGGATTATACTGAATATGAATGGGTTCACATGCTTTTTTGCTTGCGAAGAAGGCTGCGTCGGGGTCGAAGTAATAATCGTACGGACTCCAGACCAGTGAAGGCCATGCGGTGTGGCTCATCCACAGAAGAATTCCCCGGCGCTGCGCACTGCGGGCCTCGAAAATGGCGCGGAATTCATCGTAATTCACCCACTGCGCCAGCTCGCTGAATTGCTTCACTCCGGCAGGTTCGCCGAACCGCTTAACCACTGCATCGTAGAAGGAACCGGGCTTCTGAGCATTCTCAAGGCCGAAATCGTGTATTCCCCACATATCGCTCAAAGGCCAGATAGAATCCTCTGGCATAAAGCGCTGCAGGGACTCGTAGTTGCTCACATTGGTTGCGCCTCTCTCGGAATGCATACGGTCCAGCCCCCATAGAGTATAGTATTCGGAGGAAGGACGGCGGTTGTAGGGGCCGCGTCCGCTCACCAGGCCGGCTGCAGAATCAGGCATGTAGAAAATATCCCCATGAAGAGCGGCTACCAGCCTGTCCAGGCGCTTGTCCAGAGCTGCCGGCGGCATGCCTTCATTGCGGCCGCAGTAGAGCACCACGCAAGGGTGGCGGCGTATCTTGCGCACATAGTCCTCGGCGTTGGCGAGGAAGAGTTCGTCGTCGTCCGGATCCGGCCCGTCGGTAGGATTGGCCAGCCAGAAGTCCTGCCAGACCATTATGCCGTAACGGTCACAGGCGTCGTAGAATTCTTCATCAGCGGTTTGCCCGACCCAGTTGCGTATCATATTGAAATTCATCTGCTTATGATAGCCGATGACGATATCATATTCGCGCTGGGTGTAGCGGAGGTTGAGTTCGCTGAAGCCCCAGTTTCCGCCTCGCCCGGATACTCTCCGGCCATTCACCCATGCCGTCAGGCGCCCTCCGTCGGTGGAATAGCTCATCTGCCGGATGCCGGCCTTGTAAGCCAGGGAATCCGACACCTCTCCATCCGCCGAAACCTTCATGCTGGCATCGTAGAGGTAGGGCTCGCCATGGCCGTTGGGCCACCAGAGGCGGGGGTTGTTTATGGTAAGGCGGGTGCGGACGGGGCGTTTTTCGCCGGCGCGCAATAGCACGGTTTCCGCGAAGGATGCATCTCCTATCTTCCCTTCCCACAGCACTTTACGAGCGGTGTCGGAGAGATTGGTCAGTAGCGCTTCCCCCGTCACCAGCGCGCGGGTGGTGTCCGGCAGATTCAGCACCGTCTGCACCAGCGGATCTGCCACTGTCACATCCCCGGAGGTGGTGAAGCGCACATCCCTCCAGATGCCGATGTTGCGCCCGCGGACCGTCGGAATCCAGTCCCATCCGATAGAAGCGTGGAAAGTGGGATTATCCGCGCCCAGCACGCCGCCGTTCGGGGGGATGCGCTGGAGCGTGCAGCCCTTTGCCGGCCCTGGGGTGGCTGGACGGTGGATCAGCACCTCCACCTCGTTGGGGCCTTCCCTCACTATGCCGCTGACGTCGAAGCGCCCGCGGGTGAATGCGCCCTCGATCTTGCCCAGAGGCGTGCCGTTGAGGGAGACATCCGCCTTCCAGTTGATTCCGCCGAAGTCCAGGAATACCTTGCGCCCGGTGGGACCTTCGAAGGGGATGGTGCCGCGGTAGATGAAATCGGCGTTGAAGTATGAGTCGGAGATGTACTCCTGATCATTGCCGTAGGATATGTCCGGCACCGCTCCGGCATCGGCGAATGCGCTCAGGACCGTCCCCGGCACTTTGGCAGGCAGCCAGGCGGAAGGGTCATCCGCTTCGCTTGCGCGGGCGACGTGCCAGTTGCTTTCTGCCGCTTTCAAGTCATTGCTACCCCAGACCTCCAACTCGCTGAGGATCAGCGGCTTCTGATTGGCTGCGGGGGTCATCTCCACCTTTACGAAACGCCCCTTGCCGCGGGCCTTTACGCTCTCCGCCCAAGTGATAGCATCTGCCGGGCAATCGGCGTTCGCTGGCAAAGTCCCGGCCTTACGCCATCTGACTCCATCCTTCGAAACCAGTATGCGGCCGCTTTCCGGACGGTTCTGCCAGTGGAAAGTTGTGTTCCTTATTCTGGAGACGGCGCCCAGGTCAATCGTCAGCCACTGGGGACCCTCATTTTGAGCAATCCAGACGCTCCCGAAATGCTCATTGCCGTTGAGATTCAGGCGCTGTCCGTTGCGGAAGAAATCCCACGCCAGAACGGTCCACTCCCTCACGTTCTGCCCGTGGAGGATCATCTTATAGCCTCTGTAGGCATCGTCAGGGGTGACATCGAAGGGGATTTTGGTCTCGACAGCTTCTTCCAGATGCAGGTTTTCAATGCTGTGCAGGGTAGACCAGGTCTGACCACCATCCTTTGTGGCCATAAACTCTCCGGAGATGATCTGGGGGGCATCTTCCTTATACTTGACAGCCCAGTTTACCAACATCCCGTCCGGCACCTGATGAATCCCATGCTCCAGAACAGTCAACTCATATCCCGGCACGAAGATCTTGTAGTGCACCGCCCTGCGCCCCGCGAAAACGCTTTCCTTCCTGTGTTTAGGGAGGATATCACTGTAGCTGCATTCACCTTCGTGAATGGTTTCGAACATGGTGTAATATACCGGCTCCTGCGCTTCCACGATACCGTCCGTCACCAATTGCGCGGTGAAGTTATAATCCGCTGCAGAAGAGTGATATGCGGCCCTGTGGAGAGCTACATTGCGGCATTCACCTTCATCAATATTGGCAGATGTGCAGGAAATGGCTGATAAAAGAACCGCTGCTGCGGCAGCCAAGGTTATTGGTTTCATGCGTTATTGTTCTTTTTTCAAATATAACGAAAAATGACGGAAATCAGCTATCTTTGTATAGCATTAAAACCAATCACATGAAAACGCTTCTTAAATCACTGCTGACACTTGGTGCGGTTGCTTTTATCCTTTCTTCCTGCTGCCGCAAAGACACCGAATACCCCATGTTCTGGACCTGGCTCGAGGACATCCCGGAAATCGATATGGAATCTGCATTCACCCATATGGAGGAGGCGGGCCTGGATGCCGTGATGCTGCATGCCGCATCTATCGAAGATTATAAAAAGGATGTGGAGATTGCGCATCGCCACGGGATTAAGGTCTATGCCTGGGTATGGACCCTGAATCCTCCCCGCCAGGAGCGTCCCCAGATGCTCGAGGAGCATCCGGACTGGTTCAGCGTCAATCGCAACGGCGACAGTGTGACGGATTTCAAGGCCTACGTGCGTTCCTACAAGTTCCTTTGCCCTGCCCTGCCCGAGGTGCGCGAGTATCTTGCCCAGAAGGTGAAGGATATTTGCGAGGTGGATGGCGTAGAGGGTATCTGCCTGGATTATTGCCGCCTGATCGACGTGGTCCTGCCGGTTTCACTGGCCTACAACTATAACCTGCGCCAGGATACCGAGGTCTGGCCCCAGTACGACTTCGGCTATCATCCGGCAATGCTCGAGAAGTTTAAGGAGAAGTACGGATACGATCCGCGCGAGCAGGTTGATCCTTCCCGCGACGAGAAGTGGTGCGCTTTCCGCACCGAGCAAGTGAACGAGGTGGCCAACATCATGTGCGATGTGGCCCACAAGGCCGGAAAGAAGGTGACTGCATCGCCCTTCTCTTCCATCGGTGTCTCCCGCTTTATGGTTTTTCAGGACTGGACCAAGTGGGATCTCGATCTTGTGCATCCCATGGCTTATTGCGATTTCTATACGATGGATCCTTCTTTCGCACGCGACGTTACCCTTTCCAACTATCTGGAGAAGCCTAAAGGCACTACCTTGATGTGCGGGGTGGATACCGAGCTCGGAGGGGACCCGGAGTTCATTTTCGAGAAGATGGATGCGGCATTCGGTGCCGGTGCAAAGGGCATTTCTCTCTATACTATTGAGGGTCTGAACACCGCCGACCTGCGTGCCCGTTTCAAGGTTTATGCAGATAGCCTCCGCGCGGTGCGTGCTGCTGGCAAGCTGCCTGAGCCGCCCATGACGGCCCCTTCGATGGATCCGTTCTCCAATCACGGAATGATGGCCGTGGTCGAACGCAATATCCAGCGCGTCATCGCCGGCCAGGCTATCCACGAATTCAGCGTGAACGGCATGGTGGAGGATGATCTTTCGGTGAGTTATCCGGCCCTGGACCTCGGCGAATGGGAACTCGTGCGTGAGAACGACCGCCTGCGCGTCTATAACGTCACCGATAAAGCCAGCGGTGTGCGCGTGGAAGTCCTCTTCATCACCTACGGTCAGATTATTTCCGGCTGGGACGTGAGGATGCTCTAACTCCATACGGAACCTTCTTTTTGATGGTGTTTGTATGCAAATAAGGCCGATTTGCATACATTCGGTTGAAAAAAGGCATGGTTGTATGCAAAAAGGGCGTTTTTGCATACATGGGGAAATTAGTTGTAGTGATGAGAGGATAATTAGCGTTTTATTTCTATATTCGCACAACGCCTTTTTGTGGCGGAGGTTTATGTGAATTTAGAAAAGGCGTTGCTATGAAAGCATCTTCTTCATCTGGACAGTTGTCCTTTGCTCAAAAAGAGCAGATTTGCGAAACTACATTTTTCCATAACGGACCGTTTCATCACGTATGTACTCCCGGGCAGAGTACGGAGATTCTGTGCGAAACGGCGGATGACTATAAGTTCCTTGTTACACTGATTGCAATCGCCGCCTCAGCTGCGGGGGTGACAGTCGTTTCATTTGAGGTGATGAGCAATCACATTCACGTTATTCTTGTCGGGCAAAAAGCAGACTGCCAGGCTTTCTTCGATTATTTCAAAGCAAAACTGAAACGCTACTATTCATCTATAGGTAGATACGTGAACCTTGACGACTTCAAATGCAAAGTCATTGCTATTGAGAGTCTTCGCCAATTGCGGATCGAGCTTGCTTATCTTCACCGAAACGCTTATGTGGTCAACGAAAAGTATCTCCCGTTTTCATATCCCTGGAGTTCCGGGAGTTTATATTTCAACCCATTGGCATATAGAGAGAATGCCATTCCATTCAGCAAAGTACCCTTTAGGGAGAAACAGCTGATGTGCCGTGGAAGGATTCCGGATCTTCCGAACTCTTATCTGGTCAAGGATGGAATGATCCTGCCGCAGAGTTTTTGCGCCATTAAACTGGGCGAAGCGCTGTTCCGCAATGCACACCAGTATTTTGCCATGATTTCAAAAAATTATGAAGCCTATTCAGAGGTGGCCAAAAGCTTGGGAGACGACATTTATCTGGACGATGAAGAAATGTTTGCTGTGCTTCAGATTAAGAGCAAAAGGGATTATAATGAAGGAAGGCCGACAATGTTGCCTCAAAAGGATAAATTGGAGCTTGCGAAGTGGATGCGTCGGGATTATAACGCTTCTAACGGACAGATTCACCGCATGCTTCGGCTCGATCTAACCATAGTAGAGGAATTGTTTGGGCATTAGTCCCTGCTCCCGTAAGCAAAACAGGCCTTTCTGCATACGTTCGGTCGAAAAAAGGCCTGGTTGTATGCAAAACAAGCCGATTTGCATACAACATGCCCCAAAAAAGCAAATCGGTATGCAAAACAGGCGTTTTTGCATACCGATTAATGCTATTCGGCTAGGGGGTTAGTAGAGATTCCAGTAGGGTATGACTTCGGGGGTCTGTCCGAGGCAGTCTTGCAGAGAGCCGAGGTATTTGCGGTCCACGGCCATACGGAACATGTAGGTGCGCCACCAGTCGGCGCTCATTTGGATGTATCCACCAGCGCCGCGGCCGAGTCCAAAGGAATTTTCCGCCACCCAGTCCACAACGATATCGCGGAGCCCGGATCTCGGAACATAACGCACACCGCACATGGCCATTGCATGGGCAGAGGAAACGTCGCGACTATCGAACAATTCGGCCTTGGTCATGGCCGTATGTACGCCCAGGAGCGAATCCAGCGGGAACAGCGACGAATCGTAAACGCCCTCATCTGCCAGGGCATCCTGCAGGGTATCAACGGTGAAATAGAACCTGTCCCCTCCCATGAGCGAGGCCAGGCCGATGAACTCCAGGTCCTCGCAGGACAGGTTCAGGAAGGTCCAGTCCGTGCCGTCGGCAGCCTGACGGGAACCCTCCACGCGATACATCTTGTTATAAGGCAGGCGAGGATCATTCATCAACATCACATATCGGTCACTCAGGCCAGGGGCCAGGAACGCGTCGCGGAAGGACTCAGGAGTGTACTCGCGGCCTTCGAAGTTGAAGGATGCCGGGGGCTCGCCAAGAGTAGCGGTCAGCACGCGGCGCACATCCTCCAAAGCAGCGGCACGCACGCCCTCGGGATCGGTGGTAGAACGCATCTGCAGACCGTAAGCACGCAGCATCTTGCGGAGCTCGCGGAGCAACGAGGCGGAGTTCTGCGAAGTGAAGGTTTCCGGCATGGCCGAAGATGGCACAACTCCGTATTTTTCAATAAGATAGACGGCCTCCATGAAGTGCCCGCCATCCCAGGTCGGACGGCGGAAGATTGCCTCATTATAACGGCTGTCCACAGGCTCCTTGCGGTGTTCCCACGCGCAGACCAGGAAGAGATTCGCCTTCTCCAGCATATCCCAATAATATGGATATACCACGGAGAGTTGCAGATCTCCGCGAAGCACATTGGAAGTTGCAAAATACCAGCAACGCCCGGACTCCGCCTGATTCTGTATTCCGGAAGATTTCAGGAAGATGTTCAGGCCGGTGGTATCCGCAGTAGGCCTTGCGGTCGGCACAACCGATGGGATTCCCCCCTCACGCAGATCCGGAACTGCGGACGCGGCAACCGGACTGCTGAGCATTTTTTCTGCGGAGCAGTCCGCTTTGCCCGTCCGCAAATCAGGCATTGTCATATTAAGCGAAGCGGCAGGCAGGAACGGCGGCCGGCGATTCCCCATCATAGGCTCGAACTTAAAGCCGGGACCACGACGCTTCTCGAACTCAGACCGCACCGCTGCCAGCACCTTCGCATCCGTAAGCAACTCTACTGCAGACAGATACAGCACTTTGGCAGCACCGATCGCACCCTTGGTGCCGATAGTCGTTCCACCACTGGAAACCTGCTGCCAACTATGCCCGACGCCGCCAGGCACAAAGCACGCATAACGGAAACTGCCCGTAGGCACGGCCCAGGTCACATTCCCCACATCGCTCGAAACATAAGCCTCGTATCCCTCCTCCGCCGGCGGCACAACCACCGCCAACTTATCTATCAGAGCAGCATCCGCTCCGGACTCCTCAACCATCGCATGTGCAAACTCCATCTCGCGCGCATCCAGCTTGATACCGCCCACCTTCTGCAGCGAACGCATCACCACCGACGCCATCTCCTCATTGGGCAGGCGCTCGTAGTTGCCGGAAAGGAGCTCATACTCCATCGTGGTCCCGGTGCCCATCGCAGCGCCCTCAGCGGCCTTCAGGGCACGCGCGAGGATATCCTGCACGGTCTCGCGGGAAGGACTGCGGAAGTAGTATTTAACGCTGGCGCGGTCCGGCACCACATTGGGAGCCTTACCTCCATCCGTTATAACATAGTGGATGCGGGAGGTCTGAGGGACATGCTCGCGCATCAGATTCATCATATGATCGAACGCCTCTACCGCATCCAGAGCGGAACGGCCCGCCTCGGGAGCCCCTGAAGCATGGGAAGATATCCCCTTGAAGGTAAACTGGACCTGCACATTGGCCAGGCCGGAGGTCTTATTGACAGTATTGCGTGTGTCCGGATGCCAGTCGAGCATGGCGTCGAGGCCCTCGAACACGCCTTCGCGCATCATATAGGCCTTGCCTCCCCCACCCTCTTCCGCAGGACAGCCGAAAAGTTTCACGGTGCCCTTATGGCCTGCCGCAAGCCATTTGCTAACTGCTACGGCACCAGCCACAGAGCCGGTTCCAAGAAGATTATGTCCGCAGGCATGCCCGGGAGCGCCCGGCACCAGCACCTTCCTGTAAGGAACGGTGTCCTGACTCATCCCGGCGATGGCATCATACTCCGCCATCATACCTATCACGGGTTCGCCGCTGCCATAGCTCGCCACGAATGCGGTAGGGATGCCGGCCACTCCACGCTCCACCGTAAATCCCTGACTCTCAAGGAAAGAGGTCCACTGTTCGGCGCTCTTGAACTCCTTGTAGCCGGTCTCGGCATAGTTGAAGATGCGCTTCTGTAGCGAGTCGTACAGCTTGAAGTTGGCATCCAGATACTTGATACCAACGTCGGTCTTCGGCTTCTTCGCCGCCTGAAGGCTCAGTGCCAGCGCACAGGAAAACAGGAGTATAATGATTCTTTTCATAATCTATTGTTTACGCAGCCATCCGCGGATACCCGCAAATAACAATATGCCGGCGCCAAGCAGGGCACAGAGCCCCACGAACAGCCAGCCAAACCCATAAGCGAACGCCAGCGGCGAAAGTGACACCAGCGCAATCTCCACGGGAGCGATATACAGATAGGCAAAAGCGTAGTCGTCCAGGCATCCGCTCTTGCTTTCAGGGTCGGTAATGCGCAGCAAAGCGATACCCATAGCCATTGTGCCGGTGAACCATCCCCAGGTAAAAATCGACTTCTCGAAGGGATAGGTGCGATGAATCCGCGCGCCCACCCAGAACACATAGAACAGCGTCAGCAGCAGCCCGACCGCCAGCAGAATCAGCAGCGGCACGATGTAGCGACCTACTATCTCCAGGCGTATGGAAGCCACGCCGAAGGCCACCAGATAGTCGGTGAAAGCCCCGCTGAGGTGCCCGATGATGGGTTTGGAGAGATGCTCCTCCACCTTCGCGCGGCGCAGGAACCAGCGGACCAGCAAGCCCACGATGAATGCGCAGCTGAATACCGGCAGCATCAGTGCAGGCCAGGCCCAGGAGATGAGTTTCGCCAGCCCGTAACCTCCCAGAGCGATCAACGCCACCATGGCGAAATTGAAGGTCATGGAGTCCAGGGAGATGGCAGAGAAGGACGCAAGGCCCATGCTGGTGCGCTTGTCCGGGGGCAGGATGCCCGTCCGGAGCTCAGGTGCCAGCGACTCGTATGCGCAGATGAACTTGGTTTTCCCGTGTTCCGCGCCCCAGGTTATCAGCCACATTCCAATCACCACGGAAGCGATGATTCCTACGGTTGCGGCAGTCATCGCAAGCGATTGCATCTCCTCCACACCGTAGTTGGCGAAGGATTCCCCTATCGCCGCAGCCGTGCCGTGTCCGCCGCAAAAACCGGCAGGCATCGAGAGGCCGAAAGCCCCGTTCACGGGCCATATCTTGCTCAGAGCCCAAAGGCCCAGAGCACCGCCCAGAGCCCACTGCAGTAGCATTCCGGCCTGGGAATACGCCCACATACGCCCTACTCGGGAGTTCCCGTCAGCGGATTTCTTGCCGGCTGACGTGAGAGGTATGCAGCTGAATACCAGCGCGATAAGAATCCCGGCGTAGGTGCCGAGGTTTCCGGAAAGCGGAAGCCAGCCCAGGAGTTCCGGGCCAAGCACCAGACCGAACAGACCGGCAATCAGGCTCGGAGGTATGAACAGCCTCTGGATCAGCCGCACTTTTGCACGGAGGAACTTTCCCAGCAAAAGAAGCAGGGAAATCAGTCCGACATCGATCAGCAAGGTCCAGGGGGTAAAGCTCATGGTTTCAGGATTTTATCTTTGAATGCGGCAAAGCGCTCGCAGGCACCGGCATTGTATTCCGCCACCGCGGCAACGTCAAATCCGCCTTTGCGGAAAGCGCGGTCCAGCTTCCGGCCGGCCTTCAACTCCCGGCGTTCCGCCTTACGGACGAGCCGGAGCACGCGGCGCAATTCTTTAACTTTCAGATATTTGGAGCCTCCCGGCCAGTCGAATGGCGAGAGCGAATGCTTGATCTCCACGGCCAGTTTATTCGCGGGAGCATCTCCGCTCACAATAGGGGCAATCTCCTCTCCGGCAGCCACCCATACGGGCACAGCGTAGCAACTGGGAGTATAGCCCGGCGCACACCACATCACCCCGGCATCAGCGGCATCCCCTTTCGCCACCCCCTCTATCACGATTGAAGAGGCAGTGGAGTTGCGGGGGATGAAATCGTGTTCGTAGAGATAGCCGGAGCAGCGCCAGCGGAGGGCGTCTCCCCCGTTCAGCACATTCACGAACGAACGGCCTACGCGGAAGAAGTAGCCCGGAGTAAAACCAAAGCCCTTCTTGCGCATGAGTTGCTCCATGGTGGCATAGCGGGCGAACCCCTTGCCGCGGCCCTCATCCCCCGAAAGGGAATAATTGGTCCGGAAGAGATATCCGCCTTCAGGCACGTCGAAACGCACATATGCCGTATCCGACACTTCGAAATAAGCGGCACCACCGCAAGCATCGATCACGCAGAAATTGGCGCTCAGCGCATCCGGCCGTGACGGCGAATCCAGCAGGGCCTCGAAATCCTCCAGCGTCCGGCAGGTGCCAAGAGCCATGGCCATCATCTCGCCATTGTCCGTATCGAAACCCAGCGAGTCCGGGCGCAGATTATAGGAAAGGTTGTTCGCGATGGCGAATCCCACCTCATTGATGCCCGCATATGCGCGCGCGGTGCTCTTGGTGGTCGGCAGCAACGCCGTATATCCATATTTCTCCCCCTTCACATACGCCACCGTATTGAACTCCCCGGACGCATCTCTCTGCTTCCAAATCATAGGCCTCCCGGTCTCACTTGCCGCCGCAGAAACGATGGCGGTCGTGCAGGCTCCGGCCTTGGTCGGAATAATAAGGGATAACGCCAGCGCTGTATGCAAAAACGCCAGTTTTGCATACCGATGGCATAAAAAACGGCCTGTTGTATGCAAAAAAGCCTGTTTTGCATACAACAACGAAGCGACAATGCCAGACGAAGTGCTACCGCCTAATCTTATACCCATAATACGCATAGAACATTATCAACAGATAGAACGGCAGGCAGATCCAGTAGGCCGGCTGAGGACCGGTCCAATCCTTCATCGCGCCGAAAAGCAGCGGAATCAACGCCCCGCCGCCGATGGACGCCACCAACAGCGAAGAGCCCTTCTTGGTGAACTTCCCGAGATCCACAATGGCCAGGGGCCAGATTGCCGGATACATCAGCGAGCACGCGAAGCTGAGCAGCGCCACGCACCACACGGAAATCTGCGGAGGCGTCAGCACAATTGCCAGCGAATCCAGCACAGCCACCCAGGTGCAAATGCGAAGCGCCTTCACCTGAGAGATCACCTTAGGAATGCACAGAATGCCAAGTATATAGCCTGCAGCCATGCCTATGCCCGGCCAGATGGTATAACTCTCGGGATTTGGCATCCCCAGCTCCTGCGCATAATCCAGCACCGTCAGCAGCGCCAGATTCTCCACGCCAACGTAGACGAACAGCGCCAGCGCTCCAAGCACCAGGTGCGGGAACTGCCAGATGTTCTTCTTAGATGCGGCGTAGGGGCAATCTTCCTCATTCTCCTCACCTTCAGCCTTGATCTCTTCGAGCGGAGCGAAGAAGGTGATGATGCCCAGCAGAGCCACCACGGCGATGATAATAATCAGCGGTTTGTCCAGATCCACCAGCCCCACGGCCTCGATAGGCTTGCGGGTGACGGCCGCGATGAACACCGACGGCAGTGCCAGCGCCAGCGAGTTGCATATCCCCATAATGGAGATGCGCCTGGCGGCGGAATCTATTGGTCCGAGGATGGTTACGTAAGGGTTGATGGCCGCCTGAAGCACCGTATTCGCGGTTCCGCTGATGAAGCATGCGAGCAGATAGAGGCCGAAACTCTCCAGCCTGGCGGCGGGGATGAAGAGCGCGAATGCCAGCGCGAACATGAAGAACGCCAGCGACATAGTGCGCTTGTATCCTATCTTGGCGATGATGGATGATGCCGGGAAACTGAATACCAGGAAGGCCAGGAAGGTGGCCGCGATCACCAGATAGCTCTGTGCGGAGCTCAGATTCAGGTTATTCTCGAGGAACGGCACGAAATAGCCGTTGATTCCCGTGGCGAAACCCACGGTGAAAAACATCATCCCTATGAATGCAAGGGGAATAATATACTTGTTCTTTCCCATAGTCTAATGTTCAAGGTGATATTTGATGAGCCCTTCCATGGGAGCCTTCAGGATGGTTCCCATCTTCATTCCGAACTCCTCCACCACAGGCTGTAGCAGCGGTTTGAAATAGTATGCCACCGAGCCCACTGCATTGAAGGTATATTTCTGATAATCAGGATAATGCGTGACTATCAGTTTGAAGAACTGGCGGAATGCGTCAGTCACCAGGTTCGGGAAATACGGGTCGAAGTCCAGATGCTCGTTGATAAACTTCGCATACTGGGCGCAGAACCTGTTGGGGAAAGGCTTGGTATAGATAACGTCTAAGAGTTCGTCGTTGTTGCGTCCGAGTTCGCGGCCCACGAGTTCATAAACCTTTGCGGGCATGTTGCGGCGGATATAATCCGTGATCATGCGCTTGCCGAGGTTGCCGCCGGAACCCTCGTCACCGAGGATGAATCCGCAGCTGTCCACGTTAAGGCCCTCGTTGCAGCCATCGTAAAGGCAGGAATTCGCACCGGTGCCAAGTATGGCGGCGAATCCGGGCTCCGCCTGCAGAAGTGCGCGGCAGGATGCGAGGGTATCCATCGCGATGAACACCTTCCCCGCTTTGGTAAACACCTCGCGGAGGGTCTTCTCCATGAAAGGATACTGGAGTTCCGTGACTCCGGCGCCATAGAAGTAGATTTCGTCCACCAGCGAAGGGTCGAGCTCCGCCGGCAAATTGGCACGGATGTCCGCAACTATCTGTGTTCCAGTTATATAATTAGGGTTGTACCCCTGGCTGAAGAAACCGATGCGGGTGCTGCCGTCACGCGACACGCACCCCCATTCAGTCTTTGTAGCCCCACTATCTGCTATCAGTATCATATTATTCAAAATTAATCCCACAATCCATGCAGGTCGGGCAATTCTCCAAGCCCGTAACGGAAGAGCACGATGCCCTCTGCCTGAGTGCCGGTGAAGAGTTCGCAATCGTGGCGGATCTGCTCGGCGGTCATAGGAACAACCTTGGTGGTGTCGGTATCGTAATACGTGGTCATGCCAGCCCATACCTTGGCGGGAGCGCCCTTGGTGGCGAAGTGATTGGCCACCTTAACGGCCCATTCCTCCCCTCCCTTGCGGTAGCTGTCGCAGTGGAAGTAAATCATGGGCATGAGGATATCGATATACTGCCCCATCTGAGCGGGATCCTGGCCATACCAGTACTCGCTGTCGGGTTCGGGCATGAGTGCAGCGGAGAGGATGATCTTGGGATTGACCTTCTTGGTGGCCTCGCTGATCTGGCGGCAGAACTCCGTGACGCAGCCAGTGGCGGTGATCTCCTCGGAAGGATTATGCTTCCAGGCAGTGCCTCCGAAGCGAATATAATCCAGATGTATGCCATCCACGCCATAGTTGACATATTGCACGGCACGCTCGATGACCTCGTCGAAATACTCCTGCTTGTAGCGGTTCAGGGAATCATCTACAGGATTGATCCATTTTCCATCCTTGTAGAATGCCTGGAACCAGATATGCACCTTCATTCCACGGTCGTGGGCGCCCTTTACGAAGGCCAGCGTAGAATCGACTCCGTGGCGTTCGAAGGACACTTCATGGAGGATGATGTTCTTGATGTCCTTGGCGGCAAACTCATCCAGATCGACGTCGTTCATGAACTTGGACCAGAGCCAGATGCCGTTGAAGTTGGGTTCGGCCCTCTTGCATGCTATGAGGGAAAGGGCCAGTAATACTACAGTGAGGAAGCGTTTCATAATAAAAACATATTGGATAAGGAACCGTGGGGACGGTCAGGCCCCCACGGTCAAAACTAGTCGAGACTATTTATACTCGATAATTTCGATAACGGGGCTGGACCACATACCGTTCGAGTTGGGCTCGGAACCGGCAATACGGGTCGTACCGCTATTAAGCTTGGAGAGAGTATTGTCGTTATCCGCCCTGTTGGTTGCGACAACCGTCTGACGAACCTGAACGGTGGTCATAGGAGCGGCGAGGGTATAATCGAAATCAACCCAGGTATTCGAAGAACCATTCTCCTTCGACTTGGCATTCCAAGGAGCAATATCAGCCTTGGTTTTCTTGGTCTTGGTCTGAGTGGTCGAGAAGACATAGCCCTCATCTGCCTCTGTTGCAACGCGCAGAGGAGCGGTCTTCCACTCAGTGCCGTCATTATACTCTACCAGGAAGTATCCTGCACCAGATGCGGAAGAACGGAAGATGTAGAATACGTGAATCTTGGTTCCGGCAGGAAGTTCCGTTTCGCTTGTAGCCTGGAACAGCCAGTAGTCTCCGGTCCAAGGAGCCTTCACGATGATATGTCCGGTGCTTCCCACATCGTGGCCGGCATTAGTGTTGGCTTCCATACCGGTCTTATCGATCTGGACATAGGTAAGACGACCGTTGCCAGACCAGTTTGCATCTACATACTGATCGCAGTCGCCGGCAGCAGGATTATAGAGATATGCATTACCATTCCACTTGCCGTTGGTATCGTAACTAGATTCGCCACCGAAGGTCTTGCCATAAGTGTTCTCTGCAGCTGCTGCGCTGACATTCCACTGTGCGAGCTTCTTGCCATCAGTGCCGAAGAGCTCGGAACGGATAGTCTGGTCTGCAGGAACATCGGTACCCTTTTCGAGCTTATTGTCAATCATGTACTTGAAGAAGTATGCATAGGTCATGAGAGCACGCTGAGAGCAGAAGCAGCCATAGTATCCGGCAAGCTGGTTGGAGGAGTAACCGCAAAGGTTGGAGATAGTCTTGCCATGCTGATAGTTAGTTGCGCGCTGTGCCCAGTTGTCGAGGATATCGACCTTCACTTGGTTGTAGGTCTTGCGGTTGTCCGCACCGACCATGCAGAGGTTGCCGCCATTTCCGCTGGTCTCATTGAAAGGAGAATCAGCACCCCACTCATATCCATGAGTCTTGGGAAGAGGAGTGGCGGACATTGAGAGAGCAGAATCGAGAGCAGCGATCTTGCCTGCACCATAGTTCTCGGTATCGAGGCCATCGTAGCCACGGATAAGGAGGTAGCTGCGGAGTGCGAGCTCGAGCATATCTGCAGTATTGTAGGTGTAGTCACCGACGGTGATGGTGGCGTCCTCGGGAACGAAGTGTGCGTTCTTGGTTGCGTCCACGCTGGAGTGCATCTTCTTGTCTCCCACGTTCTTCTTCCAAAGGTCGATGATCTTCACATATTCTGCAGCGAAGTCTGCGATTGTGCCCGCGACTGCCTCATCGCCGAAGAGTTCGGAACGGATGATTACGTCGTTTGCGACTTCAGTACCCTTGTCGAGATTGTTGTCAAGCATGTACTTGAAGAAGAATGCATAGGTAAGCAGAGCACGCTGTGAGCAGAAGGATCCAGTGTAATCGTTGATAGGATCACGAGGATAAGTGCACATGTTGGAGATTGTCTTGCCCTTCTGGAAGTTCAATGCACGCTGTGCCCAGTTGTCGAGGATGTCTACCCTGACCTGGGAGTGAACGTTCTTGCCATCGACAATCATGTTCAGGTGACCACCGTTGCCGGAAGTCTCATTGAAAGGAGAGTCGGCTCCCCATTCATATTCGTGGGTGTCAGGAACCGGGGTGGCTGCCATTCCGACTGCACCGTCCGCGAGAGCAGCAATGCTGCCGGCGCCATAATGCTCGGTGTCAAGGCCATCGTAGCCGCGGATAAGGAGATAACTGCGGAGAGCGGTCTCAAGCATGTCGGCGGTATTGTAAGTCTTGTCACCAACTTTGATCGTGGTGGTTTCAGGAATGTAGTGAGCGTTCTCAACTGCATCCACGGTGCTGTGCATCTTCATAGGACCAACAGTCGCCTCCCAGATGTCGATAATCTTCACATACTCGGTTGCGAATTCCTTGATGGTCTTGGGGGGGATATAAGCGCCCTGGGTAACATTGATAACATTGTCCTTAGTGATCTTCTCGACATTGATGGTCACTGTGCCGCCACGGGCTTCACCGGTATTTGCCTCGACGGCAATCTTAACGGTAATGGTGCCTGCTTCACCGGAAGCAGGGGTAACCTTAATCCATTCTGCGGAAGGAGTCGCAGTCCATGCCTTGTTGACCACGAAAGTAGCCTCCTGCTCACCAGCCTCTTCTGTCGCGAAGGCGACAGTGGGAGTCTCGATCTGAAGGCTTGCTTCAGGTTCTTTGGGCTGATCCTTTTCGCAGGATGCCAAAGCAGCCATGCCTAATAAAGCAATGGCATACCAAAGAATTTTTTTCATAATGTTTGTGTTAATAAAATTGGTTATAAATAAATTGTTATACTGTCTCAAAATGCAAAAACGCGTAAATATAATAAAAAATATTAAAAGGAACTGCGGGGGCAGTCACGCCCCCGCAGTCAAAGGTTTTAGTACAATGTGGGATCGAATGTCTGATCCTTCACCGCATCGTACACATTGGACTCGATATTGTTGTCCAGCAGGTACTTGTAGAAGCGGCAGAGGATGAGCAGGCTCTGCATCGGACACATCAGGCCCTTATAGCCTTCCAATCCGCTTGCTCCCATATCCTGATAATTACCGAAACGACCCGTCCCGCTATCGAGCTGGCGAGCACGGTTGAGCCAGAAAGGCAGCACTCGGCGGAGAACCTCCATATTCACAGGATGATCTGCGTCAAAGTTGGCCGCACCCTCGTTCTGATACCAGGGATACTTGCACTTGTTCCACTTGTCGGCTTCAAGTTCAGGGATGTCCATGGTAAGAGACTTACCATTGCCAAGGGTATGCACAGGTGAATTCAAAGCGGTCGGCCATACGGACGTTCCCTCGAGGGTAACCATCTCGACAAATCCCTTGATGGCGATATCCCATGCCTCGAAAACCTTGTAGGTCTTGTCACCGACAGTGATAGTTGCCTCAGGCTCCTTGTTGTTATCGGAATCGGCATAATCCGAGTAAGTGGGGATGTAGTGGACGTTCTTCCACTCAGTGCCCTTGCCGGTGCTGTGATTGCCATCAGCCTCGATCGTGCCGACGTGACTCTGCCATACATCGAGGAAAGTGACGAACTGGGTGGCGAATGTCTTCATATTGGCACCACCTTCGGCAGGAATACCGATGCCATAGAGGTCGTGGTCGATGGTCATTCCGTGGACAGCCTCATAGACATTGCTCTCGATATTATTGTCGAGCAGATGCTTGTAGAAGCGGGCCATGATAAGGAACATACGCATAGCACTCATCATACCGGACTGACCGCCTGCGAACTTGTAGTCACCAAGCTGCTGGAAGTTGTTGATACGGCCCTTGCCGGAATCGAGAGTCTGTGCGCGCTTCAGCCACCAAGGAGCCATCTGAGCCAGCATCTCAACAGTGAAAGGTTTCTCTGCAGAAAGGTTGAGGTCGCCATCTTCATACCAAGGATACGCCCACTTGTTCCAGGAAGCGTTCTTGGCAGGAACGGCAATATCAAGGCCCTTGCCCTGACCGAGAGTATGCTTGAGGACATCCTGTGCATCGGGAACGCATTCCATACCTTCCTTAGTCAGGATCTCCACGATACCCTTTGCAGCAACTACCCATGCCTCATACATGGTGTAGGTCTCTTCGCCGACGGTGATGGTTGTTTCAGGCTTGGAAACATTGTCGGTAACCTCGGCACCATAGTTGGACCAAGTAGGAATATAGTGTACGTCGAAGAAGCGCTTGTCGCCCTGGTGCTGTCCGTCAGGCTGGATAGTGCCGACGTTTGCTTTCCAGACATTGAGGACCTTCACGAATTCAGTTGCGACATCCTTAAGGGTAGCTCCGCTGGGAGCGACATAGGCAAGCTGAGTTACGGTAACAGCAACCTCGTCGGTGCTTCCCTTGATGGTAACGGTACCACTACGCTCTGCGCCAGTGTTTGTATCGACGGTCACACTGACAGTTGCAGGGTTCTCGATATCGCCGGATGCGGGATCCACATGGATCCATGCTTCGCTGGCGGTCGCGGTCCAAGCGGTGTTAGCTGCGAACTTAATGTTTACAGCACCGGCAGGAGTGGCCTCGAAGCTGATCTCATTGGAAGTCTGGAGTTCGACATCTGCGAGTTTAATACCATACAGGTCGTGATCGATGATCAGGCCCTTGGTTGCGGTATAAACGTTCTTGGTGATCTTGTTGTCCAGCAGGTACTTGTAGTAACGAGCCATCATCAGGAGCATACGCATTGCGGAGAGTTCTCCGGTGTAGCCCTCGATACCAAAACTGCCAATGGAGGCAAAGTTGGTAACACGACCGTTGCTAAGGGTGCTCTTCAAGTACCACCAAGGAAGGACGGCTGCGAAGTGCTCGGTCTTCCAAGGATTCTTGGAGCTGAGGTTGAGCAAACCTGCATACTCATAGAACGGATGCTGCCAAGGAATCATCTCGGGAGGAGTAGGGATAGCCTGGTCGAGGCCCTTGCCATCACCGATAGTATGCTCGCGCACGTTCTGCACAGTGGGAGTCAGGGCGGTACCTTCCTCAGTAATCATGTTGATGATACCCTGTGCTGCGATGGTCCAGCACTGCTCCATGTTGTAGGTCTGGCCGGCAACCTCGATAACGGTCTCGGCCTCGCTATTCTCAGCAGAGTTGGGGAATGTGGTGGTCTGAGTAGGAATGTAGTGTACATCCACCCAAGGCTTCTTGGAATCCACGCTGTGTGCACCGTCAGCCTCGATCTGGCCGACATGAGCCTGCCATACATCCAGGATCTTCACGAATTCCTTCGCGAAGCCCATCAAGGTGCTGCCTGCGGAAAGATACTCAGTAGCGACCTTTTCAGGCATCTTGCCATCCGCCTTGTATGCGGCGATAGCACGGGCGAAGCAAACAGTTGCGCGGTTGGTCGAGAAAGAAATGGCATCATCGCGATAGAAGATGGTCACGTTAGGAACCGTGGACTTCTCTTTCATGGAATCCATCATACGGACGGCGATACTGCCGAGATCCTCGGTGAATTCCTTGTTGGCGGGGCCATTGTAAACAGCAATCTCGTCTCTGTCGTAGCTGTCACGCTCCGGATGATCCGCGGGCTTGTAATTCAAGACCTTGATGTAGGACTTGTCAGATTTCGAGAGGTTGTCAATCAGTTTGCACATTGCATACTGATACTGAGGGAGGGTGAGCTCTTTACCAGCAACCGTGAGTGAATTCGCGATAGTGGTACTCTCTTCCCAAGCAGCATACATGTCTGCGACAGCGGTGATCAGATCGTTGGCAGACACGGTCGCAACTACATTTGACTCATCCGGCTTCAGCTCCTCTTTGTCTTTACAGGCATTGAAAAGAAGGGCGGATGCAGCAAGTGTTGCAAGCATGAATAACAGTTTTCTTTTCATAAAAATGGGATTAGTGGTTAATAATTATGATTAGTTTGTCGTGTTCCAAATGTCGTTTACATCGGGGAATGTGCCAAGGCCGTGACGGAAAAGCACAATGCCTGTGGCATTAGACCTACGGTAAGCCATGATATCGGAGAGGAGGACCTCCGACGACAGACCGGTAGTGCTCTTGTCGTATGTCTGCAGACCGGACCACACTTCCGCATCGGCGGAATTGGTGCAGAACCAGTTCATCACGTTCACCAGGCCATCATCAGAATACCCGTAAGAATAGCGGTAGCACATAGGCATCAGGATGTGGATGTACTTACCCATCAGGGAAGGTTCCTGGGCATATGAGTTTGTGCTATTCTTCTCGGGCATAAGGGCGGCAGATGTCACCAGGCCGGCATTGTAGCTATCGCACAGTTCGCGGGTTTCCCGGCAGGCGCGGTTAACCACGGCCACGGAGTTTACTTCCTTGGTAAAATTATACTTGGAAGCGGAGCCTCCGAATCGAATATAGTCGAGATGAAGGCCTTTCACGCCGAAACCTTCGATACACACTTTCCCCTTGTTTATAATCTCGGCAAATACCTCTTCCTTGATAGTCTGGGTTTCCTTGTCGATAGGATAATTCCAGGTAGAACCATTGCTGAAGGCCAGGATCCAGCCATGCACGATGAAACCTATTTCCTCCGCTTTATCTATGAACACCTTTGCTTCCCAGCCCCGGTTCAGGAAGGCGTTGCAATGAAGGAGCAGGTGCCGGTATCCCTTATCCCAATATTCCTTCATGATGGCGGCATCATTCTCCAGCAGCGGCGTCATGTGCGTACTCCACATCCAGATTGCGTTGGGGAGGGGCTTCTTCCAGTCGAAGATCTCGTTTACCTTACCCTTACTGTTGTAGGGCATGTTCCGCCACTCCTCACCGCCGTCCGGAATGCGCTGGTAGGAGCCTCGGTTGTACTGATTCACCGGCATATGCTTGCTGCGGATGAATTTATCGACCGAGCCCTCTTTAGTGCCGAGGCGCAGGACAAACTCCTCATTGGAGATAATTCCAGTGGATAACCCGGAGTCATCCGCAGAGGAGATTACCAGACGTTCGCCGGCGGGAAGAGAACCACTCTCGGTGCTCCAGACGCACTTGTCGTTAAGATACGTGTCTTTCAGATACAGTCCCAGCCCGGCAAGAGACACCTCCTTAGAAGAGGTATTCAGGATCTCCACCCAGCTGGCCATATCGGAAATCTCGTCATGGGCTGCAATCTCATTGATTATCAGCCCCTTGTAAGTCTCCGACACAATCTCATCCGGTGTCTTTTTCTCGCAAGAAAAGACTACCAGAGAGATTGCGCTCAGAGCCAGTATGTATTTGAACAAGTTCATATTCATCAATTGTAGCCGGGGTTCTGTTCGATCGAGCCCATACTCTTGGTGATTTCAGGCCTGGGGATAGGCATGAGGTAGTTCCTGCCATCCTCGGGGAAGTACTTCTTGGCCGGCATCACGCCCTTGCGGCAATCGCCGTAGTCGATCTTGTAGGTCTTGCCGAGCCAGGTGTAATCGTAGGTCTGACCTTCATCGTAATACACCATATTGTTCTTGCTCTCATCATAAAGACGAGGCATGCAGTAAACAGTATCCGGCTTCGAACCTCCGGTGAGAACCAGCACCTGGCCGCCATAGAGATCCACATTATCATAAAAATCAGCCACCTTCCAGCGACGGACATCGAAATAACGGAATGCTTCGAATGCAAGTTCGACCCTGCGCTCGTTCACGAGATGGTCCCAGAGAATGGCACCTGTCGCTGAATCGGGGATATGTGGCATGTGCACATCCAGGCGGTCACGGATCTTGTTGATATACTCGCGGCAGATATCCTCTTTGCCAGTCTTGAATGCGGCCTCTGCATAGTTCAGGTAAATCTCGCCGAGGCGGATCCAGGGATAAAGCACGGAACCGGTTTCCTTCTCTGAAATCTGAATGGCAGGATCGTGCCACTTATGCAGTTTGAAGAAAGTGGTGCTCGGATACTCACCCAGGTCGAGGGGCTTCTTGGTGTAGTCCAGCATCGCGGTGGCACCCTTATTCTTATCGAAGTCGTCGATAGTCTTCTTCTCGAACAGCAGATACAACTCGAGATTCACGGTCTTCATGGTGCCATCCTTGGTATAGCTGAAAGGCTTGAACGGCGCCGCCACAGTCTTGTAGAAACGAGGGTCGCGATTCTCGAAAGGATGCTTGGGATCGTATCCGGAGCCTTCCTCAAACCACTTTTTGCCATTCGTGAGTTCATAGTCGCTGACCATTGCCTGGGTAGGCTCCATAGAACTCCATCCGCTGTAGTGCTCCGGCGGATAAAGGAGTTGCCCTTTGTGAACGGTGTATCCCAGAGGCGTCAGGAACTTGCACCAGATATTCTCGGGGCAATCCACATTCTTCCAGATATCATCATAGGTATCCGCCAGCCTGAACCCGTTTGCTTCGGCGATTTCGACAGCTTCCTTGGATGCATTGAAAGCGCGGACCCATTTATCGGCGCTGTATGCGCCTCGGACGATTCCTCCGGTGGGGTTATCCGGATCATTGAACAGGGGCGATGCTGCGATAAGAGTAAGACGGGACCGGAGGGCCTTGGAGACTACCTTGGTGGCGCGGCCCTGTCCGTTCTTGAGAGGTAGCAGTGCGTCTGCCTTGTCCAGATCCTTCAGGATTTCATCAACGCAATCATCGAAAGGAGTACGCTTGATGCCGAACTCGTCGGTCATGGTAAACGTATTCTTGATGAGAGGGACGCCGCCGTAACGTTCAATCATATTGGTATATGTCCAGGCGCGGAGGAAGTAAACTTCACCGAGGAGCCTGTCCCTGTCGGCCGCATCCATCTGGGAACCTTCCTCAACCTTGGTGATGAAATAGTTCATATCCCTCAGGTACTTGTAGGAGCGGTTCCATATGTTCAGGACCGTAGTACGGGTGTTATGGGCAGCGCCGCCTTCTTCCATATAGACGATGTTGTCCGGATCCATGGTGCCTGCAGCAATGTAGCGGGTAGAAGTGCCGCCATAACGGAAGTAACCCTCATCGGTAATACATCCGATATTACCCTCCTGCAGGAAGTCCGGAAGCACTGAATACATTGAATTCACATGATTCTCTGCAAGACCCACGCTGTTGAAAACAGCATCCTCGGTGAGTTTGTCGAGAGGAGTCTTGTCCAGAAAACCGTCTTTGCAAGAACTGAAAGCTAATGCAACGACCGCAAGCAAAATGTAATATATCTTTTTCATATCGCTTCGAAGATTAGAACGTGACTTTCACACCGGTGTTGTAGATTTTCATCTGAGGATAAGTCTGATACCCTTCATCGTTGTTTTCAGGGTCCAC
>JAGCUK010000079.1 GCA_017962925.1 Bacteroidales bacterium
AAGCCGGAATACGGCAAGGGCGTGGACGCCCGGACGCAGGAGGCCGCCGTGCTCTTCTTCGAGAAGCTGCTCAAGCTCATCCACCCGGTCATGCCCTTCATCACGGAGGAACTCTGGCAGGCGATGGAAGAGCGCAATCCGGGCGAGACCATCATGTTCCAGCGCACTCCCGTGGCAGGGCCGTTCAGCACCGAATTCCTCGGCAAGTTCGCCCTTCTGCAGGATGCTATTGTGAACGTCCGTGCCATCCGCGCCCAGAAGGGAATCGCTCCCAAGCAGGCCCTGGACCTCTACGTGGCCGATGAAAGCCTTTCCGAGCTTTATCCTGCCCTTGTCAAGCTGGGCAATGTGAACGTGAAATCCGGCACTGCCGAGGGCGCTGCCGTGTCGTTTATCGTGGGCACAGTGAAGATGAGCGTGCCTCTCGCGGAATTCGTGAATGTGGATGAGGAGCGCAGCAAGCTGGAGGCCGACCTGGCGTATCAGCAGAAGTTCCTCGCTCAGGTTCGTGGCAAATTGGGCAACCAGGGCTTCGTGGCACATGCCCCCGAGGCCGTCATCGCCGCCGAGCGCAAGAAAGAGGCCGATGCCTTGCAGCGCATCGAGGCCCTCGAGAATTCCTTGAAAGCCTTAGGATTATGATACATTTCGAGACGACCTTCCCCGTCCGCTATTATGAGGCGGATCCGATGGGGATAGTGCATCACAGCAACTATCTCCGCTATTTCGAGTGCGCCAGGGACGAGATGATCGCCTCCTGGGGCTATGGGGTGGAGAAATGCGCCGAAGACGGCATAGTCTTCCCCGTGGTGAGCGTGCAGATGCGTTTCCATGCTTCCGCCAAGATAGGGGATACCCTCCGGGTGGTGGCAGAGATCGAGAGCCTGCCTCTTGCCAAACTCACCGTGAAGCAGGCCGTCTACAATCAGGACGGGGTTCTCTGCGCCGACGGCACCGTGGTGCTGGGGTTCCCGAATTCCAAGACCGGCCGCATCATGGGCTGCCCCGAGCAGTTCCGCAAATTGATGGAGAAGTATGACAAATGATCTCCATCAACAATCTCACCGTTAGTTTCGGCAGCTGGGAACTTTTTTCCCGCATCAATTTCCACATCAGCGAATCCGACAAGATTGGTCTGGTGGGGAAGAACGGTGCAGGCAAGAGTACCCTGATGAAGATTATCTGCGGGGAGATGCGTCCTACTTCCGGCAGCGTAGACAAGCCCCAGCATCTGACCGTGGGCTATCTGCCTCAGCTGATGGAGCATCACAAGGGTCGCAGCGTGATGGAGGAGACCATGACTGCCTTCGACGAGAGTAATGCGGCGGAGCGCGAGGTGGAAGAGATTACCCTGGCCCTTGCGGACAGAACTGACTATGAATCAAAGGAATACACGGCTCTTATAGAGCGCCTGAACGAGCTTAACGACAAGATCTCGGTGTTCCATTCCGAGCCTCCCCAGGTGCAGGCGGAGAGAACTCTGCGGGGTCTGGGATTCCTGCCTTCCGAGCTCGATCGCCCCACCGAGACCTTCAGCCAGGGCTGGAACATGCGCATAGAACTCGCCAAGATCCTCCTGCAGCATCCGGACCTGCTACTGCTGGACGAGCCTACCAATCACCTTGATATTGAGTCCATAGAGTGGCTGGAGGGCTACCTTAAAGATTATAAAGGGGCCGTGATGCTGGTTTCCCACGACCGGAAGTTCCTGGACAACGTCACCCGCCGCACCGTGGAGCTGATGCTTGGGAACATCTACGACTACAAGGTCCCCTATACCCAATACACCCAGTTGCGTGCAGAGCGCATCGCCCAGCAGACGGCTGCCTACGAGAACCAGCAGCGCATGATAGAGAAGACGGAGGATTTCATCCGCGCCTTCCGCTACAAGCCCACCAAGAGCAATCAGGTGCAAAGCCGCATCAAGGCTCTGGAGAAGCTGGAGCGCATCGAGATAGATGAGACGGATAATGCCACCCTCACGGTGAAATTCCCCCCTGCACCCCGCGCCGGGGACGTTGTATACAAGTGCAGCGACTTGACCGTGGGCTACCCGGGGAAGGTGGTGTTCCGGGATGCTGCCATAGAGATCAAGCGTGGCGAGAAGGTGGCGTTCGTAGGTCGCAATGGCGAGGGCAAGACCACCATGATGCGGGTGATAGTCGGGGAGTTGGAGCCTATCTCCGGCGAATCCCGCCCCGGGCACAACGTTGACTGCGGCTATTTCGCTCAGAATCAGGAAGATGTGCTTGACAAGAAGGAGACTGTGTTCAGCACTTTGGACCGCATTGCGGTGGGGGATATCCGAACCAAACTGCGGGATATCCTGGCTCAGTTCCTCTTCCGCGGAGAAGATATAGACAAGCGCGTTTCGGTGCTTTCCGGTGGCGAGAGGGCCCGCCTTGGTATGGCCAAGTTGATGCTTCAGAGCCACAATCTGCTTGCTCTGGATGAACCGACCAACCATATGGATATCAAGTCTAAGGATATCCTGAAGCAGGCCCTGAAGGCCTACGATGGCACTTTGGTGATTGTTTCGCACGACCGCGACTTCCTCGATGGCCTCGTGGATAAACTCTATGAGTTCCGCGACGGCCACGTCCGCGAATTCCTCGGCGGCGTTTCTGATTTCCTTGCCAAGAGGCGCCTGGAGTCTCTGCAAGATCTGGAGCGTTGGGGCAGTAGTCCCTCGCTCCGACCGTCCGGCAAGCCGGACCCCTCCCAAGCTGGTGCTTGGGCCCCTCCCGTTACAGCCTCGGGGGGCTATGTCTCCTCGAGGGACTCTGCCCCAACGTCTGAAAAGCGCAGTTATGAGGAACTTAGAGCCAAGAGCAAGGAAGATAAGAAACGCCGCAACAGGGTGGATTTCCTGGAGAAGGAGATAGAGAAGCTGGAGAAGAGGATGAAGGAAATAGAGGGAGTGCTGTCGGCACCGAAGGAGGGAGATGACATAATGGAACTGACCAGAGAGTATCTGGAATGCAAGCGGGACCTGGATGCGAAGACCGATGAGTGGGGTGAACTGATAGATTAGACAAGGCTATGTATATAATTGATACACATTGTGATGCGCCTACGCAAATGTATCGTGGACGAGACTTCGGAAAAGATAATCCCGGAGTTCAGGTAGATTTCCCCAAAATGCTCAGAGGGGGAGTCACCGGCTCTTTCTTCGCCCTCTACATCCCTGCGAAACTGAGCAATGCAGAGGCGACCTCACATGCTTTTGCCCTCCTCTCTGAACTCAAAAGGCAGATGGCTGCCAACACCGACAAGGCAGCATTCGCTAAAAATGCCTCAGAAATGGCCATAAACGCCTCTAAGGGCCTTGTATCCATATTCCTGGGCCTGGAGAACGGCTCGGCCCTTCTGGGCCGCCAGGGCGTGCTGCAGGAGCTTTATTCCGAGGGCGTGCGCTATGTCACTCTCTGCCACAGCGCCGACAACGACATCTGTGACTCCTGCACCGGGCAGGGGAGATGGGGTGGCTTGAGCCCTCTCGGCAAGGAACTGGTAGGGGAGATGAACGCCATGGGTATGACGGTGGATGTGGCACATACCTCCAATGCCACCGTCCGGGACGTGCTGGAGATCTCAAAGAAGCCGGTTGCATATACCCACGGATGCTGCTCTTCACTCTGCTCCCATAAGCGCAATCTGCCTGACGATCTGATACGCGGAATTGCTTCCCGTGGAGGGGTGGTATGCATGAGTATTTTCCCTTGTTTTCTGACCGACAGATTCGCCGGTTACGATGATGATAATCCGGACGGAAGACCCATGCCGGAGATGGATGTCGTGCTCGATCATATCGACCATGCGGTGAAGATCGCAGGGGTGGAAGGCGTCGGTTTCGGGACTGACTACGACGGCATAAATCACACCGCAAAAGGGCTTGAAAGCATAGAAAAATTCCCTCTTCTGGTGGAGGGACTCAAGAAGAGAGGGTATGCTATGGCGGATATCGAGAAAATGGCCTCCCAGAACGTTCTACGCGTGATTTGCGGGATGTAATAAGTTGTAATTATAGTAAATAAATGTAAAAGTAACAAAGTTGTTATGTTGTTTAACACCTTTGTTACTTTTATTGATTTATAGCGATTTAGCTATTTAATGATGTAACGCCTCAGGTAATCGAGAGCAGAGGCTGCAAAGCGCTCGATATTGCGTTTTCTATCCCCCTTATATTGGAATCTTTTGCTGCAAGTTCCGCTCGGTCCGGACACTCCGACCCACACTGTTCCGGCTGGTTCGTGCTCGTCGCCGTAGGCATCCGCCCAACCCGTAGTGGCCACTGAAAATGTGCTGCCGGTGACGCGCCTTACACCCTCCGCCATGGCCTCTGCGACGGCACTGCTGACTATGCCTTTTTCCTTTATGAGAGAGGCTTTGACACCAAGTATTTTCTGCTTAATTTCGGGGGCGTAGGAGGTGACGGACCCCAGGAAATAATCGGATGATCCGGGCACAGTGGTGATGAGGTGGGCGATTTCGCCTCCGGTGCAGGACTCTGCTACGCTGAGAGTGCTTCCCTTGGCCTTCAGAAGGCGGCCTACGACAGCTTCCAGGGTATCATCCTGCTCGGAGTACAGATTATCCCCCAGAAGGGGCTTAAGGGCCTCTATACGCGCGTTTACGCGGCTTTCTGCGTCTTCCCCCGCATTAAATAAGGAGATGCGCAGGCGCACGCCTGTGAGGGGATTGGGGAGGTAGGCCAGGTGCATGTCTGCCGGGAGGCTGTCCTCCCAGGGGGCAATGAGCTCGGACAAGGCAGACTCTGCAAGCCCGTAAGTCATTATTGTTTTGTGGTAAATGCTTTCTAGCTTAAAGTGTTGCTTTATATCATTTATCACGTCCGGAAGGGCCGCTTCGGTCTCGTAAGGCACCCCTGGCATGGCATAAAGAACTGCCGGATGCCCGAAGCGATCGGTGGGGAAGCGGAAGACCATTATGGGGGCGGTGCCCCTGCGGTTGACAATAACCTCGCAGGTATCCGGCACCAGGGCCTGGCGGAGATTTATGTTCAGGACATCCAAACCTCTGGCTTTCAGTATCTTATGCACAATAGCTTCCTGCTCCTCATGCTTTACGTATGCATGGCTTCCGGAGAGCTCTGCCAGGGCATCCTTGGTGATGTCGTCCTTGGTGGGGCCAAGACCTCCGGTGGAGACGACTATCTCATTGCTATTCAGCTCGTTAGACAATAGATTGATGATCTCGGAACGCTCGTCACCGAGGGAGAGCATATGGCTGGTCCTGACGCCGATGGCGCCCAGGGCACGAGAGATCATGGAGGAGTTTGTATCGACGATCTGTCCTATGAGGATCTCGTCGCCTATGGTGCAGATGGAAGCTTTAACCGGATTCATACGGTCAAAGATACCAATTATTCCTTATTGTTGTTATACTCTTCGAAGGTGCCGTCAGTATAAAAGACTAAAATCTTGGAGATATTCTTCTCTTTTATAGGGGTTTGACGAGGCTTATCTAAAGTAATACTTTTGATTGGCTCGACGGGTTTCGAAAAGAGATCGACGGTGGGAATATCGTCTTCGACAGCAGGGGAGACCTGCGCTACAGGGGCCTCGGAGGCCGATTTATACATCTTTCCCTTGCCGGTAATGAACCATTCAATGTTCAGGGAAGGGTAGCGCTTGGCCACGTTTTCGATGAATTCGAAGCCTGGTTTGTTCCTTCCGGCCAGAATATGGGATATGCTGGCACGTGCGACGTTGATACTGTCGGCAAACTGAGACTGTGTAAGGTTCTCTGCGCTCAAAAACTGCTGAAGACGGTCGTTCATAATCGTAAACAAATTTTTACAAATGTAAGAATAAATTTTGTAAAAACAATAGTTTAATATTGTAAATGTAAATAGGGGAGAGGTGGGCGACCATGATTAAACCGCCTAGAAAATACTATAGACAAAACTATGTAAATACTTGGGAATCGTTGTAATAAATAGCCAAAAGAAGCCCTAAACCATGCCGCAGAGCCGCATAATTGACATCTGTAAGCGTTTTATTTAATGTTTCGCTATAAAGATAATATGCTAAATACCTGATAATCACTATAATAATAATTAATATTTCTGCCATAACATTTTCTTATATTCTATGTTTTATTTCTGTAAAACGGATACCTAAAACATTTGTAAATTGGTAAAATGTGTCATATGAATTTAATCTTGTTAACATTTAAAACAGTATTTGCGCCACATTTTTGCACGCCTTCATAATGACCGAATAATTGATTATCTTTGTATTTAAAATGATACCTGATATTCACATCGAGGATTACAACTATCCCCTGCCGGACGAGCGGATTGCAAAATATCCCCTCCCTCAGCGGGATGCCTCCAAACTACTTATATATAAGGACGGTACTCCTTCCGAGTCCGTCTTCCGCGAGCTTCCCGGATACCTCCCTGAGGGCGCCTTGATGGTGTTTAACGACACTAAGGTTGTGCCTGCCCGTATGCACTTCAGGCGCAGCACGGGCGCGCATATAGAGATCTTCTGCCTGGAACCCGTATTCCCGGTGGAGTATGCCAGTTGTTTTGCAGCCACCGGATCTTGCCGTTGGAAGTGCGTAATCGGCAATTCAAAGCGCTGGAAGGATGATATCCTCCTCTACGACTGCCCCGAAGATTCGGCTCTCGCAGCCATGGAACTGAGCGCCTCCCTCATCTCCAGGGATGGTCAGACCGGGGTGGTGGAGTTCAACTGGAAGGGTGGAGAACCCTTCTCCCGTGTGCTGGAGGAGTGCGGTCAGGTGCCCATCCCCCCGTATCTTAACAGGGAAACCGAGGCCATTGACCTGGAGCGTTACCAGACCCTCTATGCGCATATCAGAGGCTCCGTGGCAGCCCCCACGGCCGGTCTTCATTTTACTGAAGAAGTACTTGAGAATATCCGCGCTAAGCATGTTGACACTCAGAATGTTTGTTTGCACGTTGGCGCTGGCACCTTCTTGCCGGTAAAGAGTTCGAATGTGGCAGATCATCCCATGCACCGGGAACCCTTCTCGGTCAGCATCGGATTGCTCCGGAAACTCCGGGACAACGGTTGCAAGTGCATCGCCGTCGGCACCACTTCCGTCCGCACCCTCGAATCCTTATATTATGCGGGTGTGTCGATTATAGAAAAGGGAGAGCCGGAGGACATCGCCCAGTGGGTGCCTTATGAGCGCGAGTATCCCTATACCACTGAGGAATCTATTGACGCAATTATCTCCTGGCTCGAGGCAAAATCCCTTCCGGAGCTGCGTCTGGGAACCAGGATCATCATCGTTCCCGGCTTCAAGTTTCGCATCGTGGAAATGATGGTCACCAACTTCCATCAGCCGGAAAGTACCCTTATTTTGCTGATTTCCGCTTTTGTGGGTGGAGATTGGAAGACTATTTATAACTTTGCACTTAGCCATGGCTTCAGGTTCCTGAGTTATGGCGACAGTTCCTTATTGTTCAGAAAAGATTGATTCTATGGAAGATCTCGAGAATATCCATCCCTACGATGACCAGGAGGCCGTTGCTGCTTTGCAGAAGCTGGCTCGCCACCCGGCCGTGCCGGTGATCAGCAAATACATCTTCCCGGAACTCCCCATAAACACCCTCAAGAAGATGCTTATGGACGTCAAGGGTGTGGATGATTTCCAGCATCAGATAGTCTCCCAGGCTGTCAGTGTCGTGGTTCAGAGGTCCTCGTCCGGATTCACCTACGAAGGCGTGGAAAACTTGACCAAGATAGGTGGCAGCGGCAAGTTCCTGGCGGTTTCCAACCACAGGGACATTGTTCTGGACCCTGCGCTCACCCAGTGGATGCTGATGCTCAATAACCTGCCTCTCACAGAGATATGCGTGGGCAGCAACCTGCTGGCGAACGGGGTAGTGGAGACTCTTCTCCGCTCGAACCGCATGATCACCGTCATCCGTGGCATATCCGCCAGAGAGGTGTATCTATCCTCCCAGATCCTATCCAAATTCATCCGCTCGGAGATCGCCTCAGGCAAGAGTTCGGTGTGGATCGCGCAGCGCGAGGGGCGTACCAAGAACGGGCTGGACGTGACTGAGCAGGGCCTGCTAAAGATGTTCGATATGAGCGGGGAGGGGGACTTCAGGTCCAACTTCGCCGAGTTGAACATAGTGCCCATGTCGATATCGTACGAATACGAGCCCTGCGCCTTCCGTAAGGCAAGGGAGATCCTCATCAAGCAGATGACCGGCGAATATCATAAGAAGGAGGATGAGGATATGCACAGCATCCTCACGGGCATACGCCAGTGGAAGGGCGGCATCCATCTTTGCGTAGGGGAGCCCTTGACGGAGAAGGAGATAGCTCATGCGTCCTGGTATGAGAAGAACGACCGCTACCAGGCCATCCGCCGCATCCTGGACAAGCGCATCATCTCCGGATATAAGTTATGGAAGACCAATTACATGGGCTATGATTTGATGACCGGAGGCAGCAAATATGCCGATAAGTACACTCCGGAGGACCTGGAGGAGTTTAAGGAGTATACCGAGCACAAGCTGAAGCGTACCGAGAAGAAGCTGGACAAGGACGCTCTGAGGGATATTTTCTGGCATATTTATGGGAATCCCGTGGTCGCCAAAGAGGGTTAAATGAAAATATTTCATATTTTTTTTCACAAAAAGGATTATATTTGCATCTATTAGATTGGAAATCACATTAATTCGCGAATATGAAGAAAGTTTCCCTGGCAAGTCTTGCCGCCCTGCTGATGATCTTCCCCATGAAGGTCGCTGCACAGGAATACGACACTCCCGTTGTCGTTGCACCTGAAATTATCACAGTACCAGACACAACCGAAACTGTAACTGAAGAAACTCCTGCCGAGACCAAGAAGAAAGAAAAGAAGGTCAAGGAAAAGAAAGTCAAGGAGCCCAAGGTCAAAGAGGTGAAAGTGAAGGAGGTTAAGGAGAAGAAGGTCAAGGGCGAACGCACTTACGGCATTGCAAATCACGTCGGTATCGGCGCATCTGCCGGTCTTTGGAATGGTATTTCCCCTGAAATCGGTATTCCCGTCGGAGGGCACATCGCAGTTCGTGGCGGATACAACTTCATGTCCAGCATATGGAGCTATGAGAGGGTACTCGACCTCGGCACTATCACCGATGATGACAATAACACCTACGATCTGAGCAATATTCCCATCAAGGCAAATATCGCCACCCAGTATTATGGAATGGCGGATCTCTATCTTTCCAAGAAGGGTGGTTTCCACGTGACCGTGGGTATCTTCGGCGGTGAAAGCCTCGCCCACGTGACGGCAGACCTTAGAAATGTCTCTCAGATCACCCCGGACGATTACGGCACCCTTGCAATTTCTTATAAGGGCGCTTCCATTTCCACTGATAAGGAAGGTTTCGTGCATGCGAACCTGCGTCCTTCCAAGTCCATGATGCCTTATTTCGGTATCGGTTTCGGCCGTATCGTCAATATCCACAAGTGGCTCAGCCTGAGCCTCGACCTGGGTGTGATCAAGACTTCCGGCTTCGGCCTCTTCGTCCACGACTACAAGAACAATGTGGATTCCCAGATAACCAGTACGACTGTCGAGCATAAGGATAAATATGACTTCAGCAGCCTTCCTTTCGTGGGTGAGAAGATCGGCAATCAGGAAGACCTCCTCGACAAGGCTTCTGCAGGCCAGCTTCCGCTCCTCGAGGATTTCCTCCCTGTCGTCAAGCTTGGCGTAAATATCAGGCTATTCTAATCGTAATCATTTAACTTATTTAATAATATGAAACTCTTTAAACTTTTCACCGTTGTTGCTTTCGCAAGCGCACTGCTTGTTTCCTGCAACAAGAACAACACCGACGAACCCAAGCAGGAGCCCGTTCCTTATGAGACCCCCGCTTTCGTCGAAGTTGCTACCAAGGTAGTTTTCCCTGCTGCCACCGCTCCTGAAACCAAGGGTGGTGAGACTATCAAGTCCATCGAATTCACTGAGGCAGGCTATGCTATCATCATCAAAGAGGCTGTCAAGGCTGATGACGGCACCAATGCAGTCGTGACTACTTACACCTACGATAAGGGTGTTTACAACGTTCTCGGTTTCGGTAAGGTTGAAATCAAGAGCGGAAAGGTCACCATTACCCAGACCTCCGGCGACGATGCTCCTGCAAGCAACTATGAGGGCGAGGCCACTGTTACCACCGGCAACAGCACCGATAAGAACCTCTACTGCGCATGGGAGATCATGACCACCAATATCAAGGTGAGCGGCCCCGGCATCGGTTTCGACAAGCTCTTCAGCAACGCTGCAACTGCTTCCGATCTCTATGAAATCGCAAAGTATGTCAACGAGAAGAAGAAGGTCATCAACGCTGATGATTTCAAGGGCTACAAGGTTGAGTCCGTTTCCGTTACCGACGCTGGCACCATCATGGTGAAGTTCGCCAATGGCGTAAGCTATGTCGGCGACATCAAGCTCAGCAGCAAGACCTTCACTTACAAACTCGACATCGAGAGCAACTTCATGTTCTCCGCCGAGGCAACCGGTAAGATCGACCTGGATCCCGATACCAACATCCTGACCTTCGTTGTCACCGGTTCTTTCAAGTACAACAACGACAGCTACACTTCCGAGGTAACTCTTACCCTCAAGCAGAAGGCAAACGTTTAATTACTGAAAGTCGATTAGTTTAAAGCGGGCACTCCGGTGTCCGCTTTTTTTGTATCTTTGCACCATGTCATACAAGAGAATAGAACAATACGATCCCGAAACCACGGAAAAGCTTGCTGAGCACGTTAAGGAAATCCTTAGCCTGATAGGGGAGGACGATAGCAGGGAAGGGCTCCAGAAGACTCCTGAACGCGTTGCAAAGGCCCTTCAGTTCCTTACCAAGGGGTATGAGGAGGATGGCGCGGAAATCATTAAATCCGCCCTTTTCGAGGAGGATTACAAGCACATGGTCGTGGTGAAGGATATCGAGTTGTATTCCCTTTGCGAGCATCACATGATGCCATTCATAGGCAAGGCCCACGTGGCTTATATCCCTGACGGAAAGATTACCGGCCTGAGCAAGATAGCCAGGGTAGTGGAGTGCTATGCAAGGCGCTTGCAGGTGCAGGAGCGTCTTACGGAGCAGATCCGGGACTGCATACAGGATGCCCTCCATCCACTTGGCGTGGCCGTGGTCATAGAGGCCATGCACACCTGCATGAGCATGAGGGGAGTAGAAAAAACCAACGCCGTAACCACGACGTCGGCTTTTTCCGGTGTATTTCTCGCTTCTTCGCGCACGCGCAGCGAGTTTCTTAGTCTGATAAAGAAGGACTAGCTGTTCTTCAGGTTTACATTCAATTGAGGGAAACTGAAATTGATGCCTTTCTTAGGAAGTTGGGCATACAGATTTTCGTTGATCCAGAAGTAAACGGGCCAGTAATCCGCGGCCTTCACCCAAGTGCGGGTAACCAGTTCTATAGTGCTTTCCTTGAAGTTCAGCAGAGCCACGAAAGGATCCGCTGCTCCCGGGGTAGAGGAGTCGAGCACATTGGGGTTGGATTTGATGATCTCCAGGGCGGTTTCCTTGGCCTTGTCGATATCGTTGCCGTAGGCTATGTTCACGGTGATATCTACACGGCGTAAGTCTTTGATAGAGAAGTTGTTAATGGTTCCGCTGGAGAGGGCTCCGTTGGGGATGAAAACCACTCTGTTGTCGAGAGTTATGAGCTTGGTGCTGGTGATGTTGATCTCGCTAACTGTGCCTATAAATCCTTGAGCTTCAATGAAATCGCCGGCCTTGATAGGCTTGAAGACAAGCAGCATGATGCCGCCGGCAAAGTTCTGAACAGTGCCGCTCAGAGCCATGCCGATGGCCATGCCTCCGGCAGCCAGCAGTGCGGCCAGAGATGTGGTGTTGACACCCAGGGCACCGATCGTGATTATGATAAGCAGAACCCAGAGGGTAATTGATACAAGGCTTTTTACGAAGGATGCCAGAGCAGCATCGGATTTCTTGCGTTCAAAGCCTTTAGCGACGAGTTTGGTGATTCTCTTGATGAGCCATGCGCCGATGATGTAGATCGCAAGCGCAGCGAGCACCTTGAGACCGAAATGGATGGCTTGCTGGCCGAGATTCTCGAGCAGAACGTTAGTGTCTGTGTTCTTGATGACTTCGAGAGTTTCGGCAGTCTTGGCCTGAATGGAGTCGGCCGTGAATTTTTCGACGGCAGCGGCTTCGGCTTGTAAAATAGGTAATAACATATTATAGGGGATTGATTAATATCTCTAACTTAACATAATATAAATCGGAACGTTCTTATTTAGATTATTATCAGAACCAAAAGGTAATAGGAACTCAATTTGATCAGTATTCTTATAACCAGCGTTCTGATGTTGTAAATTTACGAAATATTCGAGATATCCCTGTAAAAAAGTTCCT
>JAGCUK010000080.1 GCA_017962925.1 Bacteroidales bacterium
AGGGAACTCTCCCTTCATGAGGGGGTTCCATTGCTCAAAGCCGTCGACGGTTTGAACATAGGTCTTGATGTCCATCTTTCCGTCCCGGATCTTGGTGTTGTTGATGTCGTTCTTGGCGGAGATGATGTAGATCTCATCGCTCTCGCGCTCCCATACCTTTTCAGGTACGGGAACGGAGAGGCGTGCCATTCTCTTGTGAGCTTCGCAGAAGCACTGGCCGAAACTGCGGAATTCGAAGCGCGGCTTGCTCTGCTCACCAATCTTGAGTTCTGCCATAGCGAATTATTTCAGTTCGTCGTCGTCTTGTGCTCCGGTTGCATCGTTGGCAGCACCGGGAGTGGGATTGGTGACATTCTTCCAGGGGCCACCGTCAGGGATGCGGGCCCATACACCGGTCTGAAGCTTTGTGGCGGGAGCGCCGTCTGCAGTAGGATCTCCGTGAGTAACGGAAGTGATGGAATTTCCATCGGGATCGAAGACTTCGAGCTTCACACCCTTCTTGGCGGAAAGACCGGAAGAAAGGCTTCTTTCAAGAGAATTCTTGGTTCCCTGGATTACGAAGAATCCCTTTGCAGGAACTTTCTCGCCGGCAAGACCGGTCCAGACTTCACCAGTGGTGTTGGTTTCGTCTGTCCTCTTGATGACAACGCCTTCCAGAGAGCAGGGCTTGTCGCCACCGTTATAAAATTCGACGAACTTTTCTGCATCTGCTGCTGCAGTTGCACAAGCTTCGTTGATTACGAGCTTTGAGTAATCGCTCTTCTCTTCCTGGTCCTTAGTAACTTCCTTGTCCTTGTTGCAGGAAACTGTGGCCACAGCGACAAGCGCTGCAATGGCGATAAGAAAATACTTTTTCATTGTTTTGTGTTTTAATGGTTGAATAATTAAAAGTCAATTTCGAAGCGGAAAGCCACCATATGATAGTCTACACCAGCCTTGCCAACAGTATTATAGGGGTTCTTGACAGGGGTGCCTGCGCCGTTCACGCCACAGTAGAACTTATTGCCCTTGCCGGAGCAGAAGCGGTCGTTGTCGTTATACTGCCAGTTGAGCTGGAACTTCACATGGTCGTTGATATAATAGTTGAGGCCAAGGGCGTATGCCATGCTGGATCCGCCCATGATCTTCTGGTCGTTGCCCGCCAGGGCCTTGTCGGCGTTGAGGTCGAGGAACTCGACACGTCCGCAAAGCTCGACATCGCCCCACTTGCGGCCCCTCTTCACGCGGGTGAATTTTGCACCTGCGCCATCGTAGCGCTGGGTGCCGCCGAAGAGAAGGTAGCCACCCTGCACATACCAGCCGAAGAAGTTCTTGCTGGTGCCGTCGGGCAGAATGGTGGTGTTGCCGATGTAAACGGCCTCTCCGCGGAAACCTTTCCAATAGCCGGCAATCTCACCGGTGTAGAGGAGATAGTGGTCGAAATCGAACTCACCGGTATCAATATACTTCTTGCGGTTGATAGCGGTGGAGTTGCGGGTGCTGTAGCGGATCTTGCCGAAGGTCTCGTCGGAAGTCTTGGGGTTGCGGTATGAGGCTGCCGCACCGATGTGCATACCCCAATTTTCCTTATTCCATCCGGGCTGATACACGGCCTTGAAAGTGTAGGAAAGGCCTTCATCCGGGCCCTTGGCCTTGCTGGACTCCTCGATATAAGTACGAGTCTCCTCGCCCTCTATTTCCTGACCCACGATGCCGAGGTTCAGGAAGAGGCCTTTATTGTAGTAGTTTGCATTGAATCCCAGATGGCGGGAAGGGGCAAGTGCGGAGCAGACCATAGGACGCTCGATGAACTGCAGGTAGCGGGAAGAATTGTTCCTCTGGAGAGCGAAAACCTCCTTGAAGCTACCTACCTGGAACTGGAATTTCTCCAATCCGGTATAACGGATGATAGCGTCCTTGAGTTCGAACATGCCGTTCGCCATATCCAAATCCACTTCTCCGTACCAGTTCTTGTCGATCTGTGTCTTGACGGCAAAACGGGCGCGGCGGACGGAAAGGCCGTTAGAGATTTGCTCGTTTTCGGGAAGCCAGTCCGGCTCGCCGAAGAATACGGCTCCGTCGGTCTGTACGCGGTTGTCCAGCCAGATCTTGTAGCCGGAATCGCCCTTGGAGCGGAGAACCAGGATTCCGTCCTGAGCTTCAGCCACGAGAGGGTCGACGCCAACCTTTACGCCGTATTGGTTATACTGCTCGTTCTGTGCATTTGCCGTGAATGCGGCTGCAACCAAAAGAGCGAAAACTAATGATACTTTACGCATAAATAAATGATGTTTTGTGTTATTCAGGTTGCTAATATAGTATTTTTCTAAAAAAAATGTTCAGGCAAAGCCTAAACATTAAACAGGAAGTGCATTATGTCGCCGTCTTGCACCACGTATTCTTTCCCTTCTATTCCCATTTTTCCGGCGGCCCGGCAGGCGGATTCCGATTTCAGGGCCACAAAATCTTCATACTTAATCACTTCCGCGCGGATGAAGCCCTTTTCGAAGTCGGTGTGGATCACTCCGGCGGCCTTGGGGGCCTTATCTCCGGCGTGGATGGTCCACGCGCGGCATTCGTCTGCTCCGGCGGTAAAGAAGGTGCGCAGCCTGAGCAGGCGGTAGGCACCCTGGATCAGGCGCACCACCCCGGATTCCTCCAGCCCGAGTTCTTCCAGGAACATCTGCCTGTCTTCGAACTCCTCGATCTCTGCGATTTCAGATTCCGTTTTGGCGGCAATCACCAGGATTTCGGCATTCTCGTCCTTGGTGGCCTCTCGCACGGCATCCACATAGGCATTTCCCTTGGCGGCCGATGCGTCATCCACGTTGCAGATATACATAACCGGCTTATTTGTTAGGAGATACAGGTCCTTTGCCATCGCCGCTTCCTCCTCATTCTGGGGAGTGACGGTGCGGCAGGATTTTCCGCTTTGGAGGGCCTCCCGGTAGCGATAGAGCAGATCGCAGAGTTTCTTCGCCTCCTTGTCTCCACCCGTTTTAGCAGCCTTCTCCGCCTTTGCCAGGCGGTTCTCCACCGTCTCCAGGTCCTTGATCTGGAGCTCCAGATCCACCACTTCCTTGTCCCGGACGGGATCCACGCTGCCATCCACGTGCACAATGTTGCCATCGTCGAAGCAGCGAAGCACATGGAGGATGGCGTCGCATTCGCGGATGTTGGCGAGGAACTGGTTGCCGAGACCCTCTCCCTTGCTCGCACCCTTCACCAGGCCGGCGATATCCACAATATCCACCGTTGCGGGGATGGTGCGCTGGGGATGGCAGATCTCCGTGAGCACGTCGAGCCGGCGGTCCGGCACATTGGTGCTGCCAAGGTTAGGTTCTATGGTGCAGAAGGGGAAGTTGGCGCTTTGCGCCTTTCCCGAACTAACGCAATTAAAGAGGGTGGATTTGCCCACGTTAGGCAATCCTACTATTCCGCATTTTAGACTCATTTTCTGTTGATTGCTCTGTTAAAAACGCCAGCCCAGACCGAGACGCACACCGGTGTAGTTCATGCCTATACCCACCTCTACCAGGCCAAATACTTTTCTGCCGAATTCTACGCCGATGGGGTTCAATTGAACATCCGGCAATACATCGCTGTCTCCCTGGGGGCTGAAGATTACGCCTCCTTCGAGGGATCCATACAGTTTGACTTTCGGGCGATAGAGATAGTTGCAACGCCCGACAACGGTCACGGGAATAATCACAAGGCTCGATTGCGATTTCACCGTCATATCTGCATTATAGACATATGCCGTAAGCCCGCAATAACCGACATTCAGGCCCAGGGACCACCTGGTATTGAAAGAATAGATTCCTTCGAGCGACACATAAGGAGGGAAATCCACCTTGGATGTCTCGCCTGCATCCTGATCAGCGCTAAGACCAACCCCGATAGCCAACCAGGGAAGAGCTACGAGAGGTACCGTGGGATAATATGCTGCACTGGCGCGATATGTCCATTTCTCGTCAGCCTGTTCACTGGCAAAGGCCGACATGGTCAGGACACATAAAAGGATGGTTGCAATCAAATTTTTCATAACCATGAAATTTGTTTAAACTCTCAAAGGTACTGATTTTTATCCATACGCAAACGTAAACACCCCTACTTTGTGGTCGGATTTTTTCTGTTTCAGGGGGTTCGTTTACGTTTACTTGTTGTATGTTCGCCTCCGTGTTTGCTTTAATTATCATACTCATTTCCGGTTTCTCCGCCCTCCTCGGCGGGGAACCGGATTACCTTTGTATGTTCTGGAATGTCGAGAACTTGTTCGAGGGCAAACCCCATTTCAGAGACAAATGTAACGGCATTGCCAAGACAATTATGTTGGCAGCGGATGAGTTCGGAGGGGTGCCGGATTTTGTCGGCCTGGCCGAGGTGGAGAATCGGCGGGTTGTGGAGAAGTTGGTGAATAACACTGTTTTGCGCGGCCTCGGTTATGGCATTATCCATTTCGATTCTCCCGATCATCGCGGCATCGACTGCGCCCTCCTCTACCGCCGCGACCGCTTTCGCGTCCTCCACGCCAAACCTTGTAATCTCATCGCCACGGACGGCAGCGTTCTCCCCACTCGCGATATTCTATTGGCCGTCCTGGCTCCGGAGCCCATCGCAGTACTGGTCAATCACCATCCGTCGAAGGTAGGGGCGGGGTCAGATGAGAGGAGGGCCATAGCGATGGGGCGTTTGATGTTTCTGAGGGATTCGCTGCTGGCAGAAGGGATAGGGAGGATAATAGCGATAGGAGATTTCAACGAGGAGGTGAAAGCCGCACCGGGCGTGGAAGCCACATACCCCCGCGGCTCCGGCACCATCAAATTCCAGGGAAAATGGGAAAAGATCGACGGCTGCCCGGTGCTCGAAGGCCTGACCGCCCGCGAACACATCTTCGCCCCACCCCATCTCTCCACCCCCGACACTCGCTACTCCGGCATCAAACCACTCCGCACCTTCTCCGGCCCCTGCTACCTCGGCGGCCTATCCGATCATTACCCGATCATTCTGGAAGTGCACAATAAATCACAATGAAATGTGATTTTTGTTTGCAATACTGTAAAGAATTACCTATTTTTGCGAAAAAATCACAATATAATGTGAAATATGCAGAATATAGGAGAACAAATAAAAAGGAGAAGAAAAATGCTCGGCATTTCTCAGCGGCAGTTTTCTGCGATAGCCGAAGTCGGCATAAACACTCTTACAAAGATTGAACGAGGTGAGGCTAACCCGACGGTGGAGGTGCTGTCCAGAATCCTGTCAGCGCTGGGTATGGAGTTGACAATATCCGTAAAACAACCCGAGTCATGAGATCCTTAAAAATATACAACGGGCCGTTCTTTGCCGGGGTATTGACCGAAGTTCCGGGCGAGGGGTATGTTTTTCGGTACGATGATGAATACTTTGCCAATCCATCGCTTCCTGCAATCAGCTTGACTATCAGCAAGGCAAACAAGGAATATCGCAACCGGTTCTTGTTCCCTTTCTTTTCAAACATGCTTTCGGAGGGACACAACCGTCAAGTTCAGGCAAAGATGCTGCATATTGCATACGACGACGACTTTGGCATCCTGGCAGCAACCGCGGGAACGGACACCCCCGGCACAATAACAGTAAAACAGAATGAAGACAATTGACAGATGTCCCTGCACTCTGGCAGAAGGATACAACACATATTCACCCAAGGCAGTCCGGCATTTTTTGGCCGGAAAGTCGGTATCGCATATTTTGCCATATCCCTCGGCACCAAACGGTTCCGACTCATCATTATTTGATGCGAACCGACGACGTTTTTCCCTTTCCGGGGCCCAGAGCAAATACTCGGCGGTAATCGATGGAAACACCTTCAGGCTCACGAAAGAAGGAGAAAAAGGCAGTTATATTCTAAAACCCGCCCTGTCGGATTTCCAAAACAGGGAAAACAGTCCGGCCAACGAGCATCTTACCATGCAGATCGCGTCTCAGGTTTTCGGCATCGAAACCGCTGAAAACGGTCTTTGTTTCTTTGAAGACGGGGAGGTAGCCTATATGGTAAAAAGATATGATGTCCGGCAGGACGGAACCAGAATCCAGCAGGAAGATTTTGCATCCCTGGCCGGTTTGTCAGCAGAAAAAAACGGACACAATTATAAATACGAGTCCACGAGTTACGAGGACATCGGCAATCTTATAAGGAGGTTTCTTCCCGCCTGGCCGGTGGAGGTGGTCAAATATTTCGATGTCCTGCTATTCAACTTCCTGTTTGCCAACGGAGACGCGCATATAAAAAACTTTTCGGTGTTGAAGACTGATGACGGAGATTACCGCCTGGCCCCGGCCTACGACCTGATAAACACCCTGATCCATATTCCTGGGGACACAATCTTTGCTCTCAGGAAGGGCCTGTACAATGGTTGGACAGACCGTTACGTCACAGGGGAGGATTTCCTGGAGTTTGCCACTCGCATCGGAATCAACTCCAAGGTCGCAGAACGTGAGCTGGAAAGATTCTGCGCAGATTATTCCCTGATCGACAGCCTGATCGACAGGTCGTTCCTGGCCGAAGACATCAAAGAGCAATACCGGGGAATATACAAAGTGCGGCTAAAATCCTTCCTCCGGGCATAAAGAGGTATTTCACTACCATGTCGTCCAGAGGATGTCGTCTGTCGTCAACGGTTCTGCTTTCGTTTTTTTCAACACCCTACGAAAGCGATAATCATATGCTGGACCGTCCATAAGAGGCTCCCTTCTCCATAGTTTCCAAGTGAGAATACTGTATTCATAACCTGTCTCCAAGCCCCAATCGGTTGGCTCTGCACAAGGAACAAAGCTCCATTTCGTTTGATTTTCATACAGCATCACATAACTGAAGTCGTGATTTCCGTATGGATTAATCCCATCAAAAACCCGAACGGTTATAACAGCTTTCTCTCGCTTGCCGTACGCGTCATCCTTTTGACAAGAGATGCATATCAACGCACATATAAGCGTGAGGACGATGTAAATATGCCTTTTAAGGCACGAGATAATTAACGATTTCATTGTTTGTAACATCATAGTCAAAGGGGTCAGAATTAACATACCACTCAGTATTTGTCCATTGGCTTAGGCAATATGCACTACTGTGCAAAAATAAAAACAATCCTTAACTTGTTCAAAAATAATGGCCAAAATCGGGAACAAACACCACATTATTCCGTTAAAAACACTAAATTTGAAGATGCAAACCAGTAAAAACTAAAACTACCACAATATGTCAATGAAAACCCAGATCCACGAGAAATTCGTATCCCTATTCGGAGAAGGCGGACAGGTATTCGCATCTGCCGGTCGCATTAATCTTATCGGCGAGCACACCGACTATAACGGCGGTTATGTGTTCCCCGGCGCCATCGATAAAGGCATAATGGCCGAAATCAAACTCAACGGCACCAATAAAGTCCGCGCGTTCAGCCTCGATTATAACGCGGAGACAAGCTTCGGCCTGAACGAGGAAGATCTCCCCAAGGAGCAGTGGGCACGCTACATCTTCGGCGTTTGCCGTGAGACCATCAAGCGTGGCGGAAAGGTAGAGGGCTTCGACACCGTGTTTGCGGGGGATGTTCCCCTCGGCGCCGGCCTTAGCTCTTCCGCGGCTCTCGAGAGCACCTTTGCTTTCGCCCTCAACGAACTCTTCTGCAACGGCATCGACAAGTTCGAACTTGCCAAGATAGGTCAGAGCACAGAGCACAACTACTGCGGCGTCAAGTGCGGCATCATGGACCAGTTCGCCTCCTGCTTCGGCAAGGCCGGCTGCCTCATCCGCCTCAACTGCAAAACCCTGGAATACAAATACTTCCCCTTCAATCCCAAGGGATACAAACTCGTTCTCGTGGACTCCTGCGTGAAGCATGAACTCGCCTCCAGCGCCTACAACAAGCGCCGCGAATCCTGCGAAAACGCCGCTGCCGCAATCCGCAAGAACCACCCCGAGGTGGAGTTCCTGAGCGATGCCAAGCGCGTATGGCTCGATGAGGTGCGCGACCAGATTCCCGAGGAGGACTTCCTCCGTGCGGAGTATGTGATCGGCGAGGTTCAGCGCGTGCTGGATGTCTGCGACGCCCTCGAAAGGGATGATTACGAGACCGTCGGCGAGATGATGTACCAGACCCACTTCGGCATGAGCCGCCTCTATGAGGTGAGTTGCGAAGAACTCGACTTTCTCAATAAACTTGCCCGCAAGATGGATGTCACCGGCTCCCGCGTCATGGGCGGAGGCTTCGGCGGCTGCACCATCAACCTCGTGAAGGACGAACTCTACGAACCCTTCATCGCCGCGGCAAAAGAACAGTTCGCAGCCAAGTTTGGCCACGAACCCAAAATCTACGATGTTGTCGTCTCCGACGGCGCCAGGAAACTCTAGCGCAAGAACGCCTCTACGAATCCGCGATTGACCCTGACAAGGCCGGTCGCGGATTTCTTTATATCTGGATTGCGAAGCAGAATTCCCGCGCAATCTTCATAGACGTTGAACCCGATGCGCACCAGCTGCATCTCGCCGGCCTCGGGATAGGTAAGGGTGATTTCGTTGTCGGCGCCGTCCAGGCTGAAGAACAGCAGGTCCACATCCTTGCCCAGCTCCTGCCTGGTGACGAACTTAGCCATCTCCAGGGCAAGGTCGTCCAGGCCGGCGTCGAAGATCTTCACCTTCTCGATCATCGCCCCGGGGGTATCCACGATGCGTCCGGTATAGCCCGCGAAATCCTCCCCGTTCACGGCCGCCTGCATCCGCGACTCCGTATCCGCTGAACCATCCGAAAGCCATATCATCACCTTCTCCGCCGGGTCGTGGTAGAGCAGGGGGAAACGCACGAGGTTCTTCGCGCCGCAATGCGGGCACTCTCGTACGAACAGCGCTCCGCCCAGCAGCTTTTCCTTCAGCTCCGGATCACGCTCGGTATTGATGGAAGCCACCGCTTCCACCTCGAACGCTTTACTGCATTTATTGCAGATAACCTGATTCATGGCTCAAATAATGCGCGTCTACCTTCCCGGCTTTGCACTTATTTGCGCCTGGGAGATGTTGATGATGAAGTCGCCCATCTTCTCGAGGGAGTTCACCACATCCATGTAGAAGGCTCCGGTCTCGTAGGGGTAGTTGGCCTTTTCGACGTTGGCCAGGTGCTCCTCGCGCAGGGTGTCGCGGTAAGCGTTCACATTCTCCTCGGCCTCCTCGGCGTTGGTGATGTTCTCCAGCTGCACCAGTGGCGTGGCCAGATTATAATGCATGGCCTCGTAAGCCACATCCACCAGATTGATCAGGCGCTCCAGCTTGCGGCTCATGTCGGGAGTGAACTTCTGCCCGTGGGCCCAGGCGCGCGCCAGGATCTTGCCTATGCTCTCGCCGCTGTCGCCCAGAGACTCCATCTCTCCGATAATTCTATAGAAGCTGCGGATGCGGATGACACCATCGTGGGACATCTCGTTGCGGGTTGCCTCGTTGAGGTAGGCCGCGATTTCATGCTCCATATGGTCGGTGATCTCTTCATACTTCACCAGGCTTTCGTTAGCCTTCTCAAACGTCTCCTGGTCCTTGGCCAGCACCGCCTCCCGGATGTAATTGAGGTCCTTGCGGCAGAGATCGCCATAGCGCACCAGCTCCATCTTAACAGAACTCAGGGCCATATCCGCAGTGCCGAGGGTACCGGCGCTGATGTATTTGAGGCGGAAGACCTCGCGCTCGCCGTCCTTCGGGTTGGGGACCATCCAGGTGACGATCTTCACGATGAAGGGGATGAACCAGACGAGTATGCAGGTGTTGATGATGTTGAAGAGGGTGTGGAGGGTGGCGACGCTGTAGGGCAGCGATGCGATCAGCGCGGTGCGGGTGGCCTCATCCGCGGCAGCAAAGTCAGTCGCGGCCGGATTGGGGAAGCCGAAGAGTTCCACCACGTTACCCAGGAGCCCGAGGAAAGGATGGAACAGGCAGCACACCCAGAATACGCCGAACACGTTGAAGAGGAAGTGCGCTCGCGCCGTTCTTTTTGCGGAAACGTTCGCTATGCTGGCGGCGATATTGGAGGTGATGGTGGTTCCGATGTTCTCGCCAAGCACCATCGCCGCGGCCATCTCGAATGGGATGAAGCCATTGGCGACGAGCACCATGGTGATGGCCATGGTTGCGGCGGAACTCTGGAGCATGAGCGTCATGCAGGCGCCCGCCACCATAAAAAGGAGAATGCTGAACGCGCCCCAGTCGGTGAGCCCGCCGAGGAAGTGGCGGACAGGGTCGTTATCGAGCAGGACGGTGGAGGTTTCCCGGAGGGTGGTGAGGCCCAGGAAAAGCAGGGCGAAGCCCATCAGGAATTCTCCGAAGTTATTGAATTTCTTTTTGTTGGCGCTGATAAGCACGAAGGCGAAGAACATCAGCGGCACTGCTATGGTTCCGAGGCTGAAGGAGGATCCGCCGAACGAAAGGGCGAAGATCCAAGCCGTGACCGTGGTGCCTATGTTGGCGCCCATGATGACCGCGACCGCCGTGGCCAGCGAAAGCAGACCCGCGTTCACGAAGCTCACCAGCATCAGGGTGGTGGCAGTGGAAGACTGCACTAGGGCAGTTACCGTGATACCCGTGAGGATGCATTTGAAGGTGTTGGAGGTCATCTTGGCCATGAAGGTGCGCAACCTGTCACCGGCCATTTTCTGGAGACCGCCGCTCATCAGCGACATTCCGTACAGGAACATTCCGAGTGAACCGAGCAGGGTCAGGATCCGAAGGAATAGACTCATAAATTGCTATATTGCGAAAAATCGGTTAAATTTACTGAAAATTATTGAAACTTCGGTATGCTGCGAAGGCTATGCTCCATAATAATCTGTTTAACGCTCTCGGCTGTTTATGCCGGAGCTCAGGTATATACTATGGGAGCGGACCCTACCGCCATCAAATGGAAGAGCCTTGAAAGCGATCATTTCCGCGTAGTGTATCCGGAGGCCTCCGACTCTCTGGCCCGCGAATATGCCAAGAGTCTGGAAAGCTTCGCCGCGATGCAAAAGTTTAGCTGCGGATTCTCTCCTAACGAATTGTATAAGAGGAAGATGCCCGTGATACTGCACGCATATTCCGCCATTGCGAACGGCATGGTCACCTGGGCCCCGAGGAGGATGGAACTCTTTACCAATGCGGATTTCTACAACCCGGAATCCACCCCCTGGATGACCCAGCTCACGGTGCATGAAGGCAGGCACGTGGCGCAGATGCAATTCCCTCGCGCCAGCAGGGTTTTCGGGCCGCTGGAGTACTTCGTCGGGGAGCTGTCCACCGGGGCGGCATCCGCCATCTACCCGGGCCCCGTGCTGCTGGAAGGGGATGCGGTGGTGGCAGAAACGGCCCTTACGAACTCCGGACGCGGGCGCACCGCGGACTTCCTGGAATTCATGCACGTGTCGCTGGCGGACAGCCTTTATCGTAACTACTGGCAGTGGCGCTGGGGCTCGCAGAAGCGCTATACCCCCGACCACTATTGCACCGGGTATATGCTTATCGGTGGCATGCGCACCGCATACAAAGACACACTCTTCACGAAGCGATACTTCCATAACGCAAACATCCGCTTCCTGCCCTTCAACGTGCTGGAGAAGACAATAATCCAGGGCAGCGGCCGCAAGAAGAATCTCTACTCCGGATTCAACGCCATCCAGGATGCGTTCCGGGAGGATTGGGCTAAGGCAGACAGTGCCAGGGGGCCTTTCCGCGAGGGGCGGGACCTGGTGAAGAAGCGCCGGCTCTACGATTCCTATCTCTCCCTGACTTTCACTCCGGATGGCCTGTACGCCCTGCATGCCGGCCTGGACCTGCCCCGCGAACTGGTGCGTATCGATACGGCCGGCCGGGTGGAGCATCTGGGGGCCTTCGCCTCCGAAACCTCCCGTCTCGCCTGGGACAACTCCAACCGCAGGCTGATCTGGTCTGAGTATAAACCATCCGCGCTGCTGGCGCTGAAGTCCTGGTCCGTGCTGCGCTATATAGAAGATGACGGGAGCATCCGCAGTTTCAATACCGAAGGGCGCCTGTATAACCCTGCGCCATCCCCGGACAAACCTGTGATCGCGGCGGTGCGCAACTATGAAAGCGGACGCAATTCCGTGCAGATGATGGCGTCCAACCACTGCACGCCGTTCGAGGAATACAACGCTCCGGCGGACCTTCAGCCGGTGGAACTCGTCTGGGTCGGGGAGGCTCTGTACGCCAGCGGCATCACGGAGGATGGATTCAGCATCTACCGCGTGCCAGGCTGGGAGCCGCTTTTCGCCCCCGCGCATTCCAAGATCAACCGCCTGTTCCAGCGGGACAGCCTCATCTGGTTTACCTCCGACATGAGCGGAGTGAACGAACTTTATTCGCTGGATCCTGTTTCCGGGGAGATGCATCAGCGCACCTGCCTGCGTTTTGGCGGGCGGGAGTTTGCCTTCTCGCCGGATGGGGACCTCTACTATAGCGCCCCGACTGCCGCCGGACGCGTGGTGAGGGTGCTGGCGGCGGATTCCTTATTCTGCCGGCCGGTGGAATTCAGGGCGATGCAGGTGGCTCTGGCGGATGAACTCAGCGCGCAGGAACCTTCCGTCGCAGAGCCCTATACCGGCCCCGTATCGGAAGGAAAACCCTATCCCAAGGCCCTGCAGCCCATACGCTTCCACTCCTGGATGCCGATGTATGTGGAATATAATCCCGTGGAGCGTCTGTCTATGGAAGAAACGGAGAGCATGGGCAATCTGGGCGCTACGCTGATGTTCCAGAATGAGCTCGGCACCGCCTACGGGTCCATCGGGGTTTCCCTGACGGCCCCCAAGGACACCCTTGGAACAGGATATGTTCCTGCCGAGGATGAAATCTTCCTGCCCACGGAATCCCGTCCCGCCCTGCATGCGCAGTACGTCTGGCTGGGCTGGGGCCCCATCGTGGAGTTGAGGGGAGATTACAATGAGCGCAACGTGCATCGCACCAGCTATACCCGGGTATCCTCCGAAACGGGGATGAGTTTCCCGGAGAGCCATTCCATAGTGGACAAGCCGCTGCTGAGTCTCTCGGCGGGGGTGTCGGTGCCGTTCGATTTGAGCGGAGGTGGCTGGAACTCGGGAATCATCCCCTCCTACCGCCTGAGCTGGTCGAACGATCAGATCGCATCGCTCGACGTGGCGCAATTCACCAACGCGGTGAATATCAGCATAGTACCGCACGACTGGTGCCTGTTGAGCAAGTTCGGGGTGCGTGCCTATGCGCTGCGTCCCATCATGCCGTCCGGCATCTTCCCGAGGCTGGGTATCGGCGGCGAGATTGGCTTCACCCGCACACACAATATCGGCAGCAACAACCCAGGTTATTACTATGCAAAGGTATATGGTTATCTGCCCGGTCTGATGAGTACCCACGGGCTGAAACTCTCGGCCGAAGGGCGCAGCAATTATGGCTGGGAGGGCAGCTGGATCAAGAAGCAGGAGTATGTGCTCCGCGCAGATTATGTCTTCCCCTTCCTGCCTCTGGACTGGTCCGGGCTCTGCCCTTATTTGTATGTGCGCAATCTGGAAGGGGCCTTGCATGCAGGGGTGACGATGGGGGCCTGGGAAGAGCTTCTGCGCACCAAGAAAGACAGTTACAGCGAGCCTTATGCGGGAGCGACGCTGCGCGTGCACCTGTCCAATTTCCTTTGGGCGCCCTACGATACATACCTTGGTGTGAGATATTTATATAACTTTGCTGATCCTAGCAAATCCGGCTTCGAGGCCGTATATTCAATAGATCTTTAACTAAAACCTTAGCATATGAGTTCAGAATCAAAGATTTCCAAACTCTGGAAAACAGAAGACTGGCTGGCTTGCTGGCTGGGATTCATCATTATCGCCATCGGCGCCATCGCGGTGCTGACAAAGGCTTTCGATTTTTCTGCGCTGAAGTTCAACACCTGGCATCTGTGGGAGAATATCGAGCCCCACAAGGCCCTGAGCGCGCAGATTAACGGCGCTTTCTGGTGGAAACTGCTGCGCACCTTCGTGGTGCTGGCCGTGCTTTTCGGTGCCGGAGTGAAGCTGCAGGGCGAGAAACTTAAAAAGTATCTGCCCGCATTCGTGGTGCTGTTCGTGCTGGCTATCGTAGTGCGTCTGATCAGTGCCGAATTCACCCTCAACCGCTATCTCGAGTGGGCATTCTGGGCACTGCTGGTGGGCCTGTTGATTTCCAACACCGTAGGCACTCCCGAATGGTTGAAACCCGCCATCCGCACGGAGTTCTACATCAAGACCGGCCTGGTCATCATGGGATTCAGCGTGCTTTTCAGCAACATCGCCAAGTTTGGCCTCTACGGCCTCGGCATCGCCTGGATCGTGACTCCTATCGTGATTATCTTCATGTGGTGGCTGGGCACCAAGGTGCTGAAGATCGACAACAAGCCGCTGGTGATCACCCTGGCTGCTGCCACTTCCGTCTGCGGAACCTCGGCCGCCATCGCCACCGGAGCAGCTGCCAAGGCAAAGAAGGATGACCTCTCGCTGGCCATCTCCATCTCCATCATCTTCACCATCCTGATGATGGTGTTCGAACCCATGATTATCCGCTGGGCCGGAATGAACCAGCTGATGGGCGGATCGCTGATCGGTGGCACCGTGGACAGCACCGGCGCAGTCGTGCTGGCAGGTAACGCCCTTGGCCCTGAGGCAGAGCAGGCGGCAGTTCTCGTGAAGAGCATCCAGAACATCCTGATCGGCTTCATCGCATTCTTCGTGGCCCTGTTCTTCGCGCTTCGCGTAGATAAGAGTGGCTCTTCGAAGGTTGGTGCCGGAGAAATCTGGACCCGCTTCCCGAAGTTCATCATCGGCTTCTTCGTGGCATCCCTGGTGGCATCCTTCATCTTCCTGCCCATGGTTGGCGGAAGCGAGGTGAAGGCCATCAACGGAGTGCTGGACCAGTACAAGAATTGGGCGTTCGTACTCGCATTCACATCCATCGGTCTGGATACCAACTTCAAGAGCCTCATCAAGCAGATGCAGGGCGGCAAGGTGCTCTGGCTGTATGTGATCGGTCAGGTGTTCAACATCGCCCTCACCCTGTTCGCCGTCTGGTTCCTGCTGAGCGGCGTGGTGTTCGACGTGCCCGTCCTAGATCTATATAAGTAGTGAAGAAAGGCAAGACAATCTACAAGATAATGACCGTCGCCCTGGCGGTCATTATCTTATGCCTTGCCGGCTATATCATGTGGCATCGCCTGGGGCTGAATCCGGCCTATGATTTTGGCGCGGGAGCCTATTACTATGCCGACGACCCTGCCATCCAGGATATGGCAGAGCGCGCCACATACAGCTCTGCTGTGCCCAAATGGATCTACTATGCCCTCTTCTTCGCCTGGGGCGCCCTGATGTGGTTCCTCTGGCTATGGATAGACGGCCGGCATCGTGATTCCCGAAAAAAGATGTAAATTTGGCCTGTCAAGTTCATCGCAATGCTACTTAAAGATTATATCAAAGAAGGAATAGCGGCGCTCTCGTCGCTTTACCCGCAGGATGAGGCGCGGAGCATGGTCATGTATTACTGCGCCGAGGTGCTGGGGTTCCCGTCCTACCAGCATATCACCGAGCCGAAGACGGAGGTCCCGGAGGACCTCCTGGAGAAGGCGGTGGAGGATATGCGCCGGCTGGCGGATTCCGAGCCGTTGCAGTATATTCTGGGTTATACAGAGTTTTGCGGACGCAATTTCAAGGTGGATGCCCGCGCCCTGATTCCTCGCGCCGAGACCGAAGTCCTTTGCATGAAGGCGGAAGAGATGGTGAAGGGGCGCAAGCCGGCAGATGAGCTGAAAGTCCTGGACCTTTGCACCGGCTCCGGCTGCATCGCATGGACCATTGCCATGGATCTCCCGGGCGCGGAAGTGGTGGCGACTGACCTTTCTGCGGAGGCCCTGGAGCTTGCCGGAGAGCAATTCAAACGTCTTTCCAAGAAAGTGGTACGCCCCCGTTTCGTGGAGGCGGATGTGCTTGATATAGAGGGCACTGCGGCTGCCGTAGCCCTGCCGTCCTTCGACCTTATCACCGCCAATCCTCCCTATGTGATGAGCTCCGAAAAAGTGGAGATGCGCCCGAACGTTCTCGGATGGGAGCCGCACATGGCCATCTTCGCCCCGGACAGGGATCCGCTGGCCTTCCACAAGGCCATCGCCCTGATCGCGCTCAGGCTCCTTGCCCCGGGAGGATGCGCAATCGTCGAGCTCAACACCGAAATTGCCAAGGAAACGGCCGCGGTATTCTCCGCCGCTGGCTTCTCCTCTGTGGAGATTGTGCCGGACTGGTTCGACCGTCCCCGCTTCGTCAGCTTCAGAAAACCCGAATGAAAAACAGAATAATCTTCATACTTGCGCTGTTTCTGGCCGTCTCCTGCGGGGGCAGGAAAAAGGCTGCGCCTATGGAGCGCGAAAGAACCTTCCCCACCATCAGCGTCCCCACCGCCATCGCGGATCCGGCGGAGCGCATGGAGTATATGGTTCTCCACTATTGGGATGAGTATTTCGCTGGTTCCGGAAAGACGGATTCCGCACGCGTGATCGGCGTGCCCAAAGGAGATGTGGAGCAAGCCTTGGCGAACTATATCGGCGTGCTTAACGAGACCCCTCTGCCCCAGGCGCAGAAAGGAATGTCGCAGCTCTTCGACAAGATTGCGGCAAAGCAGGTAGCGGATACTTCACAACGGGTGTATCCGGCTATGACAGAGATGGTTGCGCGCTACCTCTATGACCCGAATTCTCCCCTTCGCGACGAGGATCTCTATCTTCCGTTCGTGCAGAAAATGGCGGATTCTCCGCTCACCCGGGAGGATATGCGCACGGCCTACCGTTACGAGGCCGGGATGTGCGCCATCAACCCTCGCGGCAGCATCGCCCCGGACTTCGTCATCACCCTTCGCGGCGGCACCCAGGTGCGCATGCACTCCATCAAGGCGGATCGCCTGATACTCTTCTTCAGCAACCCCGGCTGCCAGAATTGCAAAGAGATAATGGAGGGCTTGAAATCAGATAAGATCGTTCAGGAGATGCTTTCCTACGGGCAGCTGGCGATAGCGAATATCTATATTGATGAGGATTTGAAGGCCTGGCGGGACTATATGCCCATCTACCCAAAAGAGTGGCTGAACGGCTATGACGCCGCCCACATCCTCCGGCAAGACCAGATCTACTGCATCCGCGCCATCCCTTCCCTGTATCTGCTGGATGCTGACAAGCGCATCCTCCTCAAAGACGCCCCTCTCGAGCGCGTTCTGCGGACTCTTTAGCAGTTATTCCGGTAGCGGCGGATAGTCGTTATAATAATACAGGAGCGAATAAGAATACTCTCCGAGAGTGAAGCTGGCGGTATAGGGATTGGCGATGCCGATGAAACCTATGCCGCCTTCGATATTATCGGGGATTTGGACATCTTCCAGAGCGAGGTCGGATTGCCCGTCGCGGAGGGAATTCAAAGCTTTGAAATAGTAGAAATACGGCATTTCCAGGCCGTAGACCTTGACTATCGCCTTGATGGAAACCTTCACCGAGTCAGCCTCGTCCATCCATCCGGCTCGGCCGAAATCGTTCTTGCTTACAACCGGCTTCAATGTGGCAGAGCCCCCGGCGAACATATTGTCGGTGATGACTCCATAGTGGTTGGTCGAGCCAATCTCGAAGTAATCGGCCGCATTGAAATGTCCCTCGTTCAATATGGGATCATCGTCCCCGAAGAAGGACAGAAGCGTTTCGTTGACGCCCTTGCCTATCTCCACATCGTCTTTATAGTAAACTGCGTCATTGTGGTCCACAATGGTCAGGCGGAAGAAGCTATCCTCTTTATCCACATCCTTGAGTGTGGTATCGAAGCGGTAACAGGTGTCCACGCTTCCCCAGTCGCTGCGCTGGATTACGGTCAAGGTGTCCACCTTGGTGACCGTGGGCATAGGCGGCACAATCTGTTCGTTGCTGGCCTTGAATCCGGCCGCGTCCACTTCTATCCTTACAAGGTCACCTGTCTTGAACGCTGCCTTGAACTGGAAATATCGCCCGGGGGTCGCGTAATAACTATCGTCGTTTATCGCTATCAAATCCGTGGTTTTGGCGGCCAGCGTCCCGTTCACATAGCAGCGCAGTTCTCCTGAAGTGACAACGCTCACATATTCCGTATGACTTACCGCCACATAAACGGTATGCCATTCCTCATCCGTCGAAAGATGGCCGTTGAGTACCAGCATATCCGCCCTGCTCGCAGGCTTGAATTCCAGCGGATTATCGCACGCGGCCAGGAGTGCCGCAACCATAATCAAATAACAAATCTTTCTCATCGCGCTAGAATTTATAGGTATATGAAATAGACGGCATGATAGGCAGGATGGTGATCTTGGTCAGGGTCTGCTTCCTTTTCCAAGTCGGCCTTCCGCCGGGCGTCAGCATATTGTCGTCGTACCAACCTTCGTAGTCCGAAATCACGAAATTCGGATTCATGTTGTTGTAGGCGTTATACACCCCGAAGCTCCACACTGCCTGTCCGTGGCGTTTCTGTTTGGTATGGTTGAGGCTGAGGTTCAGCCTGTGGCTGGGCGGCAGGCGGTAGTTGTTGCGCGAAGGGGAATAATCCTCCGTTTCCACCGTTCCGTCCGGGTACACCACCTGCGTCTGGCGTTCGGGCACGGTCATGGTGCCGCCGCTGGCATAGGTCCAGGTGGCGCTGAGGGCCAGCTTCTTGTTGAACTGATGATTTACCACCAGGGAGATGTTGTGCCTGCGGTCGTAGCGGTAAGGGAAGGGCGCGCCGCCGTTGATGGTGCCGTCGGGGAATACGCGGTCGCTCCAAGCGAGGGTGTATCCCAGCCAGCCCGTCGTGGGGCCGTCCTTCTTCTCCACGAAGAGTTCCACACCGCGGGCGAGGCCTTCTCCCATCTCCACATTCTTCTGCCAGTTGGCAGAGTTGCCGAAGAAGGATGTGCCGTCGCTATACTCCAGGATGTTGTGCATCCACTTGTAGTAGCCCTCCAGCGAGAACTCCCATCCCGGCACACCGCTGTAGTATGCCCCGATGCTGACCTGGTCCGAGGTGACGGGTTTGATCTTGTCGGTGATGGGCACCCAGAGGTCCACGGGGAGGGTTATTTTTGCGGGAGACAGCAGGTGCACGTACTGCGCCATGCGCGAGTAGGCGGCCTTCGCGGAGATATCCTCCGTGATATTGTACTTCAGGCTCATGCGCGGCTCCAGGCTCCAGTAGGGGGTGCCGAGGGTGTAGAAAAATGCCGCGTGCAGGCCCGGATTCAAGGTAAGCCGGTCGCCCACGGAGATATCATCTTCCGCATAAACGGATATCTCGTGCCCGCGGAGGATGGCGTTGGCGGATGCTTTGAAGGTGGTATCTATCGACACCTTCGAGGCTTCGCTCTCATACATGTGTCCGCCGAGGGTCTCGGGGATAAAGGTGTGGTTCACATACTCCGCTCCGAACTTCACCAGATGCTGCGGTGAAGGGGTGTAGTCGAAGTCGATCTTGGCGGTATAGTCCTTCATGCCGGAGTAGTAGAGGATGCTGAAGAGGTCGCGGTCCTTGAGACCTTTATCTATCGTAGTCTGCTCTATATCCACCCCGATCTGCATTTTGTAGCGGGTGTAGGCCACCGTGGCGTTGCTGAAGAGTCTGTTGTTGAACACATGGTTCCAGCGCATCGCGGCCAGGGTGTTGCCCCAGCGGATGTCGATGTCGTTGCTGTTCTGGTAGGTGTAGTGGCCGGTTGCGGTCTCGCCCTCGTTTTCGTAGTAACTCACCGTGCCGCTGTCCTTATCCTTATAATAGAAAATGTCCCGCCCGTTGTAGGCGTTGAAGTAGATTCTGTCCTTGTTGGAGATGCGCCAGCTGAGCTTTCCGTTGAGGTCGTAGAAGTAGTAGTTGGCGTTGATGTCATTGGCGCGGAGGATGGGGGTGAAGAAGACCGTATGCATCCCGCGTCCGCTCACGCTGAAGGCGAGTTTATCCTTGATGATGGGGCCCTCGAGGTGTATTTTATCGCTGATGGCGCCCACACTCACGGTGCCGTGATACTCCTTCATATTGCCGTCGTTGGTGCGGATGTCGATGATGGAGGAGATGCGGCCGCCGTACCTCGCGGGGAAGGATCCCTTATAGAGAGTGACCTTCTTCACGGCCTCCGGCTGGAAGATGGAGAAGATGCCCATCAGGTGCTCGGCGTTGTAGAGGGAGATGCCATCCAGAAGGAGGAGGTTTTCCTCCGGACCGCCGCCGCGCACGTAGATGCCGGAGAAGCCTTCAGTGCCGGCCTGAACGCCAGGCATGAGCTGGATGGTCTTGAGCACGTCGGCCTCGCCGAAGAGGGTAGGCGTCTGCTGGATCACCGTCACGGGGACCTCAATGGCGCTCATTTTGGTAGACAGTATGCCGGCATCTTTGGTGGCCACAACCGTCGCGCTGTTGAGCTGGAGGTCGGGGCTGAGGATGAAGTTGATGGTGGTATCCCTTTGCAGGTTGACGGTGACGCTCTGGTCGGAGTATCCCATGTAGGAGACGGTCAGTTCGTGCTGTCCTTTCGGCAAGGTGAGGGTGTAGAAGCCGTAGGGATTGGTCACCGCGCCGGTTATGCCCTGGCCGGTGCTTGCCTGGCTCGCTGCGCCCGCCCCTGCGCTTGGTTTGCGCGCCACCACTCCCGCCGAGATCAAAGTCTCCCCGGTCTTCGCGTCGGTGATGTACCCGCTGATAGTCGCTTTGCCCGATGTGCGCGACACCCCGGTCTGCGCCGCGGATCTGGCTTGTGCCGCTGTTCCGGTTTGTGCTACCGCTTTTGCTTGCGCCGCCGTCTCGGTCTGTGCTGCTACCGTTCCAGATAATAGTATTGCAAGGGCCACAGTGGCCCGTAGAATCTTCAACTTCATATTCAATTAAACCGCAGAATCGCGATTCCTTGCATAAAGATGCAAATTCCGCGCCCCCGGCTGCACCGAATCCCCTTTCTCTGTCGTTTTGTTCCCGTTTTAGGCATTTTTCCGGAACAAACGCCGGAAAAACGACGGTTTGTTCCCAAAATCAGGTGTTTTTCGGAACAAACAGAGCGGGCGCTGTCACGCACGGTTGCCGAATAGTTCCGATACAACACCCCTGTCCAGACGAAGCATCCTCTGAATCTGACCTTCCGAAGCATTATAGTCGCTTCGCATGGTTTTCGCCAATTCGATTTTCGAGTTGTTGGGGAGAAGTTTAACTCTGCCGTCTCCATACTTCTTTTTTGCCAGCAGGGATATGGCCGCAAGCATCTCGTCGTCCGTAAGGAAAACAGTGTCCCCCAACTTTTTCGCAATCTCCGAATAGGCCTCGTAGTTTTTGGACGCAATGGAATAATACTGGTGCGCATCACGAAACAGGGCTTCCCCGTATTTAATCGCACAAAAACTCTGCGGAAGAATCATATCGTTTTGAACCATATACCCGTCCGGCAGTTCCGGAATCCGGCTTCTGCACAGTTTCAGTTTTTCGTCCCGGGTCAGATCGCCGAAAGGCCGGGCGTCAGTTGCGAATGCATGAGGATTGAAGTAAAGGTATCCGCCGCCCCACGGATAAGAGAACGGGGTGTAGGACGGATTTACCAGATAACCGTTCCGGTTGGTGTAGACAATCTCGAACCGCAAACTGCGTAAATTGTCTATAGGTAAATAAGAGGCCTCGAAATTATCGAAGTTGGCGAAACGTCCATTGCTGTTCCTATAGCGCCGCAACCTTCTTTTAACTTCGGCGAAGAAGTCTTTGCACATTGTCTCAAGGGCCTCCACGATCACGTGGATATGGTTGCTCATGACTTGAAATGTAAGGATTCTCACCCCTGTGAGCGCAGCGGCAATCGCAATCACCGTCATGGTAAACTTGTAATCTTCCTCCGTTTCGCAGATAATCTCCATCGATTGCCCGTCTGTGCAGATGTGCCAGAAAGGACCGCCGTTCAAAAAGGTCAATTCGCAGGATTGTTCCCGCTGGGAGGGGGACAGATGTCCGTAAGATGAAGAGGCTTTCATTGCGCCGTCATTTTATAATCCAACAAACAAATCCACCGCACAAATGGCAGCGTTCGGCGAAGGTAGTAAAAACATCGGTCCTTGTCAACCTGAATTTTAGTTTGTTCCGAAAATTGGCCCTTTTTCGGAACAAACACCGGGAATTCGCCAACTTGTTCCCGATTTAGGCCGTTTTTCGGAACAAATGCCGCGAAACGACAGGTTTGTTCCCGAAACCGCGTGTTTTTCGGAACAAACTCACGGGGGCGGGGTGAATGGGCTAAACCGCCCGAGGGTGGCCAGTGCCGAGTGGGCAAAGCCACCGGGGGGTGCCTGAGGCGGGCGGGTTAAACCGCAACCGGCGCTTTGATGGCAGGCCAGGGATCGTAATCTACGAGGGTGAAGTCTTCGTATTTAAAATCAAAGACACTCTTTACATCGGGATTCAGCAACATCTTGGGCAGGGGCCTGGGCTCGCGGCTGAGCTGCTCTGCCACCTGATCGAAGTGGTTCAGATAGACGTGGGTATCTCCCGTGGTGTGGATGAATTCACCTGGTTTCAGCCCGCAGCACTGCGCGATCATCATGGTCAGGAGGGCATAGGATGCGATATTGAAAGGTACTCCCAGGAAGGTGTCCGCGCTACGCTGATACAGCTGGCAGCTGAGTTTTCCGTCGGCCACGTAGAACTGGAAAAGACAGTGGCAGGGCGGCAGAGCCATCTTGTCCACCTCGCCGGGGTTCCATGCGCATACCAGCATGCGGCGGGAATCCGGATGGTTCTTGATCAGATCTATCACCTGCGAAAGCTGGTCGATGCTGCGTCCGTCGGGGGCGGGCCAGCTGCGCCACTGGTGGCCATAGACCGGGCCCAGGTCGCCGTTTTCATCGGCCCACTCGTCCCAGATGGTCACCTTATGATCCTGCAGATACTTCACGTTGGTATCCCCGGAAATGAACCACAACAATTCGTAAATAATCGACTTTAGATGCACCTTCTTGGTGGTCAGAAGGGGGAAGCCCTCCGAAAGGTCGAAACGCATCTGATAACCGAATACGCTCTGGGTGCCGACACCGGTGCGGTCGGTCTTGATAACTCCGTTTTCGCGGATGTGCCGCAGTAAGTCTAGATATTGTTTCATAGTGTTCCGAACGCCCAAATTATTGCCTGTTCAAAAGTCTGACCCGGCTCCAGCAGGGTGGAAGGATATTCCGGTTTGTTGGGGCTGTCCGGGAAGTGCTGGCATTCGATAGCCACGGCATCATAATCGTGGTAGATGTGTCCGTTCTTGCCCTCGGGGCAGCCGTTCAGCCAGTTGCCGGTATAAATCTGCACGCCGGGCTGAGTGGTATAAACCTTCAGCACGCGCCCGCTTGTGGTGGAGGATAGCTCCGCCGCCTCGGCCAGCTGGCCCTCGATCTTTCCGTCAATCACCCAGCAGGCATCGTACCCCTTGCCAATCTTGATGGCTGGGAAATCCGCACGCAGGTCACGCCCTATCTCCTTCGCGGTTACAAAATCCATCGGCGTGCCTGCCACCGGCTCAGACTCCCCGAGTGGAATCAGGGTCTGATCCGTAGGCAGATATTCGGATGCGTTGAGGCGCAGAAGGTGCTTTTCGATGCTGACGGAGCCCTCTCCGTTCAGGTTGAAATAAACATGGTTCGTGAGGTTCACCACGGTAGGCGCATCAGCCACTGCCGCGAAGGTCAGTTCCAGCTCGTTCTGGTCCGTCCACACATAGCGGGCGGTCACCTTCAGGTTGCCGGGATAACCCATCTCCCCGTCGGGAGAGAAATACATGAACTCCACCGCGTCTCCGTCTATGCGGGACTCCCAAACCTGATTCTGGAAGCCCTGGGGACCTCCGTGGAGATGATTGGGGCCGTTGTTGATGGGCAGGTCGTACACCTTTCCATCCACCTCCAGATGCCCCTTGGCGATGCGGTTGGCATAGCGCCCGGGAACCTTGCCGGAGCAGGGGCCGTCGGCGAAATAACTCTCCGCGGTGGGATATCCTATCACCACATCCCCCAGTTTTCCATCCTTATCCGGCACATGCACTTCCACAATCGCGGCACCTACGCTCCCCAGCACTACGTATGCGCCGGAGGCGTTTTCCATTTTGTATTTATAGATTTCCTTGCCTTGGGCCTTGCCCCACAGGGTTTTGCTGATGACAGTCATATCTGAGATAGTATTTGTTGTATCTTCAAAGGTACGAAAAAAAACACTATCTTTGACAATCAAAAACGCACAAGCCATGCTTAAATGCCTCATAGTCGCAATCAGCGACAAGAACGAAATCGGAGTCAAAGGTCAGCTGCCCTGGCACATCTCCGAAGACCTGCAATACTTCAAGACGGTCACCCACGGATATCCGGTCATAATGGGCCGTACGACCTATTTCTCCCTACCTTTCCATCCGCTCAAGGGCCGCAAGAACATAGTGCTTAACCTCGGAGGGGATGATATCCCCGAGGCCACTTGCGTCTATTCGTTCGACGAGGCCTACAAAGAGGCAGAGGCCACAGGCCTGGACAAATGCTTCATCATGGGAGGAGCCTCGGTTTACCGCGCCGCAATGCCGGATATGGACCGCCTCTACATCACCCATGTGCATACCGAAATCCCCGAAGCGGATGCCTTCTTCCCTGAAATCGACCCGGAAATCTGGCATCGTGTCAGCACTTCCGAAACCCACATCGACCCGGAAACTGGATATGAATTCGAATTTGTCGTTTACGAAAAGAATTAAGCTGGTCGCCCTCGCGGCCGTGGTGCTGCTTTCCGGCGCATGTTCCACCTCGAAATACGTGGCGGAAAGCGCTCCCGTTGTCAACGAGATCACCCTGGTCGCGCCTTACTGCCGCGTCAACGTGCTGGAATCGAATAATAAGTTTTACTATTCCGACAGTCTTTCCTTCATCGGAGAGATGCTGATCGATGCCGCTCTGGAGAGCCAGGGCCTCCCCATCAGCAAGGTCATCACCGTGGTCGGCCGCAGCAACCAGGAGTCCCTGGATCGCGATTATGAATCCATGGTGGATTTCCAGCCGGGCAATCTGGCAAACAACCGCATCCCTTCCGCGCTCCACGCCTTCCTCACCACGAACTCCACCCGCTACGCCTTGCTGGTGTATTCCGAGGGCTTCGTCCGGAGCAGGGCGGCGGCATATCTGGACAACGGTCTGCCGGCCTATGCCTCCAACATCTACCTGATGGTGGCGGACGTACGCACCGGCAAGGTCATCTATTTCAACAGGTCCTGCCCGGAAGAGGCAGATCCGCTCAGCGCCAAAACTATCTCCAGGCGCGTAAAATACCTTCTGGAGGGATTCACAATTGGCAAATAGGGGGAAATTCAGCAGTCGTTTCGCCATGATCATGGCGATGGCCGGCTCCGCCGTGGGGCTCGGCAATATCTGGCGTTTCCCTTATATGGTGGGTGAGCACGGCGGTGCCGCGTTCATCATTGTCTACATTATCTGCTGTCTGGTGGTTTCTCTGCCCATCTTCTTTGCGGAGGCAACCATAGGTAAGGCCACGCGCAAAGACACTTTCGGTGCCATGAAAGAGGTCTCCCCGTCCGGCAGATTCAAGGAGATGGGGTTCATTGCCATCGCCTCCTCTTTCATCATCCTTTCCTTCTACAGCGTGGTGGGAGGATGGAGTTTCGACTATCTGATCCGCTCCTGCGCGGGTGCGTTCAGCGGCAAGAGCATCGCCGAGGCCCGTGAGGTTTTCGCGGGGATGAGTTCTTCTCCCACGGAAAGCGTCAGCTGTATGCTGGTGTTCCTCAGCCTCACCGCGGGCATCGTCGCCGCCGGAGTAGATAAGGGGATAGGCCTGTTTTCCAAGGTTTCGATGCCGGTTCTTCTGGTGATGATGGTGGTGATCGCGGTAGTTTCCCTGACCCTTCCCGGCTCCGGAGAAGGCGTGACCTACCTGATCAAACCCGACTTCAGCAAACTCGACGGTCCTGCCATCGCCGCTGCCCTCGGGCAATCCTTCTTCAGCCTCTCCCTGGGCATAGGCACCATCCTTACCTATGCCTCCTATATGCGTGAGGATGAGAGTGTTATCGAGGCCGGCGCATGGACGGCGTTCTTCGACACAGGCTTCGCGCTGATTGCAGGATTTGCTATTATGCCGGCGGTGTTCGCGGCTGGGATCGAGCCCTCCGCAGGCCCTTCGCTGGTGTTCGAAACCCTGCCGGTCATCTTCTCCCACATGGGCTACGTGCTGCCGGTAGTTTTCTTCCTCGCCATCCTGATTGCGGCCCTCAGCTCCTCCATTTCCTTGCTGGAGGTGATAGTGGCATGGTTGGTGGAGCAGAAGAACCTATCGCGCCCCAAGGCGTCGTTCCTGGTATTCCTGTTCGCCGGCATACTGGGAGCCGCCTGCGCCGTGGTGCCCAAGGTCTTTAATACCTGCGATTTCGTCTCCTCCAATGTGCTGATGATGGCCGGCGCCCTCATTTTCGCAATCATCATCGGATGGGTGATGCCTCGCGAGCAGGTGCTGACCCACATCAAATCCCGCTTCCTCTATGGCCTGATACGTTACGCCGCCCCTGTTATGATAGTGGCCGTTGCGGTAACGAATCTACTATAATTTTCTTATCTTTGCCTTGATATGGCAAAGGCCCCCGAAGATACCCCGTTGCTCAAGCAGTATTTCAGCATCAAAGCTCAGAATCCTGAGGCGGTGCTGCTGTTCCGCGTAGGCGATTTTTACGAGTCGTACAGCGATGACGCGCTCATCACCAGCAAGGTGCTGGGGATTGTGCTCACACGCAAAAGCAATGGCGACAAAGGGGATACTCCCATGGCCGGAATTCCGCATCATGCGATGGCGCAGTATCTGCCCAAACTGGTGCGCGCCGGCTACAAGGTTGCCATCTGCGATCAACTGGAAGATCCCAAGCTGGCGGCGGCGAAGCTGGTCAAGCGCGGAGTGACGGAGATCCTCACCCCGGGCGTTGCTTTCAGCGAGGGGATGCTGGAGCAGAAAGAGCACAACTTCCTCTGCGGGCTCACCTTCGACAACGACCTCGCCGGTGCCGCCTTCCTGGACGCATCCACCGGCACTTTCAAGGTCGCGCAGGGATCGCTGGATTACATCTCCACCCTCCTCGCATCCTTCGCCCCCAAAGAACTGGTGGCGCAGAGGGATTGCATCAAGGGCGTGAAGGAACGATTCGGCAACTACTATATCACCCCCCTCGAGGAATGGGCGTTCGTGTATGATTCCGCCGCGGAAAAGCTGCGCAGTCAGCTACGGGTAGAGTCCCTGAAGGGCTTTGGCGTGGAGGCATACCCTCTCGCCATCTGCTCTGCCGGCGCCCTCATCTACTACCTCGAACAGACGCATCACACTGGCCTGCGGAATATCTGCAGTATCTCCCGCATCGACGAAGGAAAGTTTGTGTGGATGGACCGCTTCACCATTCGCAACCTGGAGATTTTTGCATCCAACGCCGGAAAAGAAGGCACCAGCCTGGTGGACGTGCTCGACCGCTGCTCATCTCCCATGGGCGCGCGCTTGCTCCGCAGTTGGCTGGCGATGCCGATAATGGACCGCTCCGCGCTGAACGCCCGCTACGATTGCGTGCAGTTCTTCTTCGATAACGACGGGCCGCTGGATGAGGTACGGAGGCTGATCTCCGACGTGGGCGACCTCGAACGCATCCTCTCCCGCGCCGCCACCGGCAGGCTTCTGCCCCGCGAAATGATGCAGCTGCGCAGGTCCCTTAGGCAGATGGAGCCCATCAAGGCCCTTTGCTCCGATACGGGGGTGGAGGCTATGGACAAGCTTCTGCGGGGGATGAAGAATTGCGGGAAGCTGCTCGCGAAGATCGAATCCACCATGGCGGAAGATCCCGCCGCGCAGATAGGCAAGGGCCCCGTGATCGCCGCCGGCGTGGACAAGACGCTGGACGAGCTCCGGGCGATCTCCACCGGAGGTAAGGATTTCCTCCTGCAAATGCAGCAGCGGGAGATCGAACGCACCGGCATATCTTCACTGAGGATAGGCTACAACAATGTGTTCGGATACTACCTGGAAGTGCGCAACACATTCAAGGACCAGGTGCCGCCGGAATGGGTGCGCAAGCAGACCCTGGTGGGCGCGGAACGCTATATCACAGAGGAACTTAAGGAATACGAGCAGAAGATTCTGGGGGCGGAAGGGAATATCTATGAACTCGAAACCCGCATCTACGGCGCACTGATTGCCGAGGTGCAGAAGGCGATCAAGGATATCAAGACCAACTGCGAAATCATTTCGCAGCTGGATGTGCTTTCGGGCTTTGCGGTGCAGGCAATCGAGCATGGATACTGCCGCCCGGAGGTGGACAACGGCACTGTGCTGGACATCAAGGCCGGCCGCCATCCTGTCATCGAGACACTGATGCCTCCGGGAGAAGAATACGTGCCGAACGACGTCCATCTGGATTCTTCGGAGACCCAGATAATGATTCTGACCGGCCCGAACATGGCGGGTAAGTCTGCACTGCTGAGGCAGACGGCGCTGATAGTGCTGATGGCCCAGGCCGGTTCGTTCGTGCCCGCCGCATCCGCCAAAATAGGATACTTCGATAAGATTTTCACCCGCGTCGGCGCCACCGACAACATCTCTCGCGGAGAGTCTACTTTCATGGTGGAGATGCTCGAGACGGCGATGATAATGCACAATCTTTCCGCCCGTTCGCTGGTGCTGCTCGACGAGATCGGCCGCGGCACTTCCACCTACGACGGAATGAGCATCGCCCGCGCCCTGGTGGAGTACATCCACAAGTTCGGCAAGGGGGCCAAGACCCTGTTCGCCACCCACTACCACGAACTGAACGACCTCGAAGAGATCTACCCCCGCGTGAAGAACTACCACATCGCCGTCAAGGAGGTGGGGAAGGATATTATATTCTTGCGGAAGCTGACGGAGGGCGGAGTGTCGCATAGCTTCGGTATTCACGTGGCGCGTCTGGCGGGGATGCCTCGGGAGATTGTGGAGAGTGCCGAGCGGACGCTTAAGGATCTGGAGCGTAAGGAAAATAGCGTTAAGGCAGTGGCCTCGGCCGGTTCTGTGCAGGACGATGGCAGCGTACAGCTGAACCTCTTCCAGCTCGACGATCCTACCCTGAGTGCCCTGCGTGCCCGTCTGGAGGGTGCCGACCTGAATAACATGACCCCGATGCAGGCCTTCGACCTGCTGCGGGCGATGAAAGAGGAGATAGGGCTCGATGCGTAGGGTTCTGATCATATCTTATTACTGGCCTCCGACCGGGGGTTCAGGAGTCCAGCGCTGGGTCAAATTTGCCAAATATCTGCCTTCGCTCGGCTGGCAGCCTGTAGTTTATACACCGTCCAATCCGGAGCAACTTGCCGTGGATGAGAGCCTTCTGGCGGAGATTCCCGCCGAGGTTGAGGTGCTGAAGCAGCCCATACGCGAGCCGTATGCCATATACCATAAGCTGATGGGTCGCGGTTCCGGCAAGGGGGCGGGGGTAAACCCGATAAACGCTCAGAAGAAGAGCTGGAAGCAGAAGCTGATGCTGTGGGCGCGGAGCAACTTCTTTGTGCCCGATCCGCGTGCCGGATGGGTGCGTCCGTCAGTAGGTTTTTTATGTAGGTATTTATCTGAACATCCTGTGGATGTGATAGTTACGACGGGCCCTCCGCAGTCGGTGCATCTGATCGGCCGCGGCCTGAAGCGCGCCCTCCGGGTGCCATGGGTGGCGGATTTCCGGGATCCCTGGACACGAATGTTCTACTTTGAGAATCTGCCGTTGCTGCCATGGGTACGTCGCAGGCATTTCAAGTTGGAGAAGGCTGTGCTGGACGAGGCGGATGCCGTGATTTCGGTGACTCCCCGCGTTCAGGCCGACTTTGCGTCCATGACCTCCACCCCCGTTCATCTGATTACGAACGGGTATGATGAATCTGATTTTGCTGCGGAGTTGCCGCCC
>JAGCUK010000081.1 GCA_017962925.1 Bacteroidales bacterium
AAGCCTGATCCTCCCGTTCAGCGCGGTCAATCTTTCGGCCGTGGAAGTGCGTGTGGTGAAGATTTACGAGAAGAATATCCTCATGTTCCTGCAGGATAACAACCTGAACGGGCAGAGCGATCTCCGCCGCAGCGGGCGTCTAATCTATAAGGGAGATATTCCCCTGGATGCATCTCTCAACCTCCATCAGTGGAACGACCACAGCATCTACCTGAGCGGCCTGTTCAAGCAGGAGCCCGGGGAAATCTACCGCATCCGCCTGAGTTTCCGACAGGACCAGAGCCTCTACGGAGGCAAGGAGCCGGTGAATACGCTCAGGCCCCTGAGTAAACCCACACCCGCGGAAGAGAAGGAGTGGGACACCCCCAACCCCTACTACTGGGACAATTACTACGATTGGGATGAGTACAAGTGGCAGGAATCCGAGGATCCCACCAAGCCATCCTACTATATGGAAGCCAGCCGTTTCCCCGCAGTTCAGCTGCTTTCCAGCGATCTTGGACTGATGGCGGAATATGCCGGAGGCAACCAGATCTGGGTTGCGACCACCGACCTTATCAGCGCCAAGCCTGTTTCCGCCGCAAAGGTGGAAGTGTTTGATTTTCAGCTGCAGAGCATAGCCAGAGGCAAGACCGACGGCAATGGCCTGGCATGTCTTACTTTGGATGTGAACCGCAAGCCTTTCGCCGTAGTGGCCAAGGCCGGCGGCAGTTCTGCATATCTAAAAGTAACGAGCGGGAACCAGCGCTCCGTCAGCCGTTTCGACGTGGGTGGAGAAGTGCTCCAGCAGGGCATCAAGGCATTTATCTACGGCGAGAGGGGAGTATGGCGCCCCGGCGACACTCTCCATGTGACGGCAATCATCGCGGATCGCGGCAAGACTCTGCCGGCGGATCATCCTGCGACTCTGGAGGTATATACTCCTGCAGGCCAGTTCTACTCCAAGGCCACCCGCAAGGGCACGGACGGATTCTTCAGCTTTGCCATCCCCACCAAGGCAGATGATCCCACGGGATACTGGAACGCATATCTCAAGGTCGGCGGCAGCAGTTTCCACAAGACCCTGCACGTCGAGGCTATCAAGCCCAACCGCCTGAAAATCACAACCTCCTATCCTTCCGTGATGGAAGCGGGTAAGTCGGTGCAGATCAACGCCACTGCCTCCTGGCTCTCCGGTGGAGTGGCTGGAAACATGCCTGCGCGTGCGCAGATCACCCTCCGCAAAGCAAGCGGCGCCCCCTTCAAAGGCTTCGAGAAATACATCTTCTCCCAGCCTTCCTCGGGCTACGACTCCCAGGAACTGGAACTCTTCAATGCCAGACTGGATGCTGGAGGCAACCTCAGCACCAGAGTCACACTCCCGGCGGCAAAGAACGCCCCCGGCATGCTCCAGGCCTTCGTGGTCACCACCGTGCAGGAGCCGGGCGGAGATGAAAGCTTCACTACTGAAACCATCCCTTACTCTCCTTATTCATCCTACGTGGGAGTCCGCAAGCCGGAGGGAGAGTATCTGGAGACGGATAAAGACCACAAGTTCAGCCTGGTGGTGCTGGATGCATCTGGCAAGCGCCTGAGCGGGCACAAGGTGGAATATGCTGTCTACAAGACCGGCTGGAGCTGGTGGTGGGACAATGCCGGCGGCTCGCTGGACGCCTATGTAAACGGATCCTCCGTAAAGAAGATTACCAGCGGCGAGCTGACTTCCGGTACTCAGGATGCGAGTTTTAGCTTCCGGGTAGATTATCCCGACTGGGGCAAGTACCTGGTGCTGGCCCGCGACAAGGCCTCCGGGCACATCTGCGGAGCATCCTTCATGGTCGATTGGCCGGAATATCGCGGCCGCGCCGACCGTGGGGATCCCGAGGCCCTGACCATGCTCACTTTCTCTTGCGACAAAGCCTCCTATCAGGTAGGGGAGAAGGCAACTCTCTACATCCCCGCCGCCGAGGGAGGACAGGCGCTGGTGAGCCTGGAGAATGCCAGCGGAGTGATTGCCCGCGAGTGGGTGCAGACATCCTCCAAGGATACTCCCTGGAGCTTCAAGGTTACTCCGGAGATGGCCCCGAATATTTATGCGCAAGTGACTCTGCTTCAGCCATATGGCTCATCCTCCAACGACCTGCCCATACGCCTCTACGGTGTGCAGCGGATCAAGGTGGATAACCCCGCCTCGCACCTCGAACCTGTGGTGAGCATGCCGGATGTCATCCATCCGGAAGAGACTTTCACCGTGAAGGTGTCTGAACGCAACGGCAAGCCCATGACCTACACCCTGGCCATCGTGGACGAAGGCCTGCTGGATCTGACCGCCTTCAAGACCCCGGATCCCTGGAGCAGGATGTACAGGGACGAGGCCCTCACCGTAGATACCTGGGATCTCTACGACCAGGTGATAGGTGCATTCGGGAGCAAACTCTCGCCGGTGGCAGCCATCGGTGGTGATGAAGATGCTCTCCGCGCCGCCCGCAAAGATAACCGCTTCAACCCCGTAGTGCTCTTCCAGGGTCCCAAGACCGTCAGCAAGGGCACCGACGTGCTCAAACTCCGCCTCCCCATGTATGTGGGTAGCGTGAGGGTGATGGTGATTGCCGGTCACGAGGGTGCCTATGGCAATGCGGAAAAGACGGTTGCCGTGCAGAGCCCGCTGATGCTGGTGACAACCCTTCCGAGGGTGCTGGGATGCGGCGAGCAGGTATCTGCCGCCGTGAATGTCTTCGCCATGGAAGATGGCATAGGCAATGTGGCGGTGAAGGTAGAATGCGACGGCCCGCTTTCCGACGGCGGCACCAAGACTGCGCAGTTCTCCTCCAAGGGAGATAAGTTGCTGCAGTTCCCTCTGGTGGCCTCCGATTCCGAGGGCGTGGCACACATCAAGGTCAGTGCCTCCGGCGGATCTTACAAGGCCTCCGAGACCATCGCCCTGGAAGTGCGCAACCCGAACCCTGCCGTTACCACGGTTGAGCCGTTCACCCTGGAAAAGGGCGGCTCCAGGCAGGTGGATGGCACTTCGCTCCAGCTGGCGGCATTCCCGGCAGTGGATGTGCGAAGGCTGTATCTGAGCATGCGGGACTATCCATACAATTGCGCAGAACAGCTGAGCGCCCGCGGCCTGACGCTGCTGCACCTGCTTCCCATCCTTCCGAAGGAGGATGCGGACGAGGCCCGCGCGCAGATCCCCGATATCATTAAGGAACTCTACTCCCGCCAGCAGCCGGACGGCGGCTTTGCCTACTGGCTCAGCGGCAACTCCGTCACCTGGGTATCCTCTATGGCAGGGCAATTCCTCACTGAGGCCTCCAAGGAAGGCTTCGAGGTGAACGCCGGAGTTCTCAGGAACTGGAAGAACTATCAGAACAAGATGACTCAGGTCTTCCGTCTGGCCGGGAACAACTTCTTCTCCAACTTGGACGAAGCCTACCGTCTCTATACCCTGGCCGTGGCCGGAACTCCGAACCTGGCAGGTATGAACAGACTGAAAGAAGCCGGAAATATCGGCACCCAGGCCACCTGGATGCTGTCTTCGGCATATGTGCTGAGCGGCAAGGCGGCCATCGGCACCGGCCTGCTGAACGGCCTGAGCAGCAAGTTCGAGGAATACGAACCTTATAATATTACCTACGGAACCAGCCTGCGGGATCAGTACATCGCTCTGGACGCCCTGGCACTCAACGACGATGTGGTGGGTGCACTTGCGCTGGCACAGGATCTGCCCGTGCGCAGCATGTCCACTCAGGAAAGCGCCTTCGCGGCAATCGCGCTCGGTCATCTGCACAAAAAGATCGGCACCTCAGCGATACACGCTAAGGTCTCTGGCAAGGAAGTGGCTTCCGCGTCTTCGATGGTGACGGTGCCGCTTTCCGGACCGTCCGCTGTGGAGAATCTCGCCGATGGCGTGCTCTACGGCACTGTGCTGAAGGTCTCCCGCGTGGCCAACAAGAAGGCTGTTTCCAATGGCCTGGCACTGGAGGTACGATATGCCGATGAGAACGGGCGCAGCATCAATCCTGCCAGTCTGGCGCAGGGAACACGCTTCGTTGCAACCATCAAAGTGGTCGGCGACGCAGTCCGTTCCCACGAGAATCTCGCGCTTTCCTTCGGCATTCCTTCCGGATGGGAAATCGTGAACGAGCGTATGCAGGGTGGCTCCACCGCCGAAGACGGATACGATTATAAGGATATCCGCGACGATCGTGTGAACTGGTACTTCGCGCTTCCGGCCGGCCACTTCAAGACCTTCCGGGTGCAACTGAGGGCCGCTTATGAGGGCTCCTTCGTGCAGCCCGCAGTGGTCTGCGATGCCATGTACGATCCGTCCGTGAATGCTGCGACTGCCTCCGGCAAGGCGGTAGTTACCCGATAAATGTCATTCCGGCTGACGCGAAAAAATCTGATCCTGGCAGCAGTAGCGATACTGCTGCTGGGATATTTATTCTGTCTTCCGCGCAAACTCTTCAAGGGCGTTAGCTACTCCACCGTGGTGGAAAGTGCCGAGGGGGATCTTCTCGGTGCGAGGATAGCCGCGGATCAGCAGTGGCGCTTTCCGCCCTGCGATGCCGTGCCGGAGCGCTTTGCCACTGCGCTGGTGCAGTTCGAAGACCGGCACTTCTGGCATCACCCGGGAGTGAATCCTTTCTCGATGCTCCGTGCCGCGAGGGATAATATCCGCAGCGGCCATGTGGTGAGCGGAGGAAGCACCATCACCATGCAGGTCATACGCCTCTCGCGCCAGAAGGAAAGAACTGTCTGGCAGAAGATGATAGAGTCGGTGCTGGCGACGCGGCTGGAGCTGCGCCATTCCAAGCGGAAGATCCTGGCGCTATATGCCTCCCACGCCCCTTTCGGGGGGAATGTGGTGGGACTGGAGGCTGCCTCGTGGCGCTATTTCGGCCGGCCCGCATCCGAACTATCCTGGGGAGAATCCGCCACTCTGGCGGTGCTGCCCAATGCTCCTGCAACCCTGCATCCCGGACGGGGCAGGGAGGAGCTGCTGCAGAAACGTAACCGCCTGCTGAAGAGACTGTTGGACCACGGGGATATATCTCCCGAGACTTATGAAGCCTCTTGCGAGGAACCCCTGCCGGACGAGCCGTTGCCTCTGCCTTCGTTGGCTTCGCACTATGTTGAAAGATGCCCGAGGGGGGAGCGCACCCGAAGCGGAATCTCCCTGCCACTCCAGATGGCGGTGGAGGCTGCCGTGAACCGGCGTTCGGATGAACTGGCGAGGGAGGGGATTGCAGATATGGCTGCACTGGTGATAGATAATGCCACTGGGCAGATCGTTGCCTATGTGGGGAACGCCTCTCTAGAGCGTGAACGCCCAGGCAGACAGGTAGATATAGCCTCCTCTCCCCGCTCTACCGGAAGTATTCTGAAGCCTTTTTTATATGCCGCCGCACTTCAGGACGGCACCATCCTTCCGCGCACTCTGCTGGCGGATGTGCCGGTGAATCTGAGTGGCTTCGCTCCGCAGAATTTCGACCGGCAGTTCTATGGCGCGGTGCCCGCCGACGAGGCCCTGGCGCGTTCTCTGAACGTGCCTTCGGTGTTCCTGCTGAGGCAATATGGCATCCCCAAGTTCTGGTCGGTGCTGCGGGATGCGGGGCTTTCTACCATCACCGAATCGCCGGAGCACTACGGGCTGTCGCTGATTCTGGGAGGTGCCGAGGCCAGGTTGGATGAGATTACGGCCGCATATTCCGCATTCGTGCGTGGAGAGGCTCCGTTCGAGGATGCGCTGGCGAGATGGTATACTTATGAGGCGCTAAAGGAGGTGAACCGGCCTGACCAACTGGACTGGAGGCTGATTGGTTCCGTGCGCAAAGCGGCATGGAAGACAGGCACCAGTTATGGCTTCCGGGATGCCTGGGCCGTGGGAATGACTCCGGCTTATACTATTGGCGTCTGGGCAGGCAATGCCGAGGGCCAGGGGGTGCCGGGGCTTGTCGGCGCTCGAACCGCAGGACCCGTGTTGTTCGATATCCTGAATCTGCTGCCTCGCAGCGATGCCTGGTTCCCTGAGCCATCAGGCGGGATCTGGGCAGATGTATGCAAGGATTCCGGGCATCTGGCAGGGCCGGATTGCCCGGCAGTCAGCATGCAGTTACCGGAAAAAGGCCTGGACAGTGATCCTTGCCCGTATCATGGCAGCGGTGAGTTCGTGCTTCCTCCGGCGATGGAGTGGTATTACCGGCAGAAGCATCCGGAATATACCGGTGCGGTTTCGCGCACTGCGGGTGCTGCCGTTCAGTTTATCTATCCGCAAAGTGGTGCGGTGCTGGCATTGCCGCGCCAGCTCTCGGGTGAAGTGGAAGGAATCGTCTTCCGGGTGGCTCATCATCGCCCCGATGCCACGCTCTGGTGGCACCTGGACCGCAGTTATGTCGGTGAGACCACCCTCCGCCACGAACTCCTCCTCGCCCCCGCCCCCGGTCCCCATACCATCACTGTAGTGGACCAGGACGGCTCCACCGCCACCGTCTCCTTCACCATTGCTCAATAAAACAAGTCGCAGCAACCTTGCGGTCGCTGCGACAGGCTGAACGTTATCCTATGGATTAAGGCCTAGTTGAAGTTAACAATAAAGCCGTAGAATACTGCACTGGTGAAGTTAATATAATTATTATTCTTAAAGTAAATACTATTAAAGCTGAACTTGTAGTATTTATTTGTACAGTCAACACCCGCACCAATAGTCAGTGTATTGGTTTTGTTCACGATATTATTTCTTCCCGAAATAGATGTAGAACCTACTTCAGTTCCAGTACTGCTACCGCTATGCGCTGAAATAACTAATGATTCGATCGAATCAACGGCATTGTAACCACCCATAGTAAAATCGACACTGGTGACATTGTATGGCATTTCCGTGGTGCTGTGGAATTCTTTAGTCTGCGTCTGATTCTTAGTACCTGTTATTTGCCATTGGTTCCCAACACTAACGTCACCACTCCAGGAGATTCCATTATCCTTGACACCACTTTGTGTATTATTATTGGTAGTTCCGCTAAGCGTGTAAACCTTACCTTCTTGAGAAACATAGAACGATACAGGGTTGGCGTTAGGGTAGTTCAGCGTGATGATGCCATAACGGGCATTGGCACCATGTGTCTGATCTGTAACGGTGAAAGTTACAGCATTTGCTCCAACGACAGGAGTGGACACCCAATCCAGACTTTCGGCGGCAGTAAGTGCTGAGCCTGCGGTCGGATAGCTGATAGTATAAGATACAGACTGACTGCTCTCGCCAGTTTCCTTGACATATAGAGGAGTTGTGGTGCTGACATTAATCACCGGAGCGGGATCCTGGTTGACGGTGACAACCACATTGGATGCTCCATTATAACTGAGGGTAATCTCACCACTACGTCCTGCACCACCCTGAGGCTGCTGAGCAACGTCGAAGGTGACGGTGGTTTCGTCAACGACTGTAACATTCTCTATCCAGGCCACATTGGCGGAAGTAGTAACTTCTTCACCTGCAGCAACATTGGCAATGTTATAGGTAATAGCATTGTCAGTAGAAGCAGTGCTGGCAACAGCAATAGGTGAACTTGTCTCGATAGTAATAATAGGGGTCAGGTCGACGTCGTCGAACTTGGTGATGTTGTTGATCTTGAACGTTCTGCCGGTAGCAGCCTTGAGGGTGCCGGGAACAAGTGCGTCAGTAGAATCTTCGTACAGAGCTGCAGTGATGTTGTAATCGGTGCCGGCAGGTACAGGGACGATCACTGATACGGAAGTTGCATCACTGGGAATGCCTGTGATGGTCACAGTATTGCCTCCAGCAGGAGTGCTGACTGCAGGGGTGCCGCCAAGATTGGAAACAGTAACAGTTCCGGTGATGTTCTTGTTGCTGGTGAAGACAAAGTGTTTACCATTGGTGGTAGCAGGAACGTTGCTGTATGTAACCAAAACTGCACCGCCGACATTGTAAAAACTATATTCGCTCACCTTCTTACCCCACATAGGAACTTCGGTCTTGCCATAAGCCCAGGTATCAAGGTAATCCACGGAAACGGTTGTGCCTGAAACGGCAGAGTTTGTAGTAGAAGGGTAAACGGCATAGGTGCCGAGTTCCTTTCCGCCAAGAGTGCCTTCGAAGCTGGCCTCGTTAGAACCGGCTCCGCCTTTCAGCGTGAACTCGACAATTTCATCATTTTCATTAGCAACAGCAACGACATCGCCAGAACTCCAAAGAACGTTAAGCCCATTGACCGTGGTCTTGGTATTGTTTGCACCGGCAATAGCATAGATAGTAGTAACATCGTCAGAGTCATCGAAGAACTCCTGAACTTTCTCGCATGCAACCAGAGTAAGGGAAGCAAGCGCAATGATTGCGAAATACTTTTTCATAATCTTACCCTCCATTAGTCCCAAGATTGCAAATCATAATCGACACCCGTACTCACCGGGTCAAAAGAAGCGATGGTAGCCGTCGTCAAGATGCTACCGCAGATAACTCCCTCGCTCTTCATGGCGAGGACCTCCGTAACCGGAGCAGAATACACTACTTTTTTCTTCATAGAAAACATAATATTTAAACGTTTAAATTATTCCGTAAAAAAACGCGGCAATGTAAGACAAATAATCCGGGGAAAGATTATATTTGTGAAAAAATGTGGTGTAACTGACTGAAAGTCAGTAAATTACTGTCAATTACCCCCCCATTTTGACAGATAAATGACCAAGTTTGAAGAATGGAAACAAACGATAAACAGGTAAAGTACAATTTGCTGCCGATGCTGCCGCCGTGGGCGGACCTGACAATCGACAGCGAATTGATGTTAAACCTGCTGGATGCATCCCGCCGGCTGTCCCGACTGGATGGTTTTGTTTCCAGGCTCCCGAACCGTGAACTATACATCAAGGCCATCGTTTTCCGCGAGGCGAGAACCAGTTGCGCCCTCGATGGCCTGCGGAAAACGAACTTTTTAGTAAACAAATACCAGGATATCCTTTTAAACGAGAGTGTTAATATCGCCGGCGGAAAGCGTTTAACAGAAGAAACGCTACTGAATATTTATTCCGAACTCAGGAGCGGCCTTGGCTATGGTCATTTCAAGAATAAGGCTGTCGAAACACAGACAATGACCTTCTTGACACAGTTTATAAACAACACCTACAACCTTCCTAAAGACCCTCTTTTCAGGATGGCTATGCTTCAATATCAGTTCGAAGCCACTCAGCCATTCGTGCATGGGGACGGCAGGGCAGGGCGCCTTATCAACATTCTCTATCTTATTCAGGAAGGGCTTCTCAGCCAACCATGTTTTTGCCTGAGCGCATGCTATATCCGGCATCCCAATGACTACTCCGCTGCAGTGAAGAGCGTAGGCACTTCAAGAAACTGGAGGCAGTGGGTCATGCATACCCTGAATAGCATCTGCTGCGCTTCAGGTCTTACCATGGACCTCATTCAACGCATCCAGGACCTTCAGGAAAAAATGGATGAGACCATACGCCAGAATGGCCTTCAACTGGACCGTATGGATGATTCAGTGCTTCTCAGCATTCCATACATCAGCCCCAGGCAACTGATGTCCGGCTCGATCAAAAGCGTCAATACGGCCAAGAAATACCTGGGGCAATTGGAAAAACTCGGTCTCCTTTCGAAGACCAGAGTCGGGAGGGAATATGTCTGGGTCAATACCGGCCTGATGGAGATCCTGTCGGAATAAACCTTAAGAAGATTACTTCGTGCCGAAGATGCGGTCGCCGGCGTCACCGAGGCCGGGAACGATGTAGGCGTTCTCGTTGAGGTGGTCGTCGACTGCGGCAACATAGATATCTACATCCGGGTGCGTGGTCCGCACTTTCTCGATACCCTCTGGAACGGCAACGAGGCACATCAGGCGCACATTGTGGCATCCGCGCTTCTTGAGCATGGTGATAGCGTCGCATGCGCTGCCGCCGGTGGCGAGCATAGGGTCGGTCACGATGACCAGGCGGTCATCGATATCTTCCGGCAGTTTGCAGTAATATTCCACAGGCTCGTGGGTTTCCTCATTGCGGTAGAGGCCGATATGGCCGACTTTCGCCACTGGAACAAGTGTCTGCAGCCCCTCTACCATGCCGAGACCGGCACGCAGGATGGGAACAATGGCCAATTTGCGACCGGCGACTTCCTTGGCTGTCATCTTGCAGATAGGAGTCTCGATATCCACATCTTCCAGAGGGAGGTCCCGGGTTACCTCGTAGCCCATCAAAAGAGCGATTTCTTTAAGAAGTTCACGAAAGTCCTTGGATCCGGTTTCTTTCTTACGCATGATGGTCAGCTTGTGCTGGATCATGGGGTGGTTGATAACATGCAATTGGCTCATAATTATGGAGATTATTAATCATGCGAATTTAGCAATTAAAAGCTATCTTTGCAAGGATAAAGATAGCCGAAAGATGAAATCCTCTCTCAAACTCCTGCCCCTGCTGGCCGCCATCCTGCTGATGACGTTGCCTTTGGGCGCATCCGCACAGACCAAGAAAGAAACGTCCAGATATAAAAAACTTCTCAAGAAGCCCACTCTCGCTGCGGCGGAGAAGTATCTGCAGAAGTATCCGAACGATTTCTATGCTCCCAAGGTGATCAGCCTGAGGGATTCCCTGGAGTTGATGCGGCGGACCAGCCAGATCTCCCACGAAGAGGCCCTGGGCATAGCAGGAGAGTGCCTTGATGCCATCGGCTGGCGCAAGGACGGCGTGGATCATGTGCTGGCGCTCTACCCCGGGTTCGTACTGAAGATCCTATCTCCCAAGGGGGTGGAGGAGGGCTTCCGGGACATCCCCGTGCACTCCCTTTCCGACTCTCCGGCGCCGTCCAGACTGGCTCAGCCGCTGGAGGTCATCTCCCCGCTCGGCAAGCGCAATTATCTGCACTTCGCCTATCTCAACGGGGATTCGGAGTACGTGGAGATCCTTTATCTGCCGGAGGAGGATATCGCCAACCAGGCCATCTTCTACGGCAATCCCATCACTCCGGCGGAGGGGGAATCCTACCGCATAGAGGGGGAGAGCCCGGAATGGATGGAGGGGCTGACGCTGCCGGCGGAGACCTACTGGCTCGCCGCGCGCTTGAGGGAGAATCCTTCCCTCGTGCCTCTGGCGAAGGCGGATATCCTCACGGATGCATCCATACGCTGGTGGAAGGAGAAGAATCCCAAGGCGGAAACCAGCGCCACCCGGCTTACCTTCGGAGTGCTGGATCCGGAGAGTTCCATCGTCGCGGCCTATAAGAAATCGGCGAAGGAGCGTGGCAAGAGCTACAACGCTGCCCTTTTCGATATCCGCGGCTATACAGTAATCTGCGCTGCCAACAAGCGGACGGGGGAATATACGCTCGTCTGGTGCGAGCCGGTCTGCAAGAATCGCGGGAGGTATAAGTTCCTCAATACGATATATTTCGAAAACGACGGAAATACACTGGATTTGTTCTATTACAAGGGCAAGAAGACGTTCAAATTGCGGATTTCGATGGCTTCCCAGTCGCTAAAGCGCTAGAAATATGGGGATTTGATAAAAAAACACTATCTTAGCGGCGCCAGAGTTAATAACTGATATCAAACAACCAAGGATATTATGCAAAGAGTCCAGAAATTCCTCCACGATGCGGGCGTGTTTTTCCTCGCGACTACAGGCGGCGATCAGCCTCAGATCCGTCCTTTCGGAATAGCTGAAATCATCGAAGGCAAACTTTACATCCAGACCGGACATGTGAAGGATGTGGCCCATCAGATTGCCGTCAATCCCAAGGTGGCCATCTGCGCCTACAACGGCAGCGAATGGCTCCGCGTGACCGCTAAACTTGTGGAAGATCCCCGTGTGGAAATCAAGAAGGCTGTGCTGGACGCAAATCCCACCCTCCGTGCCATGTACGACGAGAAGGATGACAATACCGCGGTTTACTACCTGACGGAGGCCAAGGCCAGCATCAATTCATTCACCGCACCTCGAATCGATATCGAGTTCTAGCAGAAACTGAGGATTTCTTCCTCGGTAACAAGATTGAAGTCGCCCACGATAGAGTTCTTGAGTTGGGCGGCTGCGATCGAAAAGTCCAGACAGAGCTGGGGATTCTCCGGCCATTTCTCTGCGGCGTGGATATACGCCGCCACAAAGGCGTCTCCCACACCGACAGGATCCACTATAGGGTAGATGTCATAGATTTTGCCCTGGTAGATGGTGCCGTGGTGCCACAGCAGGGCGGTGAGAGTGTGCCGGTTAGTGGTGATCTGGTTGCGCAGGCCGAGCATCATCGCTCCGCAGTTGGGGAATTGCCGATGCATCTCCTCGAAATAGCGCCCGTAGGCCTCCATATCCAGAACAGTATCAGCCTCCATGTGAGTCATAGGAATCTGGGGCATAGCGGTGGCAACCTCCCATTCATCCTGGTCTCCGAAGATGAAATCGCTGTACTGCATGAGGTCGTGCAGTGTGCCGTGGGCATCGGCGCCTTCATACTTCCATAGGTTCTTGCGGAAGTTGATGTCGCAGGTGATGCGGAGGCCCATCTCCTTCGCGGTCTTGACTGCCTCGAAGGTGGCGGCGGTGGCGGAAGGGGAGACGGCGCAGGTAATTCCAGAGCAATGGAAGATATCCGTCCTGCTGAAGATATCCTTCCAGGGGAACATGCCGGGGGCGGAGGAGTAGAAAGAGGATCCGTCACGGTCGTAGATGACCTTGGAACGGCGCTGCCCGGAGGCGGCCTCGAAATAGTAGCTGCCCAGGCGCTCTCCGCCGCGGACCACTCCGCTGACGTCGATGCCGTAGCTGGCGAGTTCCCTGAGGCAGGCGTTGCCCACCTCGTTTTGAGGCACTCGGGAAACATAGCCTACTTTATTGCCGAGAGTGGCTAGCGATACGGCCACATTGGCTTCAGAGCCACCGAAATGGCCTTCCCAATCGTATCCCTGCGAAAAACGCCTGGCCCCGTTTTTGGACCAGCGCATCAGAATCTCTCCGAAAGTGACTATGCTTTTCATTCTTGCGTGCTTCTTATACTGCAAATTTAAACATTTTGCACTAACTTTGTTTCACTTGTTTTGGCCGCCGATATGAAAAGAACAGTTATTGCCTTTTTCTGCTTTTGCCTGATTTGCGTCGCATTGCACGCCAAGCCCGTCGCCGTGCGGGACAGTGTGGAATATGCCGGGCATACGCGCTACCACTATATGTATATTCCGGAGTCTCTGAGGCCGGAGAAGCCGCTGGTGATCATGCTCCACGGCTATGGCGGAAAGGCGGATGGCTATCGCCCCGAAATGATGGAAGTAGCTGAGCGTGAGGGCTTTGCGCTATGCGTTCCGCAGGGGTTGAAGGCGCCCAAGGGCAAAACCGGATGGTATGCGGGATACCCCGCACAGGATGGGATGCGCCAGGACGATGACGCGTTCATCTGCGAGCTCGCCGCGATTCTATGCCAGCGGCATGGCCTGAACCCCCAGAATGCCTTCCTGACTGGGATGTCCAACGGGGGAGAGATGTGTTATATCATCGGCCGCAAGTTTCCCGGGGCTTTCTCTGCAATCGCATCCATAGCCGGCCTGACCATGAAATGGGTTCGGGACGAGCTGCCCATGACTGCTCCTGTTCCTTTCATGGAAGTGCATGGCACTGCCGACAAGACCTCCATGTGGGAGGGCGATCTGGAAGGAAAAGGCGGATGGGGCGCATATATCCCTGTGCCTGAGGCAGTTGACTACTGGGTGAAGCAAGATAAGTGCAAATACTCATTCTGCCAGTACTTGCATCCCAAGGGGGACCGTACAGTGGTCCTGCACCGCTGGATAGCAGGCGTGCCCGCCTGGTCCGGCGGGCACGAATGCGAAGTTCGTCTCTATGAAATCCGTGGCGGCAAGCACTCCTGGGGCCTTGCCGAGATGGACACATGCGAAGAAGTCTGGAACTTCTTCAAAATCTATCTGCGTCCCTAGAACAGATATCCCAGTCCGATATACAATGCGCCGTTGCCGTCCTGCTTGTTGAAGGGCTTGCCGTATTCGGCGCGCACGATGAAGTTCTGGTTCATCATGAAGCGGAAACCGCCGCCGAGGGTGGCGTGGAGGCTTTCATCGGTGCCGCTGGCGAGCACAACGTCGTTGGGTGCGGTGGGGAAGAGAGTCTTCAGGTTTGTAGGCAGAGCGGTCATATCGATGCCGCGGGTCACCATCACACCATCGCTGAAAACATTCAGGGCGAGGGCGATGTTCTGGTTCCAGAGCTGGAAGCGGAGAAAGCGCCAGCGGAGTTCAGCCACATAAGTAGCCATATCCTTACCAACCACACGGCAACGCGGCAGACCGCGGCCGGTGTCGGCTCCGCCCATACCTTCCTTATCGATCTGTTCTCCCACTACGGAGATGTAGGAAAGAGCGTAGAACGGCACCTGTGAACCGAAGGTGCCCTCGTAGTTCAGCCTGTATGCGAAGGTGAGCACGTCGTTGTCGATCAGCGGGAAATACTGCCTCCAGGTGAGGGAGTAACGGTAGAAAGGAGTCTCGCTGAAGGGTGCGAGCAGCACGTGAGCATCTGCCCAGATACCTCTGGTGGGGGCGCCTTCCTTGTCGCGGCTGTCGTACTCCAGTCCGAGGCGGGCGCCGGAAGAGAATCCTCCGTCCGCTTCCTTTGCTGAAATCACGCCGCTGGCTTTGTAGGCATCGTAGAGCGTGGGCATATCGGTAGGGAACTTCTTTTCATCTGCCTTGCCCTTGTTGATGGACTCGTAGTCGATGCTGCCAAGCTTGTAGTAGCTGGCGTACAGGCCGGCCATCCAGTTGAGGTTGTCGGTGATCTTGCCGATGAAGTCGGACTTGAACAGGAATTCGTTGCGGGCATACCTGTAGAAGGGACTCATCTGGGTTGCGTCGTAGTTCGTGGCATATCCGTTAAAGCCGTAGAAGTCGTAGGCCTTGTCGATAATCGCCCTGAATGCGCTGCTCCAGCGGACCATGGGGATGAGATATTTGTCGTCGTAGCGGAACTGTATCAGCTGCGAACCCTTGGTGAAGCGGGAATACTCCATGTACATCTTGGAATTGTAGTTGGGGTAGTTCTCGCCGTTGCCGTAATTGAAAATCTGCAGCAAGGCGCCGTACTGGAAGCCCTTGTCGGCATCGAAAGCGACTGCGGGCAGAGGACCGAAATTAAGGCCGGTTTTAGTGATTTCTTCTTTCTGGGCCTTCAGCGGAAGAGCGCAGAGAAGGATAAGCAAAAGTGCGGATAATCTTTTCATAACGCCAAATATAGTGAAAAAAATACATTATCTTTGTCAGCGCAAAATAGACCACAAATAAACACTAAACTATTTATATGAAAAAGTTTTTCTTTACAGTTATGCTTCTTCTTGCCACCGGCGTGATTCTGAGTGCCCAGGAAGAGAAGGAGATGAAAACGGGCTGGTCCTTCGGTGTTCTCCCCACTGCAACTTACTCGGTTGACAACGGATTCCAGGCCGGTGCTTTTGGCGACGTATATTATTATGGTGACGGAGGAACCTATCCGGATCCCTTGCATAAGATCAGTTGGGAAGGATCTTATTTCACGCACAGCCACCGTATGCGCCTTTATCTGGCATACGACTCGAAGTATCTCATTCCGAACATGCGCGTGAATGCGTCGGTCACATATATGACCGATCCGCTCTATAGCTTATGGGGCTTCAACGGCGCTGCAGCCACGCAGAACTATGATGTGTGGGGCAACAGGGATATGTATGTTCCTGCTACCACCAACAATGTGAACTATTATGGTATGAGCCGTGAGATGCTCCGTATCCTCGCCAACTTCCAGGGACGCATCACCGACAACCTCAACTGGGCGGCAGGTGTCAACTTCTGGAAATGGAACCTTGGAGCAATGAAGGATAACGGTGTGGAAGTGAACGGCAACAAGCAGTTCTACGACACCAATGCCACTCTGTATAATTTCCTCGCCAATTCCGGAGTTCTCACCGATGCGGAAGTGAACGGCGGTCTTTCTCTGGAGTTCAATGCCGGGCTTGTCTACGACACCCGCGACATCGAGGCGGCTCCTAACAAGGGTATCTGGGCAGAGGCCTACCTGAACGGAAACTTTATCGGCAGCCCCTATCTGAAGGCCTGCGCCTATTTCCGTCAGTACATCAGCATTCCTATTCCCATCCCCGCTGGAAATCCCGTGTTCGCATACCGTCTCGCATGGCAGCACACGATCGCAGGAGAGACTCCTCTGTTCATGGTGCAGAACAACCCTCTGCTGGTCCAGCGTAACATGATCTCCGAGGGCTTCGGCTCCAGCAACACCATCCGCGGCCTCCGCGAGAACCGTATCCTTGCCGAGGGTATGGCATGGGCAAACACAGAACTCCGCATCAAGCTCGTGAAGTTCAACTTTGCGAACCAGTACTTCTACATCGCCGTGAATCCTTTCTTCGATGCAGGTATTATTACCAGGCCTTACAAGGCAGACGCTCTTGCCAAGATCGCCGATGCAAACGGAAAG
>JAGCUK010000082.1 GCA_017962925.1 Bacteroidales bacterium
CTGTCGCATCTTACGGCAGTGCCTTTCTATCTGATCGACCCCATGCGCCTGGCCGTATTGGGGGCATTGTTGGCCACCAGGAATTGGAAAAACGCTCTTGTGCTGGCAGTTACGCTGCCGCTGTTTTCCAGCGCGGTTGGAATGCATCCTATTTTCCCTAAGTGCGTGTTGATTGCCGCGGAGCTTTCGGTTAACGTATTGCTGTTCAGTTTGTTGGTTAAGGCCTTCACCGCCAGGCTCTCTTCCAGGTCTGGCGATGGTGCTACGGGCCATTTGACCGGAGGTGCCGCGCCTGTCCGTATCGGTCTGGCAGCATTCATTTCGATTCTGCTGAGCAAGGCTTTCTACTATGGGTTGAAGGCTCTGGTGCTTGGCGCCGGCCTCATGCAGATGGAACTGGTTTCCACCGCCCTTTGGGTTCAGTTGGTGGTAGCGGTGCTGATTTCCGCCGGTTTTGCTTTTTTTTGGCGAAATACCCGTTCCCAGTAAACGGCTGGCCTTCAAGTACTTACGTATAATGGGATGCTGAAAATCAAGCATCCCATTATACGTAAATAACTGACTATTAAAGACTTGCTGGGAACGGCCACATATTCCTAAAAGAATTCATTACCTTTGTATCATGATTCTGATGGGAGTTGTCAATCTGACGCCGGATTCCTTCCGGGAAGAGACGCGGGCGATGTCGCCTGAGGCAGCAAAGGCACGTATCGCCGACCTGGTGTCCCGCGGCTGCAGCATTATCGATTTCGGTGCGGTTTCCACCCGCCCCGGCGCGGCCGATGTTCCCCTTGAAGAGGAGTGGGCCCGCCTGGAACCGGTGCTTTCGTCTGTTAAAAAGGAAGGTATACCTACCATCTCGATAGATACTACCAGCGCAGAGATTGTCCGCCGCGCCGAGGCACTGATCGGGCGCTTCATCGTCAATGACATTTCCGCCGGGGAGGATGATCCGGCGATGCTGGAAACTGTTGCGGGACTGGGACTACAGTATGTGGCGATGCACAAGCGTGGTAATCCTCGGTCCATGGATGCCCTCACCGAATACCCTCAGGGCGTGGTGCAGGCCGTAGATGAATACTTCGAGACCTTTGCAGAAAAGGCCGAAAAGCTGGGGATAACGGACTGGATTCTGGACCCGGGCTTCGGCTTTGCAAAAACCGCCGAACAGAACTGGGAACTACTGGAGAACCTGCCAGCGCTAAGGCATTTCGGCCGCCCTATTCTGGTGGGCGTCGCCGACAAACGTTTCACGCATACGCCCAATCCCTTTGGGCGCTGTCAGAATGCAGAACGCCTCGCCGAGAAGCGAGGCGCGGATATTCTGCGAATACACTAATTAGTCTTCGAACGCTGAAGGAAGCACGGCAAATCCGCCGGCGGGGCGCTCCAGAGGAATCTTGGCAAAAGCCTTGACCACCAGCACCAGAAGCAGCAATCCGGCAATCGCACAGTACCAATAGCCGGGGCCCAGGACATCCATCCAGGTCTCGGCATCTTTCAGCGACTCCACATGGCCTATCACCAACGCGAAAGTATTGTTGGTGAAGTGCATCAGCATCGTGAGCTTCAGCGAGCCGGTCTTGTAATAGACGTAGCCGAAGAGGCAGCCCAGAAGGAACGCGGGGATTGCCTGCCAGGGATTAAGGTGGATGAGAGCGAAGAAGAGGGACGAGATCACTATGGCCCAGACGGGCTTCATTCCGCGACCGAGCAATCCGCGCTCCACCATGCCGCGGCAGAGCCACTCCTCGAAGAACGGGGCGAACAGGCTCACGCAGATGAAGTTAATCCAGAAATTGCCGGTGGTGAGGCCCTTCAGAGCATTCTCCAGCCATTCGGGCATGGGAGGTAGCACAGAAGTGGTGAAATCCCCCACCAGCCCTGCAGCCAGAGTGGCGGCCATCACCATCACCACGCATTTAAACCAGCCCAGAGGCGCCACGTTGGCATTGTCCAGAGCCAGGCCTTTGTACTCCATCCTGTTGCGTCTGCTCTTCCCTGCAGCCCACATCATGGGCGGGATGAACATTATAGGATAAGATATCAGCGTAGTGTATTGAGCGGTAAAGGCGGCGGCATTCTCCGCACCCACGCAAAGAGATGCTATCAGCACCACGCCGGAGCCGATGAGGGCACCTACGACAAGCAGCAAGGCGAGGATGACGATATCCCCGCCTGAAGGAATGCACCAGGCATATTTGCCCAGCACATCGAAGTTACCGCGACGTGCCATAATCAATAAAGGGGTGAAGGATAAACGCCCTTCGCCACCAGGTCTGCGAACTTGGCGACCACGCCGGGACGGTCTTCCTTATAGGTTACGCCAAACCAGCGGGAAGGGGTCGAGAGCACCTCGGTGGCAGCGCTGCCGTCCTTCACCATGCAGTCGATGGCGTAAGGGATGTAAAACTCTTTCTTCAACTCGCCGATATTGGCCTTCAGGAACTCGTTGAAGATGGCCTCGCTCTTGGCGAAATAATCCGGGGTGAATCCCCACATGTTCATGGAGCAGAGGGCCTTGCCGTCCAGCACGATGTGGGTTTCTCCGCTGACGGAGTTGTCTCCGTAGATGATGCCGTCGGCCTCGCGGGCGATGTTCAGGTGCTCCACGACGCTGGTGAGGATGCCATCGGCGCCGTAATGGCAGATGCCGCGGGAGACGCTGCCGCTCTCACTCAAAGTCTTGGAGAGTTCGAAGCCGATAATTGCATACTGCCCGGTGGTATTTTCATGGGCGTGGCACCAGTCGGCGGCCACCTTGAAGGAATCCTTTCCGTAGTAATCGTCACCGTTTATGATGATAAACGGGCCATCGATTACGTCCTTTGCCATCAGCACGGCATGTGCAGTGCCCCAGGGTTTCTGACGCTCGGGATTCAGTTCGAACCCGCCAGGAATCTTATTCAGTTCCTGGGTCACGAAGACGAACTCCAGAGGGGTTCCGTCTACGCATTTGACACCCGAATATTTCTTGGCGACGAGAGCCTTCATATCTTCGAGGAAGTACTCACGAACTATGTAAACAACCTTGCCGAATCCGGCTTTTACGGCGTCGTAGATGGAATAATCGATGATAGTTTCACCTGAGGGGCCGAGGCCGTCCATCTGCTTGAGTCCGCCGTAGCGGCTGCCCATTCCGGCAGCAAGAACTAAGAGTGTAGGTTTCATATTATTTGTTGGTAATTCTCTACAAATTTAACTATTTTTGCGATAATGTCTAAAGTCGGCAAGGATATCTGGAATAAAGAGAAGGATGGGAACAATAAGGAAAAACGTTCCTTCCTCCGCTATTTCATCATTTCCACCGCTCTCTGCCTCATCTTCCTCTTCATCAAGAAAGATAGCGTAGTGCGCCTGATCGGCGCCGGATTCACTCTCCGCCAGCAGAATAAGGAAATGAGATATTACCAGAAACAGATCGACGATCTCGAACGCCAAATCCGCGTGTTGAGCAACGACCGCGACACCCTCGAAACCCTGGCCCGCGAGCAATACCTCTTCGCCGAGCCGGGAGATGACGTATACCTGACAAAGGATTAGCGCGCGGTGCGGCGTTTGTACTGCTCGTATTTGTTCAGGACGTTGTCGACGTAGGCGATGGTTTCGGTGCCTTTGAATTTGCCGAATTTGATGGTGTCGAGTTCCAGGATGGAGTCGTCGCTCATTTCCGGAATCAGCATCACGATATTATCCCAACTAGAAGAATCCACTCCGCGGATGGCGGCGTATTTGATGCAGTCTTGGATGCGGCCGACGCCGGCATTATAGGCGGCCAGAGCGAATTTCAGGCGTTCTGCCGGGTCGTCGGTGTGGCCGCGGTAGGCGTTGTGCAGACGCTTCAAATACAGTGTTCCTACCCTCACGCCCTCAATCGGATCGGTGATATCATCCGCCCCCAGCCATTCCGCCGTTTCCGGCATCATCTGCATCAGACCCGCGGCACCCCTGTGCGAACGCACGTCGTTATCGAACTTGGATTCGTGGTAGATAACCGCTGCCACCAGCCTCCAGTCCAGGCCGGCAGAATCTGAGTAGATCTTTATGATGGAATCGTAGGGGCTGATGATATAGTTCACGCACATCCCCCTCGGAAGGGTATCGGTGACCGCAGGCTCCGCCTTGGCAAGACGCAGGCGGCGGGCATATCCGTCCGCAACGATGGAGCCGGCTATCAGAGCCAGCGCCAGCACTATAATCACGAGGCTATGGGGTTCTTTCTTCACTTATTCCACATTATTTACGCGACCGGAACCGCCACGGGAGCCGGATGAATGCACTGTCGATGAAGTTCCGGGCTGAATGTAGAACGGCCAGAACAGACCGAACTTGACAACTCTCTGGGTATTGATGAAATGATGTGCAGTGAAATAGTCTGCCGTGTCGAACCAGCGCATCGCCGCATTCTCTATCTTGATGAAGATGCAGGCGCGCTTCCACTGGGCGTTTACGAACAGGTCTATGATGGGGCCGTTTTCGTAACGCACCTTGTTCTGATTGTGGAACACACCGAGGTTGGGATTCCAGGCCGGAGAATACCAGGGCGTATTGTAGAGCATGTTCGCACCTATCTGCATCTCCAGAACCTTCTCTCCGGCATCGTTGCGCTGCACTATGAACTGGATGAAATACTTCCCGTTCAAGGCCAGGCGCGGCAGCGGCATCACATCCTCATTGGAAGACACCTGGAACAGCACCTGATTATCCAGATGCAGGAAGTTCGCTATTACGAAATCCTTACGCACGTTCGCCGAGAGCACGCTCATGGGCGTCTTGTTCTGGCGGACCACACCGAGGGTATCGTAATAGACATTGTTTGCCAGCAGACCATAGTTCACGTTGGCAGACAACTTCCAGTGAGGGATATCGATATGGCCTCCGAGCTTTGTAACGGAAACCTTGTCGAAATCGTTATTCCAGATGTAGTGGTTGGAATACATGTGCTCCTGATAGTAATCCGGATCCCTCAGCACGGTGCTGAATTCAGCTCCGAAGGCCACCGGGCTCTTGCGTGCCCTGCGGAAAGGATAGAAGCAATAATCGGCATTCGCCCGGACGTTGAAATCCCCGGCATGATAACCGGCGAAATAGAGCTGCCCACGGGCATTCCACGTCATATTGCGGAACAGACGGCCGTTCGCACCGGCATAGGCATAGATCGAATTTCCGCGGAAACGGTTGTTGGTGGCGGTGCTGTCGAAGTATGTCTGCAGTTTGTCTCCTATACCAACATCCAGCTTCGAAACCGCCGCATCCACAGACCAGGGCTGCAGCCTTATGAAGACTTTGTTATCCAGTTCGGAAAGGCCCAGAGAGTCGGTTGCACTCGTAGGATTGTAGTTGAAAACATCGTTATAGAGGCCCCTGCCGACAGCATCCGAAGCGGATATGTTATCGGTGTAGAGCCTGCTGTATCTCGTCCATTCCGTACTGTGGCCGATGAAGGCGGTAGTGATATCCTCGGTGGAATCAGGCACGAAGGTGGAATCCCGTTTCGCCTTCCAGTCGTTTATGAAGGTGAAAGGAATGCGGTACTGCTGATTCAGGAAGAGGGTGCGTTTCTTGGTTTCGGAATTGGCCTTGCTCAGAGCCACCCGCATCTCCCTGGCATCAATGGTGGTATCTCTCACATCCGCAATATCCACCAGACCGCCGTTCTCATTATGCACTATCCTGTTGTAAATCAGTCCGGCATGCATGAGATAGCGCTCGCCCAGATAGTTGGTACCTATCGCCGTGGTTTTGTTCTTGGTGGTCTCGGAGTTCAGCATTCCCCCACCGCCCCAGCGGTCATACAACAGGGAGAAGTTCCACGCCGGAAGTATGTTCTGAGTGGTGAAGATATGCAGGTTGTCCGACTCCTTCTCGTCCCCGGCCATCAGAGTGCCCCAGTATGCCAGCTCCGTATAAGGAGTCTTGGTGTTGAACATGGGCATATTCTTGGCCGAGAAGCTCCAGGGCTCGTATACGGAGTAGAAGTCCGGGCTCTCCCCCTCCTTCCGCTTGAAGTAGTTGTAGGTCTGTACCGGAGATCCCGCCACGCCCAGCCAGGTGGCATTCACATCCTCGCGACGGAAAGCATAGTCGTAGAAGTAATGGTTGTAGGTGGTATCCGGGATACGCGCCCTCACGTCGTGGAATTCCTGATCCACGTTCCAGGTAATGATGCGCTTGTATTGGAGGGAGTCCGGGATCGCGAAAGTCATCAGCACTCGGGGGGTATTCTCCCATATGCTGTCTCGGACGGCCTGCTTTTCTTCCTTGATCTTGCCGAGGGAATCCGCGATTGCCATCTTGCGCTTCACCTTCTGCTCGTAGTCGTATTTCTTGCGTTCCTCCTTGCTCAGGCCATTGTACCAAGCGAGGAACGCCTCCCGGGCGCGGATGGTAGAATCCCGGTAGTAGAGGGAGTCGAGCATATAGCGGTCGGCAGAGTCCAGACGGGCCTGGAGGGTATCCAGAGCCACCATCAGACTATCGTAAGAACGGCGGAGCGAGTCACTCACGATGCGATGGGTGAGGGAGTCGATCAGCGCGACGTAGTACTTGTAGCGGAAGGGATCTATCTCCCTCAGGGAATCCGGCACCACCATGGTATCCCTCGCGAAGATACGGGGGATGGTATCATCCTCGTCGAATGTAAGGGTGATGCCCAGGGCCTTCAGCACACTGTCCGGCAGGGCGGCGGCATCAAAGCTCCCGCGGCGGCGGAGTTTATAGGCGCCGAGGGGGTATTTGACGGTGTCTTGGAAAACAACGGGGTCGGAGTTACAGACCACGTAACTGCTCTCCACGGGGTCTGTGGTAGCCACGACACTGGCGATGGCGAGAGACACCACCGCGGTCGGGAACCATAATCTGGAGAGCATCGACATAGCCTACAAATTTAGTAAAAATTTGTCATTTCACCCGGACGGTGTCCGCAGGGTCCACTCTGGCTATGAAGAGGGATGGTATCAGCAACAGCAGCATGATAGCAGCGAAAGCCACGGCATCCACCGCCAGAATCTGCAGCCAATTCACGCTCACAGGCACGTAGGAGATGAAATAATTGTCCGGATTGAGGCGGATGAAATGGGTGAGCCCCTGCACCAGGCAGAACAGCAGCGCCAGCGCGTTACCCAGCAGCATCCCCTTCAGCACCGCCTTCGCCGACACCCGCAGGAACACTCCCGCGATGCCGCGATCCCCCATTCCAAGGGCCTTGAGAGTGCCTATGGTGGAGATGTTACGGAAGAGGAAGATGAGCAGGCCGGAAATCATGTTGAACCCGGCCACCAGCACCATCAGGATGAGTATGACCAGCACATTGAAGTCGATCAGGTCCAGCCAGTCGAAGAGGTTGAAGTATTTGTCGGCCGCCGCCACCGCCAGGGTGGGATCATCCTCATCCTCCGCCCTACCATAAGCGAAACCGGCCAGCTCCACCGCTTTCTGCTTCTGCGCTCCCCTCTCCCGGAATCGGTCGGAAAGGGTGATTTCGAGCGCCGACGCCTTTCCCTCATCCCATCCGTTCACGCGGCGGATATCCTCGTAGGAAGCGAGCACCATCGGGCTGCCGGAATTGTCCGTAAGGCCCTCGTAGATGCTCCGGACGGTGAATTTGCGCACCTGCACCCTCTCTCCGACGAAGTACCCGCGCACCTGGTCCCCTTCCGCTATCCGCAGAGTTCTGGCCAGGCTGCGAGGGATGCTGATCTGCAGGGGGATGCTGTCGTTCGAGGGTACTGCCTTGAAGAGCACGCCCTGCAGGTCTTCGCCGTTCTGGATGATGCCGGCGCGGTAGATGGCCGGAGTCACCGCCTCAACCCCCTTGCGGGCGAGGATCTCCTCCATGAACGAAGGATCGGCGTTGATGAAAACGTCGCTGCTGTAGTTGTTGGAGGATGGAGACGTGAGCTGGATGTCGCCGGTGAGCGAAGATACTCCCCCGCGGATCTCCTTCCGGAAGCCGGAGGAAATGGCGAGGGAGAGAACTATCACAAGGAAGGAGACAGCGATGGAAATCACTGCCAGCCTCCCCTTGAAACGGAGTTTGGACGCTATGAAACTACCAGATGTGGACACGCTCTTCTTCCGGACGGAACATAGGATCGCCTTCCTTGATGCCGAATGCCTCGAAGAAGGTGTCGAAGTTGCGGAGAGAAACGTTCACGCGGTTCTCTGCCAGTGAATGGACATCCAGATTTGTCAGGCGCGCCTTTTCCTCATCGGTAATGTTCTGTGCCCACACTGCGGCATAGCCGAGATAGAAGCGCTGGGCGGGAGTGAAGCCGTCGATCAGCTCGACTTTCTTGCCCTTGATGGCGTTCTCCATCGCGGTGTATGCGATGCTGAGTCCGCCGTGGTCGCCGATGTTCTCGCCGAGAGTGTACTGGCCGTTGGCATGGATGCCGGGGAGGATCTCAACCTCGTCGAACTGCTTTGCAAGCACCTGTGCCTTTGCACGGAACTTGGCATCGTCCTCGTCGGTCCACCAGTTGGTCATGTTGCCGTCCTTGTCGAAGAGGCGGCCCTGGTCGTCGAAGCCATGGCTCATCTCGTGGCCTATGACCACGCCGATTGCGCCGTAGTTGACGGGTTCATCCGCATCGGGATTGAAGAACGGGGGCTGCAGGATGGCTGCGGGGAAGCAAATCTCGTTGGTGGTGGGGTTGTAGTAGGCGTTCACGGTCTGAGGAGTCATGCCCCATTCGGTCTTGTCCGTAGGCTTGCCCAGCTTGCTGAGATTGTCGGACACATACCAGCGGCTTGCGGCGCGGAGGTTCTCGTAGTAGCTCTTTTCGGGATCCACCTCGAGGGTGCTGTAATCCTTCCACTTGTCCGGATAACCGATCTTCACGGTGAAGTTGTCCAGCTTCTCATGGGCCTTTACCTTGGTCTCGGCACCCATCCAGTCGAGGCTGTCGATGTGCTCTCCGAGGGCGGCCTGGAGGTTCTTGACAAGCTTCAGCATCTTCTTCTTGGAAGATTCGGGGAAGTAACGCTCGACATACATCTTGCCAACTGCCTCTCCGAGCACTCCGTTCGGAACTGCCATTGCCCTCTTCCAACGGGGCTTATGCTCCTGGATACCAGCCATCTGGCGGGAGAAGAAATCGAACTGGGCGGCGTAGAAATCATCGCTGAGGGCACCGCAGCCACCGCTCACGAGGTGTGCGAGCATGTAGTCCTTGAGCACCTCGAGGTCGGTGTTGGCCACGTAGTTGCTGAAAGCCTTGAAGAAAGAAGGCTCGCCTACGACGATCTTCTCCTGTGCAGGAATGCCGCCAGCCTCCATGAATGCAGCGAAGTCGAAGCCGGGATAGGCAGCGATAATCTGATCGGAGGACATGGGATTGTAGAGCTTCATATAGTCACGCTCCTGTTCGCGTGTCCAGGAATTCTCTGCAAGATACTCTTCCACTGCAAGGGTGTTGTCCGCCACCTTCTGGGCATCCTCGAAGCCTGCGAGGGTGAGAGCCTTGGTCAGGAAGATGCGATATCCTTCCTTGAGGGCTGCGTTCTCTGCCTTCAAGTAGTAGTCGCGGTCGCCTATTCCAAGGCCGCCCTGGCTGAGGTAGAGAATCTGGTTGTCGCTATCCATCAGGTCTGCCTCGACAAAGGCACCGAAGAATCCGCCCTCTCCCTCAAGATGCTGCTTGGCGAGAGCCTCGGCGAACTCCTTCTTGCTGGAGATGGCCTTGATTTCGGCGATATACTTCTGAAGGGGAGCTGCTCCCTCGGCATTGAGACGGGTGGAATCGAGACCCTGCTTGTAGAGATCCACGATCTTCTGCTCCACGGTACCCTTCCTGGTCTCCATGGTAGCCATGGAAGCGAAGAGGTCGTTCAGGCGGGTGACGTTATTCTCGCGGAGTTTGTCGAACGAACCGAAACGGCTGTATTCGGCGCCCAGAGGGTTGGCCAACTGCCAACCGTGGGTTGCATATTTATAGAAATCCTCTCCCGGAGACACTGAAGTGTCGAGGTTGGCAAGGTCTATTGCCGGGACCTTCTCTCCGGTCTTGTTCTGGCATGCTGCCAGCATCATCAGTGGAATCATAATCCAAATCAACTTTTTCATATCTACTTTTTCTTGTGTTTGTTTCTTTCAATAATGGCGAGGTTGGCCGTGGCGGTCTCGTCGCCGGGATTGAGTTTCAGTACTTTCTTGTAATATTTGGCGGCTTTCTTGTCGTCCCGTTTGGCCACCTGCCAGTAAGCACCCATATTGTTCAGGAAAAGGGCGCTTTTGGGATTGATCTTGAGCATGCGCTCCGAAAGGATGCGGAAAGACTCATAGGAATTGGGGCTGCCGGTCTTGTAGAAGAGGAAGCAGTATTCCTGCACTGCGGATTCGAAATCTTCTCGACTGACAGGCTTTCCCTCAAAGTTCCACTGCGGGTGCGTGGATGCGTCGTAATCTATCAAATCCAGCATCGCGGTAGCCGCCATATCCGGGCTCTCCTTCTCGTAGGATGCCAGCGCCGTTATCTTGTCGAAACGGTATTCCAGCGCCCCCGGGGCCAGTTCTATGGCCCTGTCGATGCATTGCTGGCTGATGCGGAAGAGAGAATCACTGAACTCGGGAACCACGAAATAATTGACGCTCTTGCCGAGCGAATCCTTCAGCGAGAGGACAGGTTTCTGCCCCAGATACTTCGCCGCGTCCATGGGCTTCACCTCCTCGGTGCGGGACTTTGCGAGATAATAGGCATAGCGCCCCTCCAGCATGTCGCAGTCGTCCGGATAGGCCGCGGCCCACTTGTCCAGGATATATTCCACCCCCACGCCAGCGGTGCCTACGCTGCGCACCTGCCTCTGGAATTTCTCTTTGAACTGCGCAGCTGTCTGGGCCGGAGCGGCCAGACAAAGGCAGAGAAATGCTATCGAGAGTATCTTCTTCATACGTCCATACGAATCCTGCGGCCCTTGGGATACAGGTTATTGCATCGCGAGCCGATATTCTTCACAAATCCCAAAGGATGCGAGCGATAGCAAACCACCAGCATCCCAAGGGGGGCATCCGGCAGGGAGAAAGTATCTCCATGCAGATATTTCAAACTTTGCTGCAAATCCAGTTCCACTCTTGGCTCGGGGCCGTCAAAAAGTTGCAAAGCGCAATCCAAGGGCCTCAGGTCCGCCACTTTGCACTTTCCGGACGGCGTCTGAGAGGTTTTACGCAGCGCGCCTACCCATTGCCCTTCGCCAGGCACGGTGCCGGCCCGGAGGAGGTTGCCGCAGCGCGTCAGTTCCACCCCGTATTCCGCGAACTCATTTTCCGGGGGGATGATATCTCCCCCGAGTTCACGCGCAGCCCATTCCAGGTTCGCGTCGTTCTCGCAATCTTCGTAGGTGCAGGTGGAGTAGATAAGGATGCCGCCTTCCTTCAGTGCGGGCCAGGAATCTGCAAGGATGCGTTTCTGACGCGCGGCGCAGATGCCGGGGAGCTGTGGGGTCCATTCCTCCACCGCCCGGGGGTCTTTGCGGAACATCCCCTCCCCGCTGCAGGGCACATCCGCCACAATCACATCGTAGTATCCTTTCATGCCGCGGCCGATGATGGCGGGATCTACGCTGGTGACGAGGATGTTCGGATCACCCCAGGCCGCGACGTTGCCCACAAGCACGCCTGCGCGGGATTTGATGACCTCGTTCGCCGTCAGTTCGAAGGCGTTGCCGAGGGCTTCCCGGAGGGATGCTGCAAGATCGGTAGTCTTGCCTCCGGGGGCCGCGCAGAGGTCCAGAACTCGGAGGGGTTCCTTTGCTTCGCTCGGAATGACTATTTTCCTAAATATGTGGCCTACATACATCGCGGAGGAGTCCTGGACGTAGTAGCAACCGGCGTGGAAGAGCGGGTCGAGGGTGAAATTGGGACGCTCGGAAAGGATGCGTCCGTGGGGGCTCCACGGCACCGGAGTTCCTTCCGGACCGTCGCACCCCTTAAAGGGATTCAGGCGTATGGCAGTCGAGGCCTCCGTCATCAGAACTTCAAATCCTCCGGCATACCTTCAGGCCTGCGGCCTTCGGAAACAGCCACCATACCATCGACCACCTTATCCAGCGCTTCCTGGAGCTTGCTGCCTATCATCATCTTCATCATGATGTTCAGGTCGGCAAGCAAATCGATATGGAAATCGGTCCGGCCGGGATCCTCGGTTTGGTCGAAATGCAGCGACACCATGAAACTGAAGGGTGCGCCGTTGTCCTGGAGCTCTATATATTGATAAGGTTCGCGACGCGTGACCTTTACGCCGATGGTAAAGCCCTGCACGGTGGCGGAGATGGTATCATAATCGGCAGTGACGCCCTGTTTTTTGTCTTCGGGAAGCATCGCCACGAAGTTGCGCATGTCCGTGAAACCCATGTAGAGTTCGGCCTGAGGGCGGGAAACTATGCCGTGTTTGCTGCTGTATTGTGCGCTCATGGAGTTTTTTTTCTATTTTTGCATTGCAAAGATAGCAATTTTTATATGCACAGGATATACTTCGAAAAACGCTGCATCATCATCTGCGAGCCTGAGGACCAGGCCCTTGCGGATCCGAATGCCGTGGAATTCCACCTCGGAGAAAGAATCGACATCCACACCCTCGTGCTGATGTTCGAATCCAGCCAGGAGCTCAGCCGCATCTATATTCCCGCCGCCAACACCGACAAGGTTTATCACCGTCTGTGCGCCGAGTTCAAGGAGGTGAATGCCGCCGGCGGACTGGTGTGCAACCGTCGCGGGGATTTCCTGCTGATCAAGCGCAACGGCCTTTGGGATCTCCCTAAGGGACATCAGGAGGATGGAGAAGATATCAAAGTAACGGCCCTCCGCGAGGTGCAGGAAGAGACCGGAGTGGACAAACTGGAACTCGGGGACCTTATCTGCGTGACCGACCATTGCTATCTGCGGGACGGCATCTGGCATCTCAAGCACACCTGGTGGTACAACATGCTCTACACGGATCCCGTGAACCTCACGCCCCAGCGCGAGGAGGATATCACAAAGGCCAGCTGGGTGGCCAAATCCAGCCTTCCCCCCTTCCTTGCTGACACTTATCCCTCCATTCTGGAAGTATTCCGCGAGGCAAGGGTATAAAAAGTGCTGCCACTCTGAAACTTTTGCTCCTGTTCAGTCGTATAATAAAAGCTATTATCTTCTGAACAATGAAATTATCGCAATTCAAATTCGACCTTCCCAAGGATCGTATTGCAACAGAACCTACCCGCTGGAGGGATGAGTGCAAACTCATGGTTCTTCACAAGAAGACCGGCGAAATCGAGCACCGGCAGTTTAAGGACATCATAGATTATTTTGGAAAAGGCGACCTGTTCGTACTGAACGACACCAAGGTCTTTCCCGCCAAGCTTCTGGGCAAGAAGGAAAAGACCGGCGCGGACATCATGGTATTCCTGCTGCGCGAACTCAACAAGGAGCAGAAACTCTGGGACGTGATCGTGGAGCCCGCCCGCAAGATCCGCATAGGCAACAAGCTTTATTTCGGTGAAGACGAGAGCATGGTGGCCGAGGTTATCGACAACACCACTTCCCGCGGCAGGACCCTGCGCTTCCTCTATGACGGACCTTACGACGAGTTCAAGGCGAATCTGTTTGCGCTGGGCAAGACTCCCGTTCCCGAATGGGTGAAGGAGAATCCCGATCCGGAAGATGCAGAGAACTTCCAGACAATTTTCGCGAAGCACGAGGGTGCCGTTTCCGCTCCGGCAGCGGGTCTGCACTTCAGCCGCGAGCTCTTCAACCGCATGATTCTCAAGGATATAGAGAAGACTTTCATCACCGTGCACATGGGCATCGGCCACTTCCGCAAAGTGGATGTGGAAGACCTTTCCAAGCACCGCATGGACGGCGAGAGGATGATCATCTCCGAAGAGGCGGCCGCCAAGATCAACGCCACCAAGAAGGCACGGCACAAGATCCTAGCCGTCGGCGTGACCGTGGCCCGTGCGCTGGAGACTTATGTGACCACCACCAATGAGGTGAAGGCCAACGATATCTGGACCAACAAGTTCATCTTCCCTCCCTACAGCTATTCCATTCCGGATGCGTTCGTATCCAACTTCCACAGGCCTGAATCGACCATGCTGATGTGCGTGGCGGCTTTTGGAGGCTTTCAGAACGTGATGAACGCCTACGATGTGGCACTGAAAGAAGGCTATCGCTTCGGTCCATACGGAGATGCCTTATTGATAGTGGATTAACATAGCGCAAACGTAAATTTCAAATTTTACCCCCGGTTCAACCCCCGGGGGTAATTTGTTTTTTGCTTACCTTGCCGCCATGGAAGATATTTGGAAGGAAAGGATTTGCGCTGCGGCGCTGGGAAAGATTTTCGGATACGAACCCCTCTACGCATCCGGGCTGATAAGCAAACTTGGCTCCGCCTCGGCGGTGTTCGAACTCTCCCCGAAGGAGGCCGACGAAGCGCTGGGGCCATACAGCAAATATAAAGGAACCATAAACAGGGAAATGCTGGAAAACACCGGCGAGGAGTTGGAGCGCCTGCAAGGTAAAGGCTTCAGGTACATCGCCCGCACGGAACAGGATTTCCCACCCCTGCTGCTGGAGTGTGAAGATTGCCCCACAGGTCTTTATTACCGCAGCATCTCGCCCCCCGGGGAGGTGTTCCGGGAACGTGCCTCGGTTGCGATCGTCGGCACCCGGGACATCTCCCCATACGGGCGGGATTGGACCAGGAAGATAGTGGACGCCTGCGCCCAATCCCCCGCCAGGCCCCTGATAGTCAGCGGGCTGGCCTTCGGGGTGGACATCACCGCACACCTGGCAGCACTGGATTCGGGGCTATCCACCATCGCGGTCCTGCCCTGCGGAATCGATGAGATATACCCTACCGCCCACCGTTCCGCGGCAGAACGCATCGCCTCCTCTCCGGGGAGTGCCGTGGTGACTGATTATCCTCCCGGAACCTCACCGGTGGCATTCACATTCGTACGCAGGAACCGCATCATCGCAGGGCTCGCCGGATGCACCGTGCTGGTGGAATCGAAGGCAAATGGCGGAGGGCTCATAACCTGCAGACTGGCAAATAGTTACGGGAGGGACGTGTTCGCTCTCCCCGGGCGGGTGGATGACGTCCGTTCGGCCGGTTGCAACGCCATCATCCGGGACGGCACGGCCGAGGCGATAACGGGTCTTTCCGGACTCGGGGAACAGCTCGGCCTGGGCAGGTACGCCGTTCGCGAAAGACCCTCCTTCCCCCGCACGGTGGAGGCATACTACCGCTCCCGCACCGAGGCCTCCGAGGTGCAGGATCTCATTCTTCTGGCAGAGCTCATCGCCGGCAAGCGCGGCATCGACCTGGAAGAACTCTGCTACCAGAGCGGCCGCTCCTACAATGAGGTAGTGCGCCTGGCGATGCTTCTGGAATCGGACGGTTTTATCGCGATGGACCTGATGCAACGGTGTACTATCAATGAGAGAAAATCGTAACTTTGCAGAAATGGTCTTCATCGATACCCATACCCACTGCACCGACGAGGCCTTCCCCGGCGCCGAACAGGACCTTTTCGTAGAAAGGGCCGTGGCCGCGGGAGTCACCAGGATGCTGCTGGCGGACATAGACACCCGCGAACGGGAGGAGATGTACGCCGCCTGCGCCAGGCATCCCGGAGTGCTCTACCCCATGCTGGGGCTGTATCCGGGTTCGGTGAACAAGAACTGGAGGGATGAAATCGATGCCCTGGAGGCCTGGAAGGGCAAAGGCGCGGTCGCAATCGGGGAGATAGGGCTGGACTATCACTACGGAGCGGAATTCAAGGAGGAGCAGAAGGAGGCGCTGCGGGTGCAGTTCGAGCTGGCCGCGGCGTGGAATCTGCCGGTGAATATCCACCTGAGGGATGCTACGGAGGACTTTTTCAAGGTGCTGGAAGATTGCAAGCACCTGGGGCTGAGGGGGAATCTGCACGCATTCAGCGGCAGTATCGAGACCTTCCGCCGCATCCAGAAATACGGCGACTGGTCGGTCGGGATCGGCGGGGTCATCACCTTCAAAAAAGCATCTCTCCCGGAAACCGTCCGCCAGATACCACTGGACCGCATCCTCCTGGAGACGGACTCGCCTTACATGGCGCCCACCCCCATGCGCGGCACGCGCAACGAGAGCGCAAACATTCCCCTAATTGCCGCAAAGGTTGCGGAGGTGAAGGGAACCGACATAGAGACGGTGGCAGCGGTCACCACGGAAAACGCAGAAAAACTGTTCGCATTATGAGCAAAAACGATAAATCCGCCATCCTCCTCATATATACCGGAGGAACTATTGGAATGAAGGAAAGCGGGCATGGGCTGGTGCCCTTCGACTTTTCCCAGATAATGAGCGAAGTGCCTGAGCTTCAGAAGTTTACCTTCAAAATAGACTCTTACACTTTCGACCCGCTGATCGACTCTTCCGATGTAGAACCCGGGATGTGGAAAGACCTGGCCATCCTTATAAAAGAGAAATACGACGACTACGACGGCTTCGTGGTGCTTCACGGCACCGACACCATGGCATACTCCGCCTCGGCGCTGAGTTTCATGCTGGACGGGCTGGGGAAGCCGGTGATATTCACGGGGAGCCAGCTGCCGGTGGGGAGTCTGCGCACGGATGGAAAAGAGAATCTGGTTTCCGCCATCGAGGTGGCATCCGCGAAGGATGACAACGGCAGGGCGCTGGTGCCGGAGGTAGCCATCTACTTCAATTCCAAGCTCCTCCGGGGCAACCGGGCGACCAAGGTGAATGCCACCGCATTCAATGCCTTCCGCTCCCCCAACTTCCCTCCTCTGGCCGAAGCAGGTATCGACATCCGCTATAACAAGGCCCTGATCCGCTATCCCGCCACCACCGTTCCGCTCGGCATCCATACTGAACTCGACACGCGCGTGGCCATCCTCAAAGTGCACCCCGGGATCACCGAGCAGGTGGCGCGTAACGTGCTGCTGGGCAATGGGATACGCGCGGTCATCATCGAGACCTATGGATCCGGGAACGCTATCTCCAAACCCTGGTTCACGGACATCATCCGAGAGAGCACGGCGAGCGGGAAGATCCTCCTCAACATCACCCAGTGCCTGGCGGGGGATGTGAACATGAACCTATACGCCACCGGCAAGGCACTGAAGGAGGCGGGCGTAGTGTCCGGAAGCGATATCACCACCGAAGGTGGACTGGCCAAATTATTTTATCTGATGGGGGAATACGCTGATAATGAAAAAGTAAAGCGTCTTTTGGAGAAAAACCTCAAGGGGGAAATATCAAAATAAGTATTGGCAAATGAAATATTTTTGCTAAATTGCGTTGATTTTATGTAATTGAGAAAAAATATCAATCAAATAAAACATTATCAATTAAATCACTTAGAACAAGTTATGAAAAAGTTTTTCATGATTCTTGCAGCAATGGCCCTTATGGCTTTCACTGCTAGCATTGCATCTGCGCAGGACGCTGCAACTCCTGAGCAGGCCGCAACGGAAGAAGTAGCACAGGCTCCCGCCAACGACCTGGCAGCCCTCACCGCTGGCGCACCTGAGGTTCCCCTCACCCAGGCCCTCAAGACCAAGTTCATCGAAGGTGGTGCAGGCTTCATGTCCCTCATCATCATCTGCCTTGTGATCGGTCTCGCCCTTTCAATCGAGCGTATCCTCTACCTCTCCTTCTCCAAGACCAACACCAAGAAGCTCATCGCCGATGTCGAGAAAGCTCTTGAGGAAGGTGGCATCGAGAAGGCAAAGGAGGTTTGCCGCAACACCCGCGGCCCCGTTGCCAGCATTTACTATCAGGGCCTCCTGCACTACGATCAGGGCATCGATGTTGTCGAGAAGAACATCGTCTCCTATGGTTCTGTGCAGAACAGCGAGCTTGAGAGCGGTCTGAGCTGGATCAGCCTCTTCATCGCCATCGCTCCTTCACTCGGATTCCTCGGTACCGTTATCGGTATGATCGCGGCATTCGATGCTATCCAGGCAGCAGGTGATATCAGCCCGAACGTTGTTGCAGGCGGTATGAAGATCGCCCTTATCACCACTGTGGCGGGACTTATCGTCGCTATGATCCTTCAGGTGTTCTACAACTACATCCTTGCCAAGATCGAGAGCATCACCATCGACATGGAAGATAGCTCCATCAGCCTCATCGATGTTCTCACCAAATACGGAAAGAAATAATGAAAAGCTATAACAAGATATTCAAATGGACGATGGTGCTCCTCATCATTGTCAGCGTAGCCCTTCTCGTATGGGGCTTCGCGGCAGGATGGGAAAAAGGCAACGTTGCTACCGTTGACGCTCTGCTCGGCTGGACCTACATTATGGTAGGCCTCGCCATCGCGGCGGTAGTCATCGTGGGTCTCGTCATCGGCGCCATCAACGATCCCAAGAGCCTCATAAGGCTCGGCATCGGGCTCGTTTGCGTGGCAGCCGTATGCTTCGTGACCTACCTCATCGCACCCGGCGCTCCTGCAACGGGACTGCTGGAGCAGCCGTCCGCAGGCACACTTAAACTTACGGATACCATTCTGTACCTGACCTATTTCGCAGGCATCGTGGCAGTTCTTTCCATCGTTGTCGGTGAAATCCGTCTTGCTATCACGAACAAAAAAGGTTAACGGACTATGGCAAAGAAAACACCCGCGATTAATTCGAGTTCAACGGCCGACATCGCTTTCCTCCTGCTCTGCTACTTCCTCATGACTACAACCATGGGCACGCAGACTGGTCTGAGCCGTCGTCTGCCTCCTATGCCCGACCCCAACCAGAAGGTAGAGGACCAGAAAGTCAATCGTCGCAATATCATTATTGTGAAGATTAACTCCGCCGACAGAATTTTGGCCGGTAGTGAACCCATAGACGTAAGCCAGCTCAAAGATAAGATCAAGATCTTCCTCACCAACCCCACCGACGATCCCAACCTTCCAGTTATGGAACCCACTGAGATCGCAGGTCTGGGCAGCCGCAAAGTTTCCAAGGGCGTTATCTCCCTGCAGAATGACCGCGGTACCAGTTATCAGGCCTATATCGCCGTTCAGAACGAGCTTGTGAAAGCCGTTAACGAACTCCGCGACGAGGCCGCAATGAGGGAATTCGGCAAGAAGTTCCTTGCTCTTGATGAAGATGGACAGAAAACCATCAAGGATCTCGTTCCTCAGCAGATTTCCGAGGCCGAGCCTAAGGATGTAGGTAAAAGAAGAAGATAGGAGGATATAGCTATGTCAATGTTCAAGAAAGGAGAAAAGAAAGAAATGCCGGCAATCGCTTCCGGCTCACTCTCCGATATCGTGTTCATGCTCCTGTTCTTCTTCATGGTGACGACCCAGATGAGGGAAACCGAAAACAAGGTCGTTGTCAAGATCCCTCAGGCATCGGAATCAGTAAAGCTCGAGCGCAAAGACCTCGCATCCTATATCAATATCGGAACGCCTATCCGCAGCCTGCAGGCTCAATACGGCACCGATGCACGTATCCAGCTCAACGATTCTTTCAAGACCGTGGACGACATCCGCGACTTCGTTGCAGCAGAGCGTGACTCCAAGAGCGAGAACGACCGCGCTTTCATGCAGATCTGCATTAGGGCGGACCAGGACGTACGTATGGGTATCATTACTGATGTTAAGCAGGAACTGCGACGCTGCTCCGCGCTTAAGATCATGTACTCAGCTAGGAAGGGCGAATAAACCCGCCCCGGTACTTTAGAGCAGCCCCCTTTATGAGGGCTGCTTTTTAAAATGCAAAAAACAGGAATGTCACAGGAAATTCTCAGAACGAAGGTCAAGGACCTTCTTGCAAAGGCACCCGGAGAAGAAGTGCTCGCGAAGGGCTGGGTGCGCACAAAGCGTGGAAACAAGGAAATCGCGTTCATTGCATTGAACGACGGCTCCACCATTTATAATATTCAGATCGTCGTAGACAAGACCGCCATCGACGCCGACCTGCTTGCAAAGGTGACCACCGGAGCATGCATCGCAGTGCGCGGCAAGTTGGTAGAATCTATCGGCAGCGGACAAGCCGTGGAGATCCAGGCCTCGGAGATAGAGGTCCTGGGAGAATGCGACCCTGTCCGTTTCCCTCTCCAGAAGAAGGATACGACGTTTGAGTTCCTGCGCACGGTCGCGCACATGCGTCCCCGCACCAACACCTTCGGAGCAGTGCTGCGCCTTCGCAGCCAGATGGCTTTCGCAATCCATGAGTATTTCCACTCCAAAGGCTTCGTATATCTGCACACCCCGCTCATCACCGCGGCAGACGCAGAGGGCGCAGGCAACATGTTCCAGGTAACCACCCTGGACCTCACCGCTCCTCTCCCCCGGGATAAGAAAGGAGGCATAGACTACAGCAAGGATTTCTTCGGAAAAAGGACTTCGCTCACCGTCAGCGGACAGCTCGAGGGTGAACTCGGAGCCACGGCCCTGGGAGAGATTTACACCTTCGGCCCCACCTTCCGCGCAGAGAATTCCAACACTCCCCGCCACCTCGCCGAGTTCTGGATGATAGAGCCTGAAATGGCCTTCTACGACATCAAGGACAATATGGCCCTGGCAGAAGACTTCATCAAGAGCCTGGTGCGTTATGCGCTGGATAACTGCTACGACGACCTCAAGTTCCTGAACGATCGCTACGATGGCGAGCTTCTGGATCGCCTGAACGGTGTGGTGAACACGGAGTTCAAGATCCTCACCTACACCGAGGGCATAGAGATCCTGGAGAAAGCCGTTGCCGACGGACACAAGTTCGAGTATCCCGTCAGCTGGGGCGTAGATCTCCAGAGCGAACACGAGCGCTATCTCGTGGAGCAGCACTTCGGCCGCCCGGTCATCCTCACGGATTATCCCAAGGACATCAAGGCCTTCTACATGAAGCAGAACGAAGACGGCAAGACCGTCCGCGCCATGGATGTGCTCTTCCCGAAGATCGGCGAAATCATCGGCGGAAGCGAGCGTGAGGCCGATTACGGCAAACTCGACGCACGCATAGACGAGCTTGGAATGAGCCGCCGCACCCTCGAGTGGTATCTGGACACCCGCCGATTCGGCAGCTGCCCTCACAGCGGCTTCGGCCTCGGCTTCGAGAGGCTGCTGCTCTTCATCACGGGTATGCAGAACATCCGCGATGTCATTCCTTTCCCGAGAACTCCGAAAAACGCAGAATTCTAGAATATGCTTGTAATTGGTATCGCCGGCGGATCAGGTTCCGGCAAGACTACGGTGGTGAAGGCCATCAAGGACCGCCTCAAGGAAGAAGTGGTGGTCATCCCTCAGGACGCTTACTACAAAGACTCCAGCAACCTTTCGGACGAGCAGAAGCGTAACCAGAACTTCGACCATCCGGACGCCATCGACTGGGAGCTTCTCTGCAAGCAGCTCAGCGAGCTCAAGGAAGGCAAGACCATCCAGCAGCCGGTGTACTCCTACATCAGCTGTTCCCGCTCCAAGACCGAGACGGTAACGGTGGAGCCGGCAGATGTGATCATCATCGAAGGCATTCTGATCTTCACCTGCAAGAAGCTCCGGGACCAGCTGGATATCAAGCTATTCGTGGATGCGGACGATGACGACCGCCTCATGCGCGTGATGGCACGCGACATCCGTGAACGCGGGAAGAACGTGGAGTGGGTTATCGAGCGCTATAGCCGCACCGTGAAGCCCATGTATCTGCAGTTTATCGAGCCCAGTAAGCGCTACGCCGACATTATCATCCCCCAGGGCGGCCACAACAAGGTTGCCATCAATATGATTATGAACACTGTGGAGAAGGCTCTCCGCAAAGACAAGAAAACAGTGTAAACGCAGGCTATGCGCATCTCCAAAGACGACCGGGCCGGACTTTACATCACTGTGATCGTGCACCTCGTGGTGCTGATCATCCTGATGGCAGTTCAGCTCGGCGCGGTCGTTAAAAAGGAGAGTTCTTTCGTGCTCGACTTCACCAAGGCAGAGCAGATCGAGAAGCTGAAAAAGGAGCTGGATCTCAAGCAGGCCATCAACGAGCGCCTCAATGAGATGCTCGCCGGAGGCTATGAGCCGGTAAGGAACGTGGTCGTGGACCGTTCCGCCTTGAAAGATGACCGCCATTCTGCGGAGGATGCCGAGCAATTATATAAGGATGCAGAGAAACTTAAGGAGGATCTCCAGAAGATGCCAGAGGTGCCGCAGGATAATGAGATTGTGGCGGAGACGACTCCTAGAAAGAAAAATGAACCCAAGAAAGAGGCGAAGTACAGCGGGCCGTCGGTGCTCACTTACGAGCTCGAAGGGCGCAAGGCCAGCCGTCTGCCCATCCCCGCCTACCGCTGCATAGGTGCCGGCGAGGTGCGGATCAACATCACCGTCGACAAGCAAGGCACGGTGGTGGGCGCCAAGGTGGACGAGGGTTCGTCCTCTTCCGACGGATGTCTGCGTTCCTTTGCCGTGCGCGCAGCAAGGATGAGCAAGTTCAGTATGAGCACAACGGCGCCCGACCGCCAGCAAGGATATATTATTTATCAATTTGTAGCACAATAACAACACTTAAGCTAATATGAGAAAGTCTATCTTACGGCCGCTGATGGCCATTCTGCTTGCCGCTCCCCTGCTCACGGGGTGCCTGGCCGGCAAGTTCATGTGCAATTATGCACTGAAGCCTACTCCTCACGGAGTGGATGATATCGAACGCACCCGCCACAAAGCGGATTCCCTCTGCCCCGGCGTGATCGCCTGGTATGACAATCTGCACAATGCCGGAGTTTTCAAAGACACTACGATAGTCGGAGAGGGCGGATTCAAGATTCACGCAGTCTATGCTCCGGCAAAGAATCCCGCCAAGGCAGAAGGCACGGCGGTGGTCGTGCACGGCTATACCGACAACCACCTCGTGTTCCTCTATCTGGTGAAGATGTACAGGGATCAGTTCAACTACAACGTGATGGTGCCGGATCTGCAGTATCATGGCTATTCCGAAGGCCGCGCCGCCGGCATGGGTTGGCTCGACCGCCTCGACGTGGAGCGCTGGGCTACACTCGCCAACGATCTGTGGCACAACGACTTCATGGTCGTTCACGGAGTTTCGATGGGCGCCGCCACCACCATGATGATGAGCGGTGACGAGTTGCCTGCCTACATTCGCGCTTTCGTGGAAGACTGCGGTTATTCTTCCGTTTGGGACCAGTTCGCCCACAACCTGAAGGATTCCTTCCATCTGCCCCCCTTCCCCGTTCTGAATTCTGCATCCATAGTCTGCAAGAGCCGCTATGGCTGGGGCTTCAAGGAGGCCTCTTCCGTGAAGCAGCTCGCCAAGTGCGAACGCCCGATGCTGTTCATCCACGGCGATGCCGACGACTTCGTGCCGTTCAGCCATCTGCAGAAGAACTATGATGCAAAAGTGAATGGATACAAGGAGATGTGGGTAGGCACCGGAGCCGTTCACGCCAACTCCTACGCCAAGCATCCCGAGGAGTACACCGAACATGTTCGCGCGTTCCTGAAGAAAGCGAAGACTCTGTAGTCCAGATATTCAGGGACTGCGATATTAGTTTTTTTGCTATATTTGCAGTCCCTTTCACCGGGTGAGATGTCCGAGTGGTTGAAGGAGCCTGCCTCGAAAACAGGTGTACGGCAACGTACCGGGGGTTCGAATCCCTCTCTCACCGCGCTATGCAAAGCAAATCAGGGGCGCCGCACATATGTGCGGCGCTTTTGCGTAATGGGGTGAC
>JAGCUK010000083.1 GCA_017962925.1 Bacteroidales bacterium
ACTGCCAGCACAAGAGCGTTTTTCCAATTCCTGGTGGCCAACAATGCCCCCAATACGGCCAGGCGCATGGGGTCGATCAGATAGAAAGGCACTGCCGTAAGATGCGACAGGGTGGGAACCAGATAAATGAACAACAAAGCGGCGGCATCGGTCAACCCGATGCCGGCCGCCTTTCTAACAGCTGTGGAAGCCATAGACTAGTAGTTCTCCTTGTGCACCTCGAAGTAAGACTGAGGATGTGCGCACACAGGGCACATGGCGGGAGCCTTGGTGCCGACTACGATATGGCCGCAGTTACGGCATTCCCACACCTTGACTTCTGACTTCTCGAACACCTGCGCGGTCTCGACATTCTTCAGAAGGGCGCGATAGCGCTCCTCGTGCCTCTTTTCGATGGCTGCGACCATGCGGAATTTGGCTGCAAGGGGCTTGAAGCCTTCGGCCTCGGCTGTCTTTGCAAAGCCTTCGTACATGTCGGTCCATTCGAAATTCTCGCCTTCGGCGGCAGCTGCAAGGTTGGCGGCGGTGTCGCCGATGCCCTCGAGCTCCTTGAACCACATCTTGGCGTGCTCTTTTTCGTTGTCTGCAGTCTCAAGGAAAAGGGCTGCGATCTGCTCGAAGCCTTCCTTCTTGGCGGCAGAAGCGAAATAGGTGTACTTGTTGCGAGCCTGACTCTCTCCGGCGAATGCGGCCTGGAGATTCTTCTCGGTCTGTGTTCCTGCGTATTTGTTTGCCATACTGTATGTTGTTTAATTGGTTATCTCTTTCGCAAAGATAGGAAATAATAAATGATAAGAAAGGGGAAAATGCTATATTTGCGAAAATAAATAATAACAAGGATGAAACAGTTCTTCAAAATGCTTCTCGCCGTCATCTGCGGCATTCTGATAGCGAACATTCTCGTGTTCATGATTATCGCCGGAATAGTCGGTTCCGCATCTGAAACCGGCGGAAAAGGCAGCACCGTTCTCCCTAAGACCGGGGTACTGGCCATTGACCTTTCCGAGGTGACCATCACCGAGCAGGAAAAGCCCGCAGACCCCATGGCAATGGTGCAGGGGCAGAATCAGGTTACGCTCGGCCTCTACAAGGCAGTCCGGGCCATCAATTATGCCGCAACAGATCCCGGTGTCAAGTACATATATCTCAAGTCCGATGTCAGCGCCACCGGTATCTCCGAACTCGGAGAGATACGCGCCGCTCTGGCAAACTTCCGCCGCAGCGGCAAGGCCGTTATCGCTTGGACAGAGGCACCGAACGCTGGAAATCTCTACCTGAATTCCGTTGCCGACAAGATCTATATGTCTGAGTATCAGGGAGCTAACGGCGCTTTCGTGGGCCTTTGCTCTCAGTCCTTCTATCTCAAGGACCTGCTGGACCGCGCCGGCCTCAACATGCAGCTCATCCGCCATGGAAAATATAAATCCGCCGGTGAGATGTATGTGCGCAATAGCCCCAGCGAAGAGAATAAGGAGCAGTACAATCGCATGGTGGCATCCATGTGGGAAAACATCGGCGGCACTATCGCCGAGGGCCGTAACATCCCCCTTCCGGAACTGGATAAGATGATCGACAACCTCGAACTCTGCATGCCGGAAGATTTCCTGAAGGCAGGCCTCGTGGATGGCATCATCACAAGGGATTCTCTCAAGCAGAGGCTGGCTGTGCTGGCGGTAGAGAAGGATTTCAAGAACGTCAAGTTCATCCCTTTCGCAGATTACGCGAATGCCAAGGTGACGCCTAACTTCCGCGCCAAGGCAAAGGTCGCCGTGCTCTATGCAGATGGTGAAATCGTGGATGGAAAGGGCCTCGAGAATGTGGCCGGAGACCGTTTTGCCAAGGAAATCGACAAGATCCGCGCAGACAAAGGAATCCAGGCAGTCATCCTCCGCGTGAACTCACCCGGCGGCAGTGTGCTGGCATCCGAAAAGATCAAGCACGAACTCGACCTGCTCGCCGAAGAGGTGCCCGTGATTGCCTCTTATGGCTCGATGGCAGCTTCCGGCGGATACTGGATCTCCAATAACTGCAGCAAGATTTTCTCCAATGCGACCACTCTCACCGGCTCCATCGGAGTGTTCGGCCTTATCCCCGAGGCCAGCAAGACCTTGAAGAACGTGGCACATGTGGGCGTCTTCTCCGCCAAGAGTCACAAGCATGCCGACATGACCCGCCTGACCCGTCCTTTCGACCAGACTGAATACAACTTCATGCTCCGTAGCATCGAGGCAATCTACGACGAGTTCACTTCCATCGTGGCAGAAGGCCGCGGGCTGGACAAGAAGCGTGTCGACGAGATTGGTCAGGGCCGCGTCTGGACCGGTTCCGATGCTCTCGAGATCGGCCTCGTGGATGAGATCGGTACCTTGGAAGATGCAATCAATTATGCAGCTTCAGCTATCGGTACCAGCGATGTGTGTGTGCTGGAATATCCCAAGCCCCTCACCACCATGGAGAGCCTCATGGCAAGTCTCGGTCAGACCGCAGAACACGACTACGTGAAGGCTTTCCAGAAGATGACGGAGCCTCAGGTAGTGGCACGCATGCCTTATCAGGTGGTGGTTTACTAGACTACAGCAGCAGCAAGACTGCAAACAGATATAGGGTGAATCCCTGGAACAGGGCCCTGGTGCGATTCTGCCGCGCAAGCAGCACATCCATCGGGTCCTTGCTTTTTAGTGTCGTCAGTTCGACATTGTCGTTCGGCATACTCCTGAAGGACCATTTGCGGATAATCTGCCCGTCGGAAATATAAGTAACGCCGCCATTGGAACGATTCAGCGTCATAAGCTCCTTGCGATCACCGAAATAGGTGGATGTCAGCAGCATGGGGTTGAGGCCCTTTTCGGCAATTTCGTCGGGAGTGGATACTACCAGATACAGCACCGTGAATCCGTTAGCGGAAGCCTGTTCCGCAAATGCGGCTATGCGCTCGGTATCCTCCTTTTCGAGTTTGTCTGCATCGTAGGCAGAAATCACCATCACATCTCCCTCCATCGCCAGAGAATCTGCATATTCATAGTTGGCGTCGTAGAAAGAAAGCGGGGTCTCGTCCAGTTCGGTGCCAGGTTTGAACGTGGTATAATCCCTCAGAGGGATGGAGAGGGCGCTGAACAGCAGGAACAGCACCAGCGAGATGGCTGCCAGCGAGAAACTCACATATTTGATGCGCTGCGGCAGGCCGAGTTTCCCTATGGGGATGAATGCAAGGCACCAGAGTGCGTCCAGGATGAGATTCTTGAGCAGGGTCTGGGCATGGTTCAGATGCACCGCCTCCCCGAAGCAACCGCAGTCCATGGCGGGCTGGGCGATATAGAGGACGATGGTGAGAAGGGTGAAGAATATCAGCAGGCCGCCGCTGACAAGAGCGATGACCTTGCGCCATACTCCGGCGATCAATGCTGCACCGAGAAGGCTCTCGAACAATGCGAAAACGGATGCGAGGATGCGAGCCGCAGGCCTCAGAAAACCAATATGGAGGAACTTGAAATACTCCTCCATCACCAGTCCGGAGCCCACCGGATCCATCAATTTGAGGATGCCTGCCACCAGCAGGACCATCCCCATAATCACGGCGCATATCCTCTTGAATCCGTTCATAACTTACTATCTACCAATGCTTTGATCTTGGCGAAGATATCATCCGGAGGGAGCATTCCGCCTTCGGCATCCGAGCAGTCCACCACCTCCAGGCTCTTGTCCACCTCTGCCTGACGCAGGTACATGGCGCGCACGCGCTTTTGGAATTCTATGTCCGCTTCGTAGATGTCCTGGGCGTGCTGGAGATATGCCCTGTCGGCGCCTTTACGCGTAGAACTGATGTTACGCTCTACGAATCCTATGGGCACGTTCAGAAAGATGTTAAGGTCTGGCCGGGGTTCTCCGAACTGACCGAATTCCGTGTTCAGGATCCATTCGCGCAGGGTCTCTGCCTCTTTGGCACTGGAAAGCTTTGCACACTGATAGGCGATGTTGGAATAGACGTAACGGTCCAGCAGCACCGTGGCTCCGGATGCCATGGCCGCCTTGATCTGAGGGGCAGCCCCGTGACGGTCTTCTGCGAATAGAAGTGCCACCAACTGAGGATGCACCTGGTCTATCGGGCCGAATTCCCCACGGAGGAAACGGCTGATCAGCCCGCCGTAAACGGGGGCTTCATATCGCGGGAAGTGAATGTATTCCAGCTTCGGGCACTTCTGCCCGAGGTATTCGCGGAGTTTGCGCACCTGGGTGGATTTTCCGGCCCCATCCAGGCCTTCGAGTACAATCAGCATAGATTGCAAATGTAGCAATATTATTCCGAAGAAACCAGAACTATGGATGCGCTGTAGAGTTTATTCACCTTGCGGGCAAAGTCCCGGTATTCGCCGTATCTGTCCTTGCTTTCAGAGAAAGGCTTCGCCGTAAACTGCTGCAGGATCCGTATAATGTTTCCCTCGACGCTGAAAGTAGACTGCAAGCGCCCCCATTCCGTATCCAGATCGTTATTCTCGGGAATCTTCTCGATGCTGAAGCCTTCCGGAATATGCAGCACGATCTCGTCCGTCACCGTGAAAGGGTAGACCCTGTAGAGGTCGTTGACGCGCGCCGTCCTCTGGTAATCCAGTTTTTTTGCGACCGGATTTGCTGGGACGAACAGACGGTTCCCGGCGCGATTCGCATATTTGCCGGCGGTCATCGTGAAATCCAGACCGATTACAGGGCAGAATCCTCTTCCTTCTTTCTCGTAATTCTGGAAATTGTCCCTCACGGTCTTAAGTTTCACGTCGTCCACTTGCAGGTCCCATCCTCCGGTGAGCCTGCGCCTCTGTGCCTGGGGGTCGAGCTGGTCGAAACCTATATACCTTTCACATTCGTCCAGGGAAAAGGTTTTGGTAACCGAAATGCCGGCAACTCCGTCTTTGTGCAAATCCACTTCTGTCCTCTGCACGGTTCTCCGCAGCGAGTCGGGATAATTCCCCACCTTCACCTCCTTGCCTCCGTCCGGAGTGACAAGTATGATCTGGTGTCCGGCCACGCTCCCGTGCCTGTATCCAAGCGGGAATTTTGGATTGGTGCACTCCACGAAGAGGGTGTCGTTCTTCTCCGGCAGGGGAACAGCGAGCATTGCGTGGTTGAGTTCTCCCGCGGCAGGAATGTCCTGGAGCAACTCGGCAGTGTCGGTGCTCAGCACAAAATAGTCCGACTCTATACCCACGGCCTTTAGAAGGCTGCGGAAATAATTGGAAAGGGCTTTGCAGTCGCCGAATCCGGTTTTGGCAACGGTGGCGGCAGGCATTGGCTTGAGCCCTCCGATGCCAAGCTGGATGCTCACGTAGCGGGTTTTCTCCCGCAGATAAGAGTACAGGGCGCGCACCTTCTGGAAATCATCTTTGCAGTCCGCCACCAGCTCCCGTGCTTTCTGGGTTTCCTTCTCGTCCAGATTGTCGGTTCCTTGCTGGAGGGAATAGAGCCAGGAACCATAGCCTTGCCAGTCCGCCTGCTTGCCGGGAACACCTCCGAAAACGAAGTCCACCGGCAGTGCATAGAGCAGGGGAAGCTTGATTTCGGGCATCAGGTGCTCATCCACCACGGGGGGAATATTCTTCACCTCCCAACGGTAGACGTCCTTCTTCCCGCTCTTGTCCTCGGAGTAGGAGAGGAGTTCGGAGTGGCTCAGGATTTCCGTTCCTTTCGGCAGCTGAAGGGTATACGTGGCCTTGTCCAGGCGGGTCCCTTCGCTTTCGAGGGGAGCGAACACCGGGAAGAACAGGATGCCGTTGTGGTAGTTCACGCTGTAGTCGTAGGTGATGGTGTAGGGGTAGGGGGCATCCGGGCTGAATACAGTCGCATAGCCATCGTCAGCCGTTCCTTCCGATAGGGAAAAAGTGGAAAGGTCCTTTTTTGTAATCTTGACTTTGCTTCCGGAGCTTGTCTCCAGCTCGCCCTTGAAGTCGGAGAGCGACATAAAGGAATCGGTGAACAGGTGGAACAGAGCCGCGTCCTCTCCGTTTTCGTTCTCCACTCTCACCTTGACGTGCACCTTATAGATGCCGTCGGTCTTGGACTGCATTGTGAACACCTCGTCCCTTTCCAGGATGCGGGCGTCCTCCGCAGACTGGCAAAAACCCTGAATGGCAGTGCCACAGAGCAATATCGTCAGGATGAAGCGTCTCATTTTTTGCGGAGGACCAGGGTTCCTTTATAG
>JAGCUK010000010.1 GCA_017962925.1 Bacteroidales bacterium
ACACCTGCGGGATAGCAAGTCTCATCTGCGGTGAAGATGTAGAACTTCACGCCGGCCTTGTCCACGCGGGTACCGTTCTTACCGCCCATAGGCAGCCAGGGAGCCCAGCAAGCCTCGACGGGTGAGTTGTGGGTACGCCACCAGGAGTCACCGGATCCACCGAGGGTCCAGATGTCGGATGCCTGGAAGTCGGACTGGCAAACCCAGATGGCTTCCTTATTCTCAGGATGGTTGGAGTTACCGTCGCTGGCGTCGGTGCCGCTGTTGGTGCCGGAAGTACGGAACAGATCCCAGTATGCACCCTGAGGTTCTGCGAGGGAGTTGCCGTAACGGTCCTTGGCCTGCTCCTTGCGGTTACCGAAGCGGGTGGTCATCAGGTGATAGTCGCCGTCGGTGCCGTCGATAACGCGGGTAGCAGCTGCAATAGCGCCGTCCCAGTCACCGACTGCGAGGCACATCTCTGCGAGATAGTGGCCTGCTGCCGCCTTGGTGACGGTTCCCATCATACGGGGAGCCTTGGGCAGGTTGTCCTCAGCCCACTTGAAGTCGTCTACGAGATTTGCCCAGACCTCGTCGCGAGGCATGAGTTCATAGTCGTACTTTGCTTCGTTGGACATGTGCTTGGAATATGCCACGCCGCCGTACATACCTGCGAGAACGCGGTATGCCCATGCACGCATGAACACTGCCTCAGCACGGAGTTCCTGACCCCTGGTCGCCGTGAGATAGGTGATCTGAGGGTTCTGGTCGATCATATCGACGACGGTGTTGGCACGGTTGGCCAGCACGTACATATAGTCGGCCCAGTGACGGGCGTAACCGCTGTTGGGACCCATTGAACCCCAGTTGACGTTACCGGTTGCGCTGGTCTCCGTGAAGGAGTCGAGGTTGCAACCCATAAGCATCCAGGAGTGGGTGGTACGCATACAGCCATAGATCATATACTGAACTTCAGCATAGCAGGAAGCAAGTCCGGCTTCCATTGCCGCCTCCGTCTTGAAATATCCGTCGGAGTCGGGCGAGAAGGAGACCTCTTCGATGAATGCATTGTCGTTGCAGGCTGTAAGGAGAAGAGCAGATGCTGCAATAGCAGCGAATATTTTATTGATCTTCATAATTCCTGTCGTATTAAATTAGAAAGTCAGGTTGACGCCGAAAGTATAGGTCTTGTATGCGCCTTTACTGCCGTAACGGTCGGAACCTGCACCGGATGCGATGGTGCCGGCGTTTTCAGGATCGATACCGGACCAGCTGGAGATCGTGAACAGGTCGGTGCCTGCGAAGTAGACGCGTGCGCCGGCAAGGCCGATCTTCTTGGTGAGGTTCTGGTCGATATTGTAGGAGAAGACGAGGTCCTTCAGCTTGAGGTACGTACGCTGGTTCCAGAAACGATAGAAGAACTCGTTGTTGTTTTCGGTGTTGTTGTAGCCATAGCGAGGGAATACTTTTGAAGGATTTTCCTCGGTCCAAGGCTTCACACGTGCAAGCTGGTTGCCGCTGGTCATGCTGGTTCCATAGGCGTTCGGGTCGAACCACAGGAAGTGGGTCTTGTCGCCCTGTGCCCAACGGAAGTTGAAGTAGAGGCTGAAGTTCTTATAGCTCAGGGTGTTGCCGAAGTTCAGGGTGAACAGCGGGTCGGGTGAGCCGAGATAGTGCATATCAGCATCGCTGATCTTGCCGTCCTTGTTCCAGTCCTCGAACTTGAGGTCACCGGGCTTGGCGGCAGGCTGATACTGGACGCCTTCCTCGTTCACATAGTTGTCGATCTCGTCCTGGCTCTGGAAGATGCTTACGCTGTAGTCGTAGGCGGAGCCGATAGGATAACCGACCTGGAGTGCATAGTAGCTGTCGAAGCCGTATGCAACTGCGTTGGCCACGTCGTTGCCTTCTTCGCCGGCCCAGTTCTTACCGAACAGGGAGACGAGCTTGTTGGCGTTGGTGTCGAACACGAAGTTGCTCTCCCAACGGAAGCTGTCCTTGCCGTTGCCGTTCACGTTGACGGTATTGAGAACGAGCTCGACACCGTTGTTGGTCACGAGACCGACATTGTCCCAAACAGACTTGAATCCGGAGAAGTAAGGGGCTGAACGCTGAACGACCATTCCCTTGGTCTTGCCGGTATAGACATCCAGGCTACCGTTGACGCGGTTCTCGATCAGTGAGAAATCAACACCGACATCGAACTTCTCGGCGGTTGCCCAGTGGAGGTACTCGTTGGGGAGCGAGCCGAGCTTGACACCCAGAATGCTCTGGTCGTCGAGCCAGGTCATGGTGATATCACCGTTGTTGGAGGAATTATCCATGATAACGCTTGCCTTGGTTGCGTATGCAGAGACGGAACGGGAACCGTTCTGACCCCATGACACACGCAGCTTCAGGAAGTTGATGGCGTCGATGTCCTTGATGAAGTCCTCGTTGCTCAGCACCCATGCGGCACTTGCGCCGAAGAAGTTACCCCACCTGTAGTTGGGACCGAAGGCGGAATAACCGTCACGACGGAAGTTGAATGTTGCATAGTAGGTGTTGTCGAACGAGTAGTTGGCACGGAAGAGGTAACCAACTGCTGCAGTGACGGTACGGGTACGGCTGGGAGTGAAGCTGTCGCTCTTAGCCTTGTTGAGATCGTAGGTCTTCAGGTTGACGGATGCATCTGAGTAGTCGTTGAATCCTACGGAAAGGCCGTTGCTGTTGCTATACTCACGGGTGTAACCGGCCATCACGTCGAAGTGGTTGCGGTCGATGTCCTTATTATAGGTGACGATCTGGTCGATGTTCCATGCCTGATACTGGGTCATCGAGGAGGAACCCTGAACCTTTGCGAGGAACTTGGCTGCCTTCGGGTTGTCCATATCGGTGGTCACTTCGGTGTCGATGAAGAGTTCAGGATTGTTGAACACATCGGTGTAGGATGCGTTGCGCTGGCCCTGCATGGTGATCTTGTAGCTCAGTCCCTTGATGAAAGGAACGTCTACCTGCGCATATGCGACACCATTGAGGTTGGCGCTCTTCGTGCTGCGGTCGGTCCACAGGTAGGAGTCACCTGCGCCGCTTCCCCAGTAAGGGCTGGCGGTCTGGCCGTCCGGTTTGCCGTTGTACCAGTTCTCGTAACCGGGCTGGATAGCGTAGACGAAGGAGAGAGGGGTCATCCAGATAGCGTTCTGGATCTTTGCGGTCTGGCCCCAGCTGTTGGCGTTCAGGTAGTTACCCTTGATACCCACGGTGAGCCAGTCGGTGACGTTCATGTCGAGTTTCACCATCGCAGCGGCCTTCTCGTAGTCGTCACCCTTGCGGATGCCCTGCTGACGAGTATAGTCGGCGGATACGTAGTAGCTGACGCGCTCTGCGCGGCCGCTGACGCTCACATCGTATTTCTGGCCATGGCCGGTACGGGAAATCTCGTCGAGCCAGTCGGTCCATATGCCCTGGTTCCAGGCATCCTGCTCGCGGGTGCTCAGCAGTTCGCCGGCAGCGGCGTCGAGGTTTGCATAGTCTTCCCACTTCTTGCCGGTGTAGCTGACGTTGCCTACGCCCTGCTGGGAATAGAAACGGTTCTTCAGGAAGGTCTCCTTGTCGGTGACGAACTTCGGCATGCGGCTCCAGTTGGACCAGCTCCAGTTGGAGTTGAAGTTGATCTGGGGCTTCGTGGTGGTACCGCGCTTGGTGGTGATGATGATGACACCGTTAGCAGCACGGGATCCGTAGATAGCTGCTGCGGAAGCATCCTTCAGAACATCGATGCTCTGGATGTCTGCGGTGTTGATGGAGTTGATCGAACCGTAGGAGAGAACACCGTCCACCACAAGCAGAGGCTTGTTGACGGACTCTGCGCTCTCGGAATGGCTACCACCGGTAGGGATAGCATTCTTACCACGGATGGTCATGGTGTTGGTGTTGTCGCCGCCGGCGCTGGTGGTAGGCATGTAGTTCAAGCCTGCGACCTTGCTGGACAGGGAAGCGAGAACGTTCGGGTTAGGCAGAGATGCGAGGTTGGCGTTGTTGCCATAGTTCACGCTCTGGATTGCTCCCGAGACGTCGCGCTTACGGGCGGTGCCGTAACCCACGACCACTACGTCGTCGAGGAAGAGGGTATCCTCTTCGAGGACTACGTTGAGATTGTTGCGGTTGCCGACTGCTACTTCTGCAGTCTTGTAACCGATGGAAGAGATAACCAGGGTGGCCTTGTCAGCCGCTTTCAGGCTGAAATTACCATCCAGGTCCGTTACAACGCCGACGGTAGTGCCCTTGATCTGGACACCTGCGCCGACTACGGGTTCACCCTTCGCGTCCACGACCTTACCGGACACGGCGTTCTGGGCGAAGGCCTGCACACCGATTGCAAGGAGTGCAAGCGTTACCATAATGAAACGTTTTACCATAAACAGTTGTTAAAAATGAGGTATAATAGTTTTGTGTAAAAACCGAGTTCTTTCCTTTATGGCGCGCATAAAGGAAGTCCTGTCATTTAGTTTTAATGTTGGTTATTCAATGCTTTGGTTATGTAAATAACAACCAAATATCCGCATTTTTTACGGAATATCCAAACTTTTTTAGCAAAAGTTATTTCATAACATACAGCAAATCTGCACCGTCTTTGATGTCGTCGTAGCGGAGTGTGGTACCCTTAACCTTAACTCCGTTAAGATATATCGCTTTGACTAACACGCGGTTAGGACTCCAGTTTTTGGTGCGCACGGTGAGGGTCCCGCCGTCCGAAAGGCGCACTTTCACACCGGGTACGCAAGGGGATCCAAATTCATATTCATTACTGCCCGGACACACGGGATAGAAGCCCATGCAGTTGAAAATGTACCATGCGCTCATCTGCCCGCAGTCGTCGTTTCCACTCAGAGCGTCGGGGGTGTTGCCGTAGAAATGGTCTGCAACATAACGCACCCACTTCTGGCATTCCTGCGGCTTGCCGAGTTTATTATACAGGTATAGCACGTGGTGGCAGGGTTCGTTGCCGTGCCAGTATCCGCCGATGCGGCCCCAGATGTCGTGGGCGCCGGGGATATCGTCGCTCATTTCCAGCTTGAAAATGCTGTCCAGACGGTCCCTGAGGAACTATTTTCCGGCGATGGCCATGTATTCATCGAAGGCGTGCGGCACCGTCCAGGTATATTGCATGGTGAATCCTTCAGTGATATCTCCCCATCCGTTCACGCTGCCGGGGCCCTGGTAGGCGATGGGGGCGAAAGGCGTGCGCCAGTTGCCCTCGGAATCGCGGCCGCGGGTATAGAGCGTTTCGGGATCCACCAGATTCTTCCAGTTTCCGGAGCGCTTGAGGAAGAATTCATAGTCCTCCTCGTGCCCCAGAAGCTTGGCGGCCTGGGCAATGCACCAGTCGTCGTATGCATATTCTAGCGTCTTGGAGACGGATTCTTTCTCTTTGTCGAAGGGCACGTAACCAAGCTCGGTGTATTCCGGGATGCAGTCGTAATGGGGGTTGGTGGCGGTGGTCTTCATCGCCTGGAAGGCACGCTCGTAGTCGAAGCCTTTCACGCCTTTCACCATCATATCCGCGAGCACGGAACAGGAGTGGTAGCCTATCATGCACCAGGTCTCCCCACCGTAGAACGACCAGATAGGGAGCATATGCTCCGTGCTCTTGTCGTAATGCTCCAGCATGGAGTTCGCGAGGTCTGCCTGAAGGGGCTTGTTCACCAGGTTAAGCAGGGGATGGAATGCCCTGTAAGTGTCCCATAATGAGAAGGTTGTGTAGTTGGTGAAGCCCTTTGCCTGAGCGATGTTCCCGTCGTGGGCGCGGAATTGCCCGTCAACATCCTGGAAGAGGAAAGGATGCTGCGCGGTGCGATAGACACTGGTATAGAAGGTCTCCTTCGTGCGTAGGTCGCAGGACGGGTCGAGCTCGTACTTTCCGAGTTCCTTCTCCCAAAGATTCTCTGCCTCGGCGCGCACATCCTCGAAGCTCTTGCCATCGAGTTCGGAGAGATTCTTCAGTGCACCGTCGGTGCTGACGGCGGATACCGCAACTTTTACGCTGACCTGCTGCCCGGCGCGGGTGGGGAACTTGATGCAAGCCTGCAGGCCACGGCCCCATGCCTCCAGCGAGCTGCGGAAACGTTTCGTATTGTAAATCACCGGTTTACCTTCTTGGAGGATGAGGAAATCCTCGATGGGTTCCGAGAAGCGGGCGGCAAAATACACGTGTCTGCCGGGATTCCAGCCGGCCACGATCTTGCTGCCTATGATAGTATGCTCGTCCAGAAGCCGCACCGTGGACCACTCGCATTTCCAGCGGAGGGTGTGGTCCAGATCCACCATTATGAAGGAGGATTCACTCGCGGGATAGGTGAAGCGGAGGATGCCGCTGCGGGCGGCGGCGGTCATCTCTGCGGTTACCCCGTAATCCGTCAATTCCACCGAGTAGTAACCGGGGGATGCGGACTCCTTTTCATGACTGAAACGGCTCCTGTAACCGCTGTCCGGATCCTCTGCGGTGCCTGTGGCAGATTTCAAAGTTCCGGTGCCGGGAACGAAGAGAAAATCTCCCAAATCCGGGATGCCGGTTCCGCTCAGGTGAGTGAGGCTGAAGCCCATGATCGTGGGCTTGTTATACTTGTATCCGGCGGCCACGTCGTAGTCGTAATCGTCTGTGTCAGGGCTGATTTGTATTCCTCCGAAGGGAATCTGAGCCCCAGGGTACACATTGCCGAATCCATCGGTGCCGATGAAGGGGTTGACGTAACTGATAAGCCGTTCCTGCCCGTTGGCGTTGACCGCCAGGGCAAGTGTCATAATTAAAAGTATTTTTTTCATAAAGAATACGGTTTCGTGCTTGCTGCGATGCCGCGACGCTTATTAGGATTCTTTGCCATTACGAACTCGAGAATGCCTCCTGCCAGAAGCTCGGAGTGGGTGAGATAGAGCCTGTCCAGCGGCTTGCCATTGAGCTTCACCGACTTCACATAACGGTTCTTGTCGCTCACTCCGGGGGCCTTGATCTCGAGAGTCTTTCCATCCGCCAGCTGCAGTTTTGCATAGGGCAGATAGGGGGCGCCGATCACATACTGGTCGGTGCCGGGGCAGACGGGGTAGAATCCGAGCACGCTGAAGATATACCAGGCACTCATCTGCCCGCAGTCGTCATTGCCGCCCAGGCCGCGGATTTCCGGCTTGTAGAAGCGGTCGATAATCTCGCGTAGCCAGTACTGAGTCTTCCAGGGCTGGGATGTCCATGCATAGAGATAGGGGATATGGTGGCTGGGCTCGTTGCCGTGCACATACCCGCCCAGCAGGCAGTCTGCGGTGATATCTTCATTGTCGGCGTAGCAATACTCCGGCAGGTCGCTGCCGAAGAGATCGTCCAGGTTGGCGATAAACTTCTTGTCGCCGCCCATCAGCTGCTTCAGGCCGTTCACATCCTGCGGCACGTGGAAGGAATAATTCAGGCTGTTGCCTTCGATAAATCCCTGACCCACAGTCTGTTTGATGTCAAACTCCGGCTTGAAGCTGCCGTCGGTGTAGCGGGGACGGGCCAGGCCCAGGGAAGCGTCGAACACATTCTTGTAGTTTGCCCCGCGTTTATAATAACGCTCCGCCACCTCGGTGTTCCCGAGGCGCTCGGCCGCGGCCGCGATGGTCCAGTCGTCATAGGCATATTCCAGGGTGTTGCTGGCAGCGGTGGAAGTCCTGTCCAGCGGCACGTATCCAAGCTCCATATACTCCCCGAGGCCGCTGTACCACGGCACGGTGGAGGTAGATACCATGGCCTCCAGAGCCTCCTTGGCTTCGATCTTCAGGCCCTTGGCGATAGCATCCGACAGCACGCTCACGCAATGGTAACCCGTCATGCACCAGTTTTCGTTGGCCATATGGCTCCAAATCGGCAGCATATGGTGAGGGCTCTGCTCGTAGTGCGCCAGCATCGAGGAGATCATATCCTCCGCCTGTTTGGGCTTGAGCAGCGCCAGGAAGGGGTGCTCCGCCCGGTAGGTATCCCACAGAGAGAAAACGGTGTAGTTGGTGAAGTCCCCGGCCTGGTGGAGTTCATGGTCGAGCCCGCGGTAGAGCCCGTCCACATCCATATAGACCGAAGGATTGATCATGGTATGGTAGAGGGAGGTGTAGAACATCGTCTTCTCCGCATCGCTGCCTTGCACATCGATGCAGGAGAGTTCCTTCTCCCACGCCTCTTCAGCTTCCTTGCGGATGATGTTGAAGCTCTTGCCCTCTGCCTCTGCGCGCAGGTTTGTCAGCGCTCCGGTGGTGCCGGTGGCGGAGATGCCGACCTTTACCGTCAGTTCCGGATTGGCGCCGGTGTCGAACTTGAACCAGGCGGCAAGCTTGCGCCCTGCCATCTCCGGGAAATTCTTGTACTGAGGGAACTTGCTGTATCCTCCTTTATAGTAGACGGGGGCCTTGTCCTTCCATCCGTACTCCGCGATGGGCTGGGAGAAGCTGATGGCGAAGTAGGTGTAGTTGGTGCGCGCCCAGCCGTTGGTAATGCGGTAGCCGGTGATGAGGGTGGGGGATACCACGCGAACCTCCGCCCAAAGGGTCTTGCCGTCGTAGTTGTAGATGCCATGGTCGAGGTCCAGCACAATGTGGCCGTCCGCCCCGGGGAAGGTGTAGCGGTGCACTCCAACTCGCTGGGTAGCAGTGAGTTCCGCCTTGATGCCGCTGTCTGCCAAGGTGACCTCGTAGTGGCCGGCGCCGGCGGATTCCGTGTCGTGGCTGAAGCGTTGGCGGTATCCTCCGTCAGGATCCTCCGCAGTGCCGGGAACCAGCTTTACCTCGCCCCTGCCGGGCATTATGAGGATGTCTCCGAGGTCGGAGTGGCCCGTGCCGCTGAAGTGGGTGTGGCTGAAGCCGACGATGGTTTTGTCGTCGTACTGATAGCCTGCGCAGTATTCATAGGTCCGCGGCTGATATTTCCCTTGGATATTGTGGGGGATCATATCGGTATCCGGCGAAAGCTGCACGCCTCCGAAGGGGACGCAGGCCCCAGGGAAGGTATGCCCCATGCCGGCGGTGCCGATGAAAGGATTCACGTATTGCGCGTGCTGCGCGAAAAGGCTGAACGACAGGCAGAAAAGCGCGCCTGCAAGGAGAATCGTGTGGTTTTTCATAATCCAAAGATAAGGAAAAATTTTCTTTTTGTAGGAAATAATTGCTACCTTTAACGGATAAATATATAAACCGCACAATTTGATGAGACTAGCCAAAGTTTTTTTCATTTTTTCCGCAGTTCTGCTTGCCGCGACATGCTCTGGATACGACGATAGCGACATTCTCAAAAGGCTCGATAAACTCGAGGACCGGGTGTCTGCTCTGGAAAGGGATGTAACGGCTACAAATAATGAGATTTCCGCCCTCAAAACCCTGCTGGAGGCCGTTGCTGCCAATGATTATGTGACCTCCATCCGCGCCATCGAAGAGAACGGACAGGCCGGCTGGGAGATCACCTACAGCAAGAGCGGCACCGTCAAGATATTCCTCAATCGGGATTCTTTTGCGCCGAAGATCGGGGTGAAGGAGGTGAACGGAGTGCTCTATTGGACGGTGGATGGAGAGTTGCTGCTGGATGCGTCCGGCAAGATGATCCAGGCATCCGCCAAAAACGGCACGGACGGCACCAATGGTACCAATGGCTCCAATGGCGTCACCCCTCAGCTGAAGATAGAAGGAGGATACTGGTATGTATCTTATGATGAAGGCAAGACCTGGACGAAACTTTCTGCTGCCACAGCGGGCTCTTCCAACTCCGGCGTGGTGTTCCGCAGCGTCGAAGTAGTGGGCGGGAATGTGGTCTTCACCCTCACCGACGGCACTGTGTACACGATTCCGCTCATCAGTGTGGAAAAGACCGCAGCATTCGACGAGAACGACATTGTCGCGTCTTTCGGTATAATCAGCGACACTCATATAGGCAACAACTATGGCTCGGAGGCGAAGTTCACTTCCGCGCTCAACCAGCTCAGGAACCGCGCCGCGGAAAATGATTCCGACGGGCTGGATGCCGTGTTGGTGGCCGGGGACTTGGTTAATACCGCTAATACCGGGCAGATATCCACGCTCAAGGGTCTCTACGAAGAGGTTTTCGACCCGAAAAAGGTTCCGATGATCTATACTGTCGGCAACCATGATATGTGCTCCGGCTATCGTTGGAGTGCGAGCACCGTAACAGAGAATGCCGTATTCCGTACGGTGCTCGGGAGTGATTATTTCCTAACCGACCAGGACCAATCCATGCGCATCAATTTCGAGTGCAGGCACTGCATTGTGGGAGATTACCACATCCTGGCCGTGACTCCGAGCGGCATAGCCCCCATCATCTACGACGCCAACGTCCTGACCTGGCTGAACGCGCAGTTGAAGGCCATCACCGAGGCAGATCCGGACCGCTATGTGCTGCTCATCACCCATCCTATGATTTATGGCACCTGCTACGGCAGCGTGCTTCAGGATACCTACACCACCCACGGGGACTACTGGTCCACCAAGGCCCTGTCCGAGATTCTTGCCGGATATCCCCAGGTGATCACCTTCGGCGGGCATCTGCACTTCCCTCTGAACGATCCCCGCAGCATCTGGCAGGGGGATTTCACCTCGATGGGCACCGCCTCCACCAGCTATATGGCAATCGAGAACGGAGCTTATGAGGATATGAATAGCGTCACCGTGATGAACGATGCCGGAGAGTATTCCGAGGGCCTGCTGGCGCAGTTCGACCGTAGCGGCAACGCCCGCTTCACCCGCATGGATTTCTACCGCACCACCGTGATAGGCAAGCCCTGGTACATCAATGCTCCTAAGGGAGATAAATCCCATCTGGATACTTATAATCACACAGCTCTCGCGTCGGCCAATACCGCTCCCTCGCTTTCTACGGCAGAGGTCTCCGGCACCAAGCTCACCTTCGCGGCGGGCACTGACGATGAATTCGTGCATCATTATGTGATCACCGTGAAAAAGGCCGGTGCGGTGGTGGTTACCAAGAAAGTTCTGGCAGACTTCTACCGTTCCCCTCAGCCTTCGATGATGAAAAAATCCTACGAGCTGTCGCTCGGTGCGCTCGCTGCCGGGGATTACAGCGTGAGCATCGTGGCCTATGACTCATGGGATGCCGCCAGCACCCCTCTGGTCAAGGAATTCACCGTCACTCCGCCTAATGTTTCGGATTTTATCGGCACATATACTCTCACGTGCAAACTATTCCAGGATGGGCAGAGTACGGTTTCTCCCGCGACTGTGGATGTGACCTTCAGCGCCTCCGGGGACGAGACTAACAATATCAATATCACAGGACTGTTCCAGAATGCTGTGCTGCCGGCCAGCCTGACGGTGGATAATAACACCGGCCTGTTCAAACTGGGGCTCTATTTCGACGGAACCAAGGCGCAGGCACTGACCACTCCCGTTACCCAGAACGGTACATCTTACAACTATGTGGCTTTCCTCCCCGGCCTCGGCACCCAGTTCATCGGAGGTAACTACAATTTCCGGCCGTGCCCTATTTCCACCACTTCGAATCAGGTATGGTGGTGGGGGACCGTGGATGGAGACACCATTTCGTTTAACAATGCGAACAAGCAGAGCCTGACCAATGCCAGCGAAGCCTGTGAGTCCAAGACAAGCACGGATTATTACATGATTGCCATCACTTGCGTGCTTTCTACGACCGAGCAATTGCAGGCCGGGAGTTTCGGCCCGAAATGGAACAAGGTATTCCAGGCGAATCCCGGGGATAACACGGCTACAGGTATGACATTTACAAAGAAATAATATGATAGCAACGATTCTCAGTTTAGTATTGGCTTCGGCGCTGACCGCCGGCCCCACCGACATCAAGGAAGGTATCCAGGGCTATGTGCCCACCGCCGAGGCGGCTGCCGCGAAGGAGGAATTCCGGGACGACAAGTTCGGCGTATTCATCCACTGGGGCGTGTATTCCATGCTCGCCCGCGGCGAATGGGTGATGTTCAACGAGAAGATCCCCTACAAGGAGTACTCCAAACTCCCGGGCGGATTCTATCCTTCCAAATTCAGTGCGGATGAGTGGGTGGCGCAGATCAAGGCCTCCGGCGCCAAATACATCACCATTACATCCCGCCACCATGACGGATTCTCGATGTTCGGCACCAAGGCATCTCCCTACAATATAGTGGATGACACTCCCTTCAGGCGGGATATCATCAAGGAACTGGCGGATGCATGCCACCGGCAGGGAATGAAGTTGAACTTCTACTACTCCATCCTGGACTGGGGCCGCGACGATTATCCCCGCGATCCTGCCATCGCCCATACGGAGCAAGAGAAGGAACTCTACGCGAAGTACCTGGATTTCATGTGTGCGCAGATCACCGAACTCCTCACCAACTACGGCCCCATCGGCTGCATCTGGTTCGACGGCGACTGGGCTAAGATCAAAAAGCCCGCGCCCGGCGAGGAAATGGTAATCGATTTCGACTGGGGATACGAACGCATCTACACCCTCATCCACTCTCTCCAGCCCTCTTGCCTGGTGGCGAATAACCACCACCGCATCCCCATCCCCGGAGAGGATATCCAGGTGTTCGAACGCGATATCCCCGGTGAGAACAAGGCAGGATACGGCCGCACCTCCCACGTCAGCACCGAACTGGCGCTGGAGACTTGCAAGACGCTGAATAAGAGCTGGGGCTATGACATAAAGGACGAGAACTGGAAGTCCGTGCCAGAACTTATCCGCATCCTCATAAACACCGCCGGCCGCAACGCCAACCTGCTGCTGAACGTAGGCCCTCAGCCGGACGGATGCATCCCCGAAGAGAGCGTAGTGCGCCTGGCGGAGGTAGGAAAGTGGCTTGCAGCGAACGGCGAGAGCATCTACGGCACCCGCGCTACCATGCTCAAACCTCAGCCCTGGGGAGTGCTGACGCACAAAGAAGGGAAGATCTTCCTGCATGTGCTGGAGGCACCGGAAGGGGGAGTGATCACCCTACCCTTCAAGCTCAAGGCCAAGCGTGCGGTGGATTTCGCCACCGGCGCAGTGCTGAAAGTGAAGAAGACGAAGAAGGATTACACCGTTACTCTGCCCGCAGGAGCAGACTTCAGTACCGATTATATTGTTGAAATAGACCTCTAATGCGACGTCTTCCCTGCATCGCCCTGACGGCCCTGCTGCTCTGCGCATGCGGGGGGCGTTTCTCTTACGATAACGGCCTGCATCCCACCGCGACGCCGCTAGTGAGCGTGGATCCCTACTTTTCTCTGTGGTCCTTCGGGCCGGAGCTGACGGGGGATGTGACGCGCCACTGGACGGGGCGGAAGCAGCCTATGCTGGCAGCGCTCAGGGTAGATGGGAAAGTTTACCGGGTGCTGGGATGCGAGAATGCCAAGCCTGGAGTGCCCGAAGGGCGCATCCGCCCGCATCTGGAGCCGGATTCCAGCTATCTTTACCGGGGGCCGGAAGTGTTCCCGGAAGCCGCCGTGCAGACGGGAGCCAATGTTCTGCCTACCAGGAGTTTATACACCTTCGAGTGCGGGCCGGTGGAGTTGAGGCTTCGCTTTACATCTCCGCTGCTGCCGGACAGGCTGGAGCTGCTCACCCGGCCGGTGGGATATGCTCACTTCGACGTCCGCTCGCTGGATGGCAGGCGGCATGATGTGCAACTGTACTTCGAGGCATCTCCCCGCATCGCGATGGACTTCTATATGGTGCCGATGGCGCTGGAGAAGGGTTCGGCCGATGGAGTGGATTATGTGCGCGCCGGCACTGTCTCGCAGGACGTGCTTGGCCGTGCGGCGGATGACATCCGCATAGACTGGGGATACTTCTATCTGGCCGCTGCCGGGAACAAGGGGCAAGTGGCTGTGGTAAAGGGAGTTCCGGCCCGCGAGGCGTTCGCTGCCGCTGGAGTTCTGGGGGCGGAGCAGGAGGATCTCACTACGCCGGATTTCGTGCAGGACGATCTCGCGCTGGCATGCACCTGCGACTTCGGCAAAGCCGTCCGCAGCGGCAGCCGCACCATCCTCCTGGCATACGACGACATCTACTCCATTAACTACCTCGGGCTGGCCCTCAGGCCATATTGGAACCGCGCGGGGGATAATACCATCACCCGGGAAATCGCCGCTGCAGCCGCCCAGGAGAGGAAAGTCTGCAGGCTGTGTGCATCCTTCGACAAAGCACTGCTGAAAGAGGCCCTGGAGGCCGGTGGAAAGGAATATGCGGACCTCTGCGCTGCCGTCTTCCGCCAGGCCATCGCCGCCCACAAGTTGGTGGAGGGCCCGGACGGGAATCTGTTCTTCTTCTCCAAGGAAAACTTCTCCAACGGCAGCATAGGCACAGTGGATGTGTCTTATCCCTCCGTGCCGCTGCTGCTTCTGTATAACAAGGAACTGGCGAAGGGCCTGCTGAACCATATCTACTACTATTCCGAGAGCGATGCCTGGCCGAACGACTGGGCGCCGCACGATGTCGGGCGATACCCTCAGGCGCTCGGGCAGAATTACGGGAATACGATGCCGCTGGAGGAGTGCGGGAACATGCTGCTGCTGACCGCGGCGGTGGTGCAGGAGGATGGCGATGCGGAGTATGCCCTCCGGCACTGGGAAACTCTCTCGAGATGGGCTGCTTATGCGCTGGCGCACGGGCAACATCCTGAAAATCAGCTTTGTACAGACGATTTTGCCGGGCGGCTGGCGAACAATGCCAATCTCTCCGCAAAGGCGATTCTGGGGGCGGCGGCTTATGGCAAGATGGCCGCTATGCTCGGGAAGGAAGATGTGGCTTCGTTCTATCTGGATTCGGCCGCTCGCATGGCTGCAATCTGGAAGGAGGAGGCCTGCGACGGGGACCATTACCGACTGTCTTTCGACACTCCGGACACCTGGAGTTTGAAGTATAATCTGGTCTGGGACCGGCTGCTGGGGATAAATATCTTCGATCCTGCGATCATGGAGGTGGAGATTCCTTATTATCTTTCGAAAGAGAATAAATATGGTGTGCCGCTGGATTGCCGGGCGGGTTATACCAAGACCGACTGGGTGATGTGGACTGCATCGATGGCTCCGGATCTGGAGACCTTCCAGCGCTTCGTGCACCCTCTGTATGAGTTTTATACCGATTCCGTGCTGCCCGGGCCACTGAGCGACTGGACGGAAACCGAGACTCCGCGCTCGCACCAGATGCGCGGGCGTTCCGTGGTAGGCGGATTCTATATGAAAATGTATTCCGACAGAATTAACAATTAATTATATGAAAAGATCACTGCTCCTTTTCTGTGCTCTTGCACTTTCCTGCCTGCTGCATGCGGCGGCGCCCATCAACTATCAGAACGACCTGCGTGCGCCGGCGTATCCACTGGTGACCGTGGATCCGTATTTCTCTGTGTGGAGTTTTACGGATGAGGCTTATGGCGATATGACCCGCCACTGGACGGGCCGCAAGCAGCCTATGCTGGCCGCGGTTCGCGTGGATGGCGTGACCTACAGGCTCCTGGGTAATGAGAAGATTGTTACCGACCCGATGTTCGGGCGCAAGCCGCATTCTCAGCCGGACGATCCGCTGTATTTCCAGCAGGGTGCGGAGGTGTTCACGACACCTGCGAGGCAGACATCTGTGAATGTGCTTCCTACAAGCACCAATTACGAGTTCGAGTGCGGCCCGGTGAAGGTGAAGATGCGGTTCGTTTCCACTCTGCTGCTGGACGACCTGGACCTGCTGTCCCGCCCGGTTAACTATCTGAGTTTCAGTGCTTCACCTGCGGACGGAAAGAAGCATTCGGTGGAATTCTATTTCGAGGCTTCTCCCCGTCTGGCGGTGGATCTGGAAGTGGTTCCTGTGATGCTTGAGAGCGGTGCCGCGGACGGAGTGAAGTATCTCCGCACCGGCACTCTGGACCAGAAGGTTCTGGAGAAGCGTGGGGATGACGTGCGCATCGACTGGGGATACTTCTATCTGGCCCCTGTGTCCGGGAAGGGCACTATGAGCGTGGTGCGTGCAGAGAGCGCCAGGATGGTGTTTGCATCTTCCGGAAAACTGGATACCAAGGCCTATGGCAAGAGCAAGAACGTTGTCTCCAACAACTTCGTGAACGAGGACGTGGCGCTGGCGTGGTGCTTCGACATGAAGAAGATCAAGAAGGAGACGGAGGAAGTGCTGATGCTCGCATACGATGATGTGCAGTCCATCAAGTTCATGGACAGGCCGATGCGCGCATATTGGAACCGGGACGGAAAGAATACCATCACCAAAGAGATGCAGAAGGCCGCCAAGCTCTGGCCCAAGCTGCAGGAGAAGTTGAACGTGTTCGATAATACTCTGATTACCGAGGCCAACCAGTCCGGCGGAAAAGAATATGCCGATCTGCTGGCGCTGGCCTACAGGCAGGCGGTTTGCGCGCACAAGCTGGTGCAGGCCGAGAACGGGAATCTGTATTTCATCTCCAAGGAGAATTTCTCCAACGGATGCGCCGGCACTGTGGATGTGACTTATCCTTCAATGCCGCTGTTCCTGCGCTATAATACTGAGATCGCGAAGGCTCTGGTGAATTTCATTTTTGATTACGCAGAGAGCGCCAAATGGAACAAGGTCTGGGCACCTCATGACGTGGGTCAGTATCCCGATGCCTACGGCCAGCACTATGGCAACTGGATGCCTCTGGAGGAGAGCGGCAATATGCTGCTGCTCACCGCTGCGATCTTAAAGCAGAGCCCGGATGCCAGTTTCGCTCAGAAACACTGGACTACTCTGACCAAATGGGCCCTCTATGCCCTTCAGAACGGGCAGGATCCCGAGAATCAGCTTTGCACCGACGACTTTGCCGGCAAGCTTGCGCATAATGTCAACCTGAGCGCGAAGTCGATTCTGGGTGTAGCTGCTTATGCCAAGATGGCGCGTCAGCTGGGCAGGGTCGACGAGGCCAAGGCTTTCAATGATTTCGCTCTCAATATGGCCAAGAATTGGAAGGAGAACTCTTTTGAAAATGATCACTTCCGCCTGACCTTCGACGGGGAAGGAACCTGGAGCCAGAAATATAATCTGATTTGGGACAAGGCTCTCGGTCTGAATATCTTCGACGAGGAGATCGTGCCCATGGAGTTAGAGTATTATAAGAGCAAGATGAACGAGTATGGTTTGCCGCTGGACAGCCGCCGTCAGTATTCCAAGACTGACTGGCAGCTCTGGACGGGTGCCATGTGTGGCAGTGTGGACGATTTCCGTCAGTTCCTCCTGCCCGTCTACAAGTATTATAATGTGACTCCGGACCGCGTTCCTCTGGGTGACTGGGTCAATACGGACCAGCCTACATTCAATGCTATGCAAGCCCGCTCCGTTGTCGGCGGCTTCTTCATGAAGTTATATCTGGATCATCCCGTCAGCCCCCTCGCCGCCAGCAAGAAAAAATAGCGTGTTACTGGGAACGCGCAACAAATACTCTAGCAACTATTCGCCCCAATCGGCCGGATTTAACGGCCAGTCGTCGGTGCGGAAAGGGCCGGCGGGGATGCCGAAGTTGTTGTAGAGGCCGCCGACGGACCAGTTGCGCCAGCAATAGCGGATTGCGACGGGTTCGGGGACGGCATCGCTCCAGACAATCACCACCGCACCGCGTCTGGGATCACGCATAGCCTTGGCAGGAACGAACTTGCGGTCGGGACCGGCAATCTCGAAGCCTGGGATTTCCGCGCCCATGGGGGAGAGCCCGAGGCCGCCGACCAGCATCTCCACGAAACCCTTGCCATCGTGGAACTCCACGATCTTGTATTTCGGAGCGACTGCATCGATGGCATCCATTCCATAGTCTTTCTGCAGCGCGAGCCAAGCCAGACGCTGCCCGACCTCCTGCTTGCGGCAAGGATGGATGGTGCCGTATTCGCCTATATCAGTGGTAGTTACGTATCCAGCGTGCTGCAGACCTTCCACGGCCTTCTGCTGGGCTTCGCATAGATATCCGCTGTGCGTCTTCTGCCCGTTATCATAGGGATAAGGCGCGATCTGCACGCAGTAGAAAGGTGCATCCGGCACCTGGAAATCCTCCCGCATCATCTTCACATAGGAGCGCTGGAGATGCACGTACTTATCCGGCCATGCGCGGTTCTGCTCGCCTTGATACCAGATTATCCCCTTGAAAGTGAAGGGGATGAGGGGAGCGACCTGGCCGTTGTAGAGCATGCAGGGCTCGTGATGCTTGCGCTGCTTGAGAGGGCGCTTGCCGTCGAGATGCCTCAGATCCACCTCGGGGTACTCCTTCTCGAAGACCTCCCGCTTGATCCAGGTCTCGATCGCGCTGCCGCCCCAGGAGGTGACGATGATGCCCACAGGCACGTCCAGGGCATTCTGGAGGGCGTCGGCGAAGAAGTATGCGGTGGCGCTGGTGACTGCCACGGCGTTCGGGGTGTTCTTCTCCCAACTGCCTGCGCAGCTGTCCTGCACAGCGGTAGATGCCTGTTTTTTGATATTGCAGATGCGGATGGGGCGGGATGCCTTGGCGCTGACGATGTACTTGGTGCCGTCCTTGGCGGGCTGGGAGCCATAACCCTTCATCGGCATCTCCATATTCGACTGTCCGGAAGCGAACCAGACCTCGCCGATCATCACATCATGAAGAACCGTCTTGTCGCCGTCGGAGATGGTGATTTCGTAGGGACCGCCGGCTGAAGGAGTCTGCACTCGCACCAGCCACTTGCCGGTCTCGGAATCTGCCACGGCGTTGACCTTCTTCTTGTTCCAGGAGGTCTTGACGGTAACCGTCTTGCCGGGCTCGGCCTTGCCGAAAATGGCCGCGGAGGTCTGCTGCTGGAGAACCATATTGTCTCCGATCACGGGCGGAAGAGTGACTTTTGCAAAGAGGCTCGAGCTCATCAGCAGGAGCGCGAAGAGGATGCTTATTTTCTTCATAATTTGTAAATTGATTTCTTGACAGAGGAATTCGGACCGGTCAGGATCACGGTATATCGCCCGGGTGCGAGCCCGGAAACATTGATTACATAGGGATCGTAGGGATCCGGCTTGATGCTGGTGGAATACACGCTGCGTCCGGTTGAATTGTAGATCTGGATGCTCAGCTTGGAGCTGGACACCCCCTGCACCACCAATTTGTCATCTACCTGAGTGGGGTAAAGCTCGGCGATTTTGCTGCCGGGGGAGTGAGCGCTGACGCGGAAGGATGCTTCCACGGGTTCTGCAATGCCGTCGGTGGCGCTAACGCGGATGCTCCCTACGCCAGTCTTGGATGCGCTGAAACTGAGCACCGACCCTTCCAGACCGGCGTTCAGCGGGCCATCGAACGAGAGCAGCGAGAAGGTGATCTCATCCCCATCGGAATCATGGAAATAGTCCCTCAGATCCAGGGTTTCCGTGCTGCCAGAAGATATAATCTGGTCTCCTATCCCATTCAAAATTTCCGTGGGATGATTGCCTGTAAGGGAATAGTTTATATTCTGCGAGGCGGTGCCTCCGAAGCCGTCGTCGAGGGTGATGGAAGCGGTGTAATAACCCGCAGGAGCGGAATCGCCGCGGACCGTGAGCCGGTAGAGCCCGGGCCCTTCCTGAGCCCACTCTGCAGCCGGGGAGCCGGGCACAAGCGCGACGCTCAACTCATCTTCATCGGCATCGCTGCATTGAAGGAGGATGCTGGCGACGTCCCTGTATTTAAAGCTTCCCGGCATGACTCCATCCTGCTGAATTACAGGCACTTCGTTGGGGCGGATAACATAAAAGACGGTCCTGTTCTGGCTGGCTATGCCGTCGCTGACATTTGCTGTGGCCATGTAGGATCCTGCCGGGGCACCGTTGCCGTCGATTGAAAGCGTCAAGGTGCCCGCGCCATCATCCTTCCACTCAGCAGCGGCAGAACCGGAACTCAGGGTGATGTCCAGCTTGTCCCCGTCGGAATCGGAATAATTGAAGGTGAAAACTTTCTTGTCGTTATGGCACAGACTCGCCGGAGCGTAGGATTCGGGCGTTACCACGGGAGCCGCATTCTTCCTGGGCCGGATGTGGACTATGGTATTGTCGGTAGTGACGTAACGCCTTGCAGTATAGCTGACTACTGTGAAATAGTAGTCCGTGCCGATGTTCAGGCCCTTGAATGTCTCTGTGACCCATTCCCCAGGAGTCTTGCTCCTGCCGCTGATCCTTCGTACGGTTACGGAGGAGGGGAGAGAGAAGGGGTCGGGATCCTCCAGCAGAGATGCGTCCTTGCTCATCAGAAGCAGGTTCATATAGACATTCTGCTTGCCGTATTTATTCATGGTCCAGCTGACGTTGACATCGTCCTCGGGGGTCTGCACCGCCTCGATATCGGCCACCGCAGTCGGCATGGGTGCGTTGCTGGCATAGAGGAAGGATCCGTACGCATCCACCAGGGGGCCTATGTTCCTGCTGTGGCTCATGGGGATATCGGTGTTGGCACCGTTGATCAGAATCTCCTTTAGCCGGTCGGGGGTGAATCCGGGACCTCCGAAGTAGGATACTATCAGCGCAGCTACTCCCGCCGCACAGGGAGATGCCTGGGAAGTACCCTGCATCTGATAATAGCTGCTGCCGACCATAGTGCTGTAGACTTGCGGATCGGTGGTATTGGAATAGCCGCTGGCGCTGCCTCCGGGGGCGCAAAGGTCCACCCAGTCGCCGTAGTTGGTGTAGTAGGAAGATTCTCCCGCAGGGCCTATGGCGCCTATGGAAAGGTTGCCGTCATACATCGACGGCTGCGACTTGGTGCGGCTGTCGTTGCCGGCAGAGAAGAACACCACGCCGCCCTTCATCGGCCCGGTTTGATTGCCCTTGCCGTCGGTGCCGGCGGTGCTGATGAAGTAGTCTATCGCCAGACGAGTGGTGAGGGATGTTGTGGTGGGTACCGAGGATTCGTTGTCGTACTTGAAGTTCCAGCTGTTGTTCAGGATCACCGCCCCGTGGTCCGCCGCCCAGACTATGGCGCTGTTGGTGTTGCCGCCGTCGCCTTCCACCGCGGCTATTGCCTGGCAGTCCAGGATGCGCACGCCTCCAGCTCCGTTTTTGCCTCCTGCGATGCCGCAGACGCCCTTGCCGTTGTTATTGATAGCGGCGATCACGCCCGCGACGTGCGTGCCGTGGCGCTGGGGAGTTATATTATAAGGATTGGAGGATGCTGAATTCAGGAAGGATTTGCTGCCACTGGCGCCGGCCGCGATGACGGAGTTGGCGAGGTCCGGATGATCTGCCTGCACGCCGGTGTCCACGACGCCCACAATTACATTGTTGGTGCCGCCGGTGAACTCACTCCATACGGGGGTGACGTTGAGGTCTGCACCAGCAACGAACTTCGAATTCAAGCTTCCGTCGTTGTAAAGATGCCACTGGCGGTTGGCGTAAGGATCATTGAAGGGGATGGCATCGGGCACCGCTCTGGGGCAGGGCTCTGCATGCAGGACCCCTGGAATGGCCAGAAGGTTTTCGCCAGCCTTAGTGGAAGTTGTTGATTCATCGATAGTTACATTGTAGATTCGATGCAAACCGAAGGCTCTGTGACGCTCTTCGAATTCAGAATCTTCCGGGAAAGCACGCTCCAGCGACATACCCTCGGGAACGGCAAGTTCCCCACGCTCGAAAGAGGCCGCCGCATCGTCAGAGAGTTCTATCGTGAGGGCGGGAAGTTTTGGCTCTGAAATGATGTTTTCCTTTGCATTTTGATCAGAATTCAAAGTAGGAAACTCATCATTCAAAGCGCAACTCACGAGGAGTAGGGATAAGGCTAAAATGAGGTATGTTTTTAAGCGTGCCATTTATTACGTTTCGGTTGCAATGTTACGAAATAATACTTATATTTGAAAGCATTTTTTGTAATGCGCGAACGCATATAACCAACTAAAGTTTAATTTATGCCAAGGAGATTATTCTCATTCTTGTTCGTCCTCCTGATAATGCCCGCAGTGGCATTCGCACAGTCCCGCAACGTTCGCGGCGTAGTGTTCGAGGACGAAACCGGCCAGCCGCTCCCCGGAGCAACGGTGTCCATCGAGGGCACGACCCGAGGCGCAATCGCCGACTTAGATGGTTCGTTCGAGATTGCCAACGTGAAGCCTACCGACAAACTCAAGGTCGAGTTTGCCGGCAAGGAGACGTTGATTGTCCCCGTGAACGACCAGAAGAACTTTATGTTCAAGCTGAAAGACCAGGCCAATGAGCTGGAGGGAACCACGATCGTAGCTTTCGGTACGCAGAAGAAGGAAAGCGTCATCGGTTCCATTTCCACCATCGATGTGGCCACGCTGAAGGTGCCTTCCAGCAACCTTACCACCGCTCTCGCGGGTAACGTTGCGGGTGTTATCGCCTATCAGCGTTCCGGTGAGCCCGGTCAGGACAACGCAGACTTCTTCGTTCGAGGCATCACCACTTTCGGTGCCAACACGAGCCCTCTGATCCTGATCGACAATATCGAGCTGACCACCACCGACCTTGCCCGCCTCCAGCCGGACGATATCGCCAGCTTCTCCATCATGAAGGATGCTACCGCAACCGCCCTCTACGGCGCCCGCGGTGCAAACGGCGTTATCTACGTGACCACCAAGCGCGGTCAGGAAGGCCCTGCGAACATCTTCGCCCGTGTGGAAACTTCGATCTCCGAGCCCACCTCCAACATCGAACTGGCGGATCCGGTCACCTATATGAGGGCCTACAACGAGGCAATATCCACCCGTGACCCCCTCGGAGAACTGAAGTACAGTTTCGACAAGATCGAGCAGACCGGAAAGCCCGGCGCCAACCGCATAATCTATCCCGCCAACGACTGGTACGACATGCTCTTCAAGAAGCGCGCTACCAGCTACCGCGCCAACGTTTCCGCAAAGGGTGGCGGCAAGGTAGCAAGATACTATGTGGCAGGTGCGTTCACCGAGGATACTGGTATCCTGAAGGTGGACAAGCGCAACTCCTTCAACAACAATATCGACCAGAAGACCTACACCCTGCGTTCCAACATAGATATCAACATCACCCCCACCACCAAGCTGGCTGTCCGCCTCACCGGTAACTTCACCGACTACACGGGCCCGCTGAACGGTGGTGATGCCGTCTACAAGCAGGTCGTGCACTCCGATCCCGTGCTCTTCCCGGCCTATTATCCTTCGGACGATGAGCACGTGGGCATCCAGCACATCATGTTCGGTAACTACGACACCGGCAACTATTCCAACCCTTACGCCGACATGGTCCGCGGATACCGCGACACCCAGCGTTCCCAGATGATTGCCGCAGTCGAGCTCAACCAGGATCTGGATTTCATCACCAAGGGTTTGAAGTTCATGACGCTCTTCAACCTCACCAGGCTTTCTTACTGGCAGGTCAGCCGTTACTTCTCTCCTTATTGGTATATGCTCGACAGGTACGACTCCTACACCGGAGAGTACCACATCCAGCGCATCAATGACACTGGTACGGACTACCTGCAGTACAATGAAGGCCAGAAGACCATCACCAACACGATGTACTCAGAGAGCCGTCTCAACTACGCCCGCGAGTTCGGGCGCAGCGATGTTACCGGCCTTCTGGTTCTCACCGCCCGTGAGCAGTTGAATGCAAACGCAGGTTCCCTTCAGTTGTCGCTGCCTTCCCGCAACGCCGGCCTGTCCGGGCGTTTTACCTATGGCTGGGACAAAAAATACTTCGCGGAGTTCAACTTCGGTTACAACGGTTCCGAGCGCTTCCACCAGAGCCACCGCTGGGGTTTCTTCCCCTCCGCTGGTCTTGCATGGGTGATATCGAACGAAAAGTTCTTCCAGCCCCTCACGAAATATGTACACAACCTCAAACTTCGTGCATCCTACGGTCTTGTGGGTAACGACAACATCGGTTCTTCGTCCAACCGTTTCTACTATCTTTCCCAGACCAATATGAACGATGGAGGTCGCGCCGCCTGGTTCGGAGAGTTCCGCGGGAATTCCTTCAACGGCATCAGCGTTTCCCGTTATGCCAACGAGGCCATCACCTGGGAGAAGTCCTACAAAGCCAACTACGCGGTAGAACTCGGGCTGTTCAAGAAACTGGACATCATCGCCGAGTACTTCACCGAGCACCGCACCGATATATTCATGACCCGTGCGGACGTGCCTGAGACAATGGGTCTCGAAGCAGCTATCTCCGCCAACATCGGTGAGGCCACCGCACACGGTATCGACATCCAGGCAGATTACAAGCACGTGATCAATAAAGACTTCTGGATGTCCGCCCGTGGCAATTTCACCTATTCATCCAGCAAGTACCTGGTTTATGAGGAGCCCCAGTACAAGGAGCCATGGCGTATGCATGCAGGGTATTCCCTCAAGCAGAGATGGGGATATATCGCAGAGCGCCTCTTCATCGACGACGAAGAAGCGGCCAACTCTCCTTCGCAGCAGTCCTTCGGCAGCCAGTACGGCGGCGGTGACATCAAGTACACCGACGTCAACGGCGACGGTGTCATCACCGAAGCCGACATGGTGCCTATCGGATTGCCGACCTCTCCTGAAATCATCTACGGATTCGGTTATTCCCTCGGATACCGCGGGTTCGACTTCTCCGTATTCTTCCAGGGTCTTGCCAACGAGAGCTTCTGGATCGATGCATCCACGAACTACAATCCTTCAGCCAACATTGCAGGTACGGCTCCGTTCGTGAACAACACCCAGCTTCTCAAGGCTTATGCCGACAGCCACTGGAGCGAGGACAACCGCGACATCTACGCCCTCTGGCCCCGCTACAGCGCATATTCCAACTACAACAACTCCGCAGTGAGCACCTGGTGGATGCGCGACGGCGCCTTCCTCCGCCTCAAGCAGTTGGAGTTCGGATACACCCTGCCTTACAAGCTCACGAAGAAGGCCCGCATCGAGAATATGCGTGTCTACTTCCAGGGCAACAACCTCCTGTGCTGGAGCCGCTTCAAACTCTGGGATCCCGAACTTGCGGATACCGGGCTCAACTATCCTATCCAGCGCACGTTCAATATCGGTGTCCATCTAACCTTTAAATAGTGTCAGCCATGCGTAAATTGATTGTAAAGATTTCTTTGATCCTTGCGGTTGCCGGCACTTTTATCGGTGCCCAATCCTGTAACGGGTTCCTCAATGTGGTGCCGGACGACGGTGTGCCTCGTATCGATATGGCATTCAACCTCCGTTCCACCGCAATCCGCTACCTCGGAACCTGCTATTCCTTCATGCCCCAAGATGGCAACGTGGCCGGAGACCCTGCAATGCTCACCGGCGACGAACTCTGGGACCTTGTGGGACGTATCGTTTCCAACACCAGTGCCCGCGTTCCCAATTCCCTCTTCCAGATTGCCCGCGGCTTCCAGTCCGCATCCAACGTCCGCGCCAACGACTGGGCGGAAATGTATAAAGGTATTCGCGCGTGCGACATTCTCGTGGAGAATATCGACAACGTGCCGGATATGACTTACGAAGAGAAGGAGCAGTGGAAGGCGGAAGCCACTTTCCTCAAGGCATATTACCACTTCCACCTGATCCGCAAGTGGGGTCCTATTCCGATTATCCGCGAAAGCCTTCCTATCGACTCCGATATGGAATCCGTGCGCGTGTATCGCGAAAATATCGACACCTGCTTCAACTTCGTTCTGCGTCTTCTGGACCAGGCGATGGACAGGCTTCCCCTGCATCCGGAGTCTTCCGACTGGAACGGGCGCATCACCAAGCCCATCTGCGCCGCACTAAAGGCAAAGGTGGCCGTGTATGCCGCCAGCCCTCTTTTCAACGGCAACGAAGAAGAGGCCGCCCTTGTGGACAATCAGGGCCGGCAGCTCTTCCCCTCCAAGGTTGAATACGAGAGGGTGGAGCGTTGGGAATATGCCCTAGAAGCCTGCAAGAAGGCAATCGAGATCTGCGATGAGGCCAATATCCAGCTGTATGACGGCAAGGACATTTCCTACAGGATGACCGACTCGCTCAAGACCACCCTCACCCTTCGAAATGCATTCAACCAGCGCTGGAACAGCGAGCTTATTTGGGGCAACACCCAGTCGAGTTCAGCCGCCTTGACTGCCTTCCAGCAGTGGACCATGCCGAATATGACCGACAACCCCCATACCACGGGCGGTTACCGTTTCATCGGCGTTCCAATGAAGATTGTGGACCAGTTCTATACGAACAACGGTCTGCCAATCGCCAACGACCTCCAGTGGGAGGGAGTCAATACCCAGGCCCTCAGGGAGGTTACTGCCGATTATAACTACTATCTCGAAGAGCGCTATACCACGGTAGAGCAGAATTTCAACCGCGAACCCCGTTTCTATGCCTTCCTGGGCTTCGACGGCGGCAAGTGGCTGGGAGAACTCTCCAACTATAACGACCTTCAGCCAGAAGCTGTGTTGGCTGTCAACTGCCGCAACGGCGGACATGAGGGCAAATCCGGCGGTGAGGTCGGCCCCGTTACGGGCTACTTCGCCAAGAAACTGTATCCTCTTGCCTGCAACTTCACCGGCAGCAATGCCTTCACCTCATACTGGTATCCCTGGCCCATCATCCGCCTTACAGATCTCTATCTGCTCTATGCAGAAGCCATCAACGAGGCTGAAGGCCCCAGCGGAATGCACAGCGCAGACCTTTACAAGTGCCTGAATGCCATCCGCACCCGCGCCGGCATACCTGAAGTGAAGGATGCCTGGGACAACTACAGCAACAATCCCGGATACTATGCCACGCAGTATGGCATGCGCTCCATAATCCACAGGGAACGCTCCATCGAGCTCTGCTTCGAGAGCGAGCGCTACTGGGACATCCGCCGTTGGAAAGAGGCTCCCAATGAGTACCAGAAGGGTATCTACGGATACACTACGGTTGGTAGCTCTCCCGAAGACTACTACGTCAAGAAACTGATTGCCACGCAGACTTTCGGTCTCAAGGATTACTTCTGGCCCATCTACACTTACTATCTGGACCGCAATCCTAATCTTGTTCAGAATCTGGGTTGGTAAACTATTATAATATAGGTATGATGAAACTTAAGAATTTCATATTATGGGCCGTGGCAGCTATATTGGCTGTCGCGTGCTCCGACGAACTCGGATCCCGTGTGGACCAGCACGCAAACGTCGGCATTCCTGTGCCGATTACAGTTAAAAGCGTGCAGAGCATTGCCGGCGGCGCCATCATCAAGGTCACAATCCCCGACGATCCCAGTCTGAAGGGTGTAGTGGCCGAATATGAGCGTGGCGGGCAGATAGTCAACACCAAGATTTCCCGCTATGTAGACAGCCTCACTGTCGAAGGGTATGCCGACACCAAGTCACATAAAGTGACGCTCTACTCCTTCAACGTGAACGAAGAGCGCTCCACCGGCGTGGACGTGGATATCACCCCTCTGACCCCCGCCATCATGGAGGCACAGTTTTCCGTAATCGAGTCTTTCGGCGGAGTGAAGGTGCACATCCAGAACAACAAGTCCAAGTCCGACCTTGCAATCTGCATACTTCGCGACGAGGACCTCTCCGACCTCGGCAAGCCGCTCAACAAGATGAAGTGGGTGGAAGTTACCACCCTGTTCACCGCCAGCGAGGATATTTTCCTGTCCCGCCGCGGCATCGAGCCCAAGGAGGCCATTTTCGGAGTTTACCTCAGGGACCACTGGGGGAACATCTCCGACACCACCACCGCGGTGCTCACTCCTATCGTCGAGTCCAAGCTGGACACCGTCAAGGTGAACGGCTCTCTCTACTACAAGTTCAAGAATGCGAATATCGACGACGACAACTGCAAGACCCTGAACAACAGCAACTATCCCGTGGAAGCCCTCTGGGATGGTTCCGGACTCAGTTCTATCCCTCACTTCTTCGTGAGCGAGGAATCCGGCCCGTCACCTGCATGGCTTACCATCGACCTCGGCAACATGGCCCGTATCAGCCGCATCACCACTCTGCCCCGTATCGGGTATGTGATTTATGGCGGCGGTGCCGTGCGCGACTATGAGTTCTGGGGAACTCCCGGCGAGCTTCAGCCCGACGGCAGCTATGCCAAACCCCGCGGAGTGCCTATGGAGAGGACTGCGGACAACCCTTACGGCTTCGACACCACCGTGTGGTTCCCTATGGGGACCTTCACCCAGGCCAAGCCCTCCGGCTACCTGTCCAACGGCTTGCCCGGAGATATTACCGCGGAGGACACACAGGCCTTCAATGCCGGCAATGACTTCGAGCTCGATCCGGTCCAGTTCCCTCGATGCAACGATCCTATCCGCTACCTCAGGGTGGTGTTCGTGAACACTTTCACCACCTACGAGTACGGTCACGAGACCAAGGTCACCCAGGTTCAGACGGGTGAAGTCACTCCTTTTGGCCAGCCTATCATTCAGTAAACTCTAAAACAGATTCAAGATGAAAAAGATATACCTTATTCTTATTTCGGTTCTGGCTCTGGCGGCCGCTTCCTGCGCAAAACAGGACACGGTCTATAAAGAGTTTATCAAGGACGGCGGTCTGATCTATCCGGCCAAGCCCCTGAATATCACCGCAGAGCGTGGATATCAGCGAATTGTGCTCAAGTGGGACCTCCCCATGGATCCTTCCATCCGCACCGCCAAGCTCTTCTGGGACAGCCGTACCCAGAGCATGGACTTCGACTATTCTGCCTACCCCAGCGGAAAGGTCAGCGTAGTGATTCCCGACCTGGAAGACAGGTCCTACACCTTCGAAGTCATCAATTACGACTCCAGCGAGAACGCTTCGCTTGCCGCCGAGATCACCTCATCTCCCTTCGGAGAGAGCTGGCTCGTATCGCACGCGTAACGTTCCATCAAGTTCTCGGAAATGGAAGGGACCTCCGCCAGGATCACCCTTGGCAAACCTACCGATGAGATAGTCAAAACCAGGTTCCGTTACACCACCACTTCCGGCCAGACGGTCGAAAAGGATTTCCCCGCAACCGAGGGCATAGTCTATCTGCCGAATGCAGAGAAGTGGAAGTATTACGAATACAAGTCGGCCTACTGTTCCGCCAGCGGAATCGACACCGTGTGGGTGTCCAACTGGATGCGCTCCCCGAGCCCCATTGCCACGAACGTAGATTCCAAGACTGCAACGGTTACCGTGACCGAGAACCAGGTGCGTGATGCATTCAAGCCCGAGCTCATTCTCGACGGCATCAAGGACAGCGGCTCCAGCCGTTGGTACAGTTCCAATGTGGCTGCATATCGCGGAATCTTTCCCAAGATCGTGCTTATCGATACCAAGCTCAATGGCGACAACGCGCAGACCTTCAACCACATAGTGTTCTATGAAGATCCCGATCCCGATGGCCAGACTCGCCGCTACATCCGTTCTGTCAACGTGTACGTAGGCGACACCAAGTTCAATACCGAGGATGCAAACTTCCTCCGCACTTTCGGTGATCCCGTGGTTTCCACGTCGCTCAATCAGCTTCAGCCCGTGCAGGATTTTACCTTCGAAACTCCCAAGCGCGGTCGTTACATCGCTATTGTGTTCCGCAATTCCTACAACTCTTCCGGTTTTATCGACCTTTGGGAGTTCGAAGCCTTTGGCTATGTAGCTAAAAATGCAAACTAATTTTCAACCACTTAAATATTAACATTTATGAAGAAAAGTTTAATTCTGCTTTCGGCATTCGCAATGATGCTTATCTCTTCCTGCCAACCGGAAGAAATCGGCACTGTTGTCAGTCCGAATGATCCGCCGGAGATGTCGGTCAAGAAGACTTCATTCTCTGTAGACTATGCAGCCGGCACTGTTTCCGTTCCTGTAGATGCAAACTACAAGTCCATCAGTGTCGTGATCGATGATGCCGCCAAGTCCTGGCTCTCTTTCAAAGAGACCAAGGCTGAGACCAAGGCTGAGACGAAGACCTATTCGGTAGTTCTCTCCTACACCGCCAACCCAGTGGCAACACCTCGTCAGGGCAAAGCAACCATCAAGCTTGCCGCCCTGTCTCAGGAAGTTACGGTAGCGCAGGCTGCGGCTATCCCTACGATCAAGCTTTCCCAGACCGAGCGTAGGATCAATCCTCGTGGTGAAACCTTCGGTATCACTGTAACGACTAACGACGAGTACACCGTTACCGCCCCTTCATGGGCTTCTTTCGACAAAGAGAAGAGCGAGATCAAGGTTGAACTCAACGGCACTGGTGCAAAGCGTGAAGGTGAAATCGTCTTTGCCACCAAGGCTGATTCCAAAGTCAAGGCGACCCTTGCCATTTCACAGAAAGCGGCAAATGTCGATCCTGAACTCATCAACATCCTGACCATCGGCGAGGCCCGCGTGGACAGCACTAACGTTTATCTTTACAAGGTTCTGCAGAGCCTCGGCTACACCAAGATCCGCCTTGCCAACGTTCCTTTCGATGGCAAGACCCTTGCAGAGGTCAGCGCTGCCACAGCAGGCACTGATTCACTCGAGTGCAGCGTTCTTATTGATGGCAAGAATTTCATCAAGACCAAGATTACTGCTGCTGACGGACTCGCACCGGATGATTGGGACGCCATTGTCATACAGCCTTCCTTCGAGTTTGCAGGAGACTATGACGGAGGTTCTATCGACAACCTTGTCAAGGCAATCCGCACTTACTGCGAATTCACTCCTCTCTATTGGCATATGACCTGGGCCTACAAGAAGGGCGCTTCTGCCGCTGGCTTCAAGAACTATGGAGGCGATCAGATTGCAATGTACAACAGCATTGCAGCCGTTGCCGGCCTGGTTGCCGAGAATAAGGAGTTTGAAGGTGTCATCCCTGTCGGAACCCTCATCCAGAACATCCGCACCAGCTATGTCGAGGAGAATGTGCTCGTCGACGATACCGAGCTGAGCGTCAACATCGGCCGCCTTGCAGCTGCCTACATGTGGGCGCAGAGCATCACCGGAAAGAACCCCATTGCAGCTGCGACTCCTTTCGTGCCTTCCCTAAGGTATGATCCCGATTGTATCCCTGCAATGCAGGAGGCTTATGCAAATGCTCTCAAGACTCCTTTCGCTGTCACCGAGGCAACCCAGTTCCCTCCTTATACCCTCAACTTCCCCGAGGCAACTGCCAAGACTCTCATCGAGGGTGCAGGTTACAAGTATGAAGACTATGTGCAGGTTCCTTTCGTAGTCCTCCACTACGGCTTCTACAACTCTTCCAACGGAAATTATCTCACCTGCTCCGTGTTCAAGGGCTCCAATGACGGCAATATGAACAAGTTTGCTGCCACCCACATCCTTCCCAAGGCAGAGATTCCTAACGGAAGCCTCCTCGTGGTTGCAAGCGGATATCAGTATCGTCCTGAAGGTTGGGTAACTCTGGATACCAAGAATGACGGTGCCAGCGGTCATCCTTCACGTCCCGGCAATGTCAGCACCTCTGTGGTTGAGGTCAATGACACCTGGTGGGGCACCTTCACCTACAGGGCATTCAACATCTCTCTCGTAAGCGGAACACCTACTGCCGCCCAGATGAAGGAGATTGGAACCAAGTTCGGTATCTTCCTTCCCAAGACCGCCATTTCCGGTGGCCTGCAGGACTATGACAATGGCACATGGAACTGGTAATGATAATGTCTAACAGCTAAAATGAACGAGAATATGAAAAAGATATATTTGTTCCTTCTTGCAGCTGCAGGCATTTTTGCAGCAGCATCCTGCGCCCGCGTTGAAATTGCCGATCCTACCCAGGATCCCGCAGCTAACGGCGAGACCACAACCCTGACCCTCTCCTTCGACCAAACCAAGACCGCTCTTGTCGATGGCAAGACCACTTGGGCAGAAGGAGACAAGATCCGTATCTATAACTCCGACGCTAAATTCCACAACGACGTGACGGTTCCCGCCGAGGCAGTCGGCAAGGGCTCTTTCGATGTGGAAGTCAACCTCAAGGACTCCGTTTTCTTTGCAGTGTATCCTATCGAGGCCGACAATGGCGTTTCCGGTGGAAAGGTCAATGTTGCACTTCCTTCCAACCCCGACGGACGTTTCGCAAGTGCAAACATCTGCGTGGCCGCAACCAAGACCAACACCCTTACATTCCAGAATGTGACCGCAGTTCTCAAGGTTACGATCACTTCCGGCAACGTCGTGGAAATCCTCCAGGTCAATGCCAAGAATGCCCTTGTGGGTAATCTTGCCGTTGAATTCGATGGAGAAGGCAAGATCACCACTACCCCTTCTTCCACTGGAAAATCTGCAACTGTGGCGGTCGGTGGTATCGACGGCGACTACTACATCCCCGTCATCCCCGGCACCTATGCCAAGGAGTTCTCCATCACAGCTCTCCGTGGCAACGGTGGTTATCAGAACAAGATTGCCGCTAGCGACAATGAGGTCAAGATCAACACTCTTTTCGACCTTGGCGTAATCGGCGACAATCTTACTACCGGTCTTGAGGGCGAAGGAACCCAGGATAAGCCTTTCCTTATCCGCAACCTCGGTGAGTGGACCGCTTTCACCGCTTCCGTCAACCTCGGCAAGAACTATTCCGGAGAGTATGTCAGCCTCGATACCGACCTGACCGCCGAAGCTGTAATGACTCCTGTGGGTTACACCGACGATGACTCCGACTTCGCATTCGGCGGCACTTTCCTCGGCAACAATCACACTGTGAAGGTTGACCTCGACGGCGCCAACTGCAAGTCCAAAGAGAATGTGGCTCTCTTCGGTAACGTTACAAAGGGCGCCAGCATCTCCGACCTTACCGTAGAAGGAAAGGTGGTTTCCGAAGGCAATACCGTAGCAGGTATCGTCGGCTGGACCCGTGGCGTGGATGGTAACAAGGTTACCCTCGAGAACCTCACCAACAATGCTGAAGTTACCGCTCCCGTTGCCAATGTTGCCGGTGTTGTGGCTTATGCATACTACACCGACATCAAGAACTGTAAGAATACCGGAAAGATCACTTCCACAGCTACTGCCGGATCCGGAATGTTCTTCCCTGCAGGCAACAACTACTCCGCTTCCGACTATAATAACGGTACCGGCGGTGTTGTTGGTTGGGCACAGAACTCCACAATTACCGATTGCTCCAACACCGCGGACATCACCGGCTTCAACAAGATCGGTGGCGTTGCAGGCACAACCTACTGGACCGCAGTTACCAATGCCACCAACTCCGGTAACATCACCGGAACCGGCTACTATGAAGGCAACAACATCGGTTCCCAGATGCAGTGCACCTTCGGTTCTGCAGCAGGCGGTGTCATCGGTTGGGTACATACCGCAGGCGCTATCAAGAACCTCAGCAACTCCGGTAACGTGGTCGGTAAGACCGGTATCGGCGGTGTCATTGGTTTCGCCAACTCCAGCCAGAGTGCAGCCCCTTCTTTCGAGAACCTGACCAACACTGGTAATGTGACCTCCAATGTGGATGGCACCGGCAAGAGCCATCCTCGTGGAATCGCTGGCTTCAATTCCGGAACCGGCGGTGTCTTCGGAACACTGATGAACTTTGCCGCACGCCAGACCAATCTGGTGATTGCAAAGAACACCGGCGACGTATTCTCACCTACCGTTAACACCGGTGGTATCATCGGCCTCCTTGCAGACCACGGTAATGCTACCAAGCCCAGCTACAAGCAGATCGATCAGTGCGTCAACGAAGGCAACGTTACCGGCGGCCCTTACTGGGTAGGCGGTATCGTAGGCTACTGCTTCAGCCGTTACGTCGGTCGCCAGACCATCAAGAACTGCGTCAACCGCGGCAAGATCACCGGCACCCGCGCAACGGGTAACGGAACCGTGGCAGGTGGTATCCTCGGCGGTATCGGTGCTAACGTCCAGACCTACAATACAACGAGTTACGATCACCTTCAGATGTACAACAACTACAACGAAGGAGAGGTTGTCTATTCCTCCACCGAACTTACAGTTCCTTACGTCGGCGGTATTGCCGGTAACCTTCCTATCAAGACCGGTGCATTCCAGAACAACTACAACATCGGATTTGTGGGTCGTGCAGACCACGCAGAGCTTCCTGCAGCTGTTCTCGCATATGTTGGTGAACTTGTAGGCCGTCAGGATGCGAGCATCGTTCACTACAGCTACTATCCCAAGACAAATGTCGGCCCTGTCGGAACAAATGGTACTGCTGCCAGAACCGATACCGTCGTTGATTTCGACGCTGACGGTGTGCTGAGCGCAACGGTGACTGCAAACAACAAGCCTTGCCTCACCCTGATCGACGCCCTGAACGAGTGGCAGTACTACTACTCCACCTCCGGTTACTTCAACTGGACTGGCCCTGCCGGACACCATGTCCACGACACCACCATGAACTAGATCTGGTTAAACTTCATAATTGAAGTCGGCCCCGCGGGGCCGACTTCTTTTTAAATTTACTATCTTTGTTCTTGTTATGAAAAAGCTGCCGCTATTCAATCTGCAGCCAGGTGGTGCGGTACTCCGTGCCTTCGGATTCAAAAGGATGAAGCAGGGCGATGGGCTTCAGCACAACCGGCCCTACCTGCAGCAGAGGCGTACTGCCATTCTCCAGTTTCGCACCGGCGATTTCCTGCCGGCTGACTACCAGCGAATTAGGCTTTTCGAAAGTATCCGCGTGATTGCAGGCAAAGACCAGCGGTCCCGCGCTAAAGGTGACGTAGTGCCGGGTGAAACCGTTATACCAATTGGAGAAGTTGTATTCCTTCTTGCCGGCATTGCGGTACTCCCAAGCCTTCTCGAGGGTGCGGATCTCGAAGGGGAACTCGATGCGCACGCGGTCCCCGGCCTTCCAGGAGTGCTTTATGCAGATATATCCGTTCTTGGCGCGAGCTTTGACCTCCGAGCCATTGACCTTCACGCTATAGGAGGATGCCCAGTCGGGCTGGTGAATGGCGAGGGTGAAGCTGCCGCCGCCGATCACATATTCCGCCGCGCCGGTGCGGGCATAATCCGCCACCTGCTCCACGCGGACAGCCTTGCCGCGGACGCTGCCCTCGAACGAACCCTCGCATATCACATTCACGAAAAGCGTGGAGCCATCTACCTTATATATATAATTAGGTAGGTCCTCCAGCGCCACCATGCCGCTGGACCAGCAGCAGGCCCAATCCCCGCGGGGGGTCAGCTCGCCGTTGGTGCGCACGTAGTACTCC
>JAGCUK010000084.1 GCA_017962925.1 Bacteroidales bacterium
CGCCTGACCGACCGCGGCCGTGTGCGCAACTACGACAGCTGCTACGTACGCGCAATCGACGGGCAGGACCTCCGCACCACCATCAATATCGACTATCAGGATGTGGCCGACCGCGCCCTGCACGAGCAGATCGACTCCATGAATACCCTCAACGGCGCCTGCCTGGTGCTGATGGAGGTCAAGACCGGTGCCATCCGCGCCATGGTAAACCTCTCCCGCGATCCTCATCGCAGCAACTCCTTCGAGGAAATCACCAACTTCGCCATCGGCCGCCGCTTCGAACCCGGTTCGGTATTCAAGACCGTCACCCTGCTTAGCGTCCTTTCGGATGGATATGTCAAGAATCTCGATGAGACTCTGCCCACCAACCACGGCATGGTGAAAGATACCAAGATGAAGCAGGATATCCACATCGTGGACTGGGAGCGCGAGCACAAGACCCGCGAGATCAGTGTGAGGGACGGCTTCAAGATATCTTCGAACTATGTTTTCGGAACCCTCGCGGTGCAGAACTACGCGAAGAATCCCAGGCACTATGTGGAAAAGGTCTACTCCTACGGCCTCGGTGATTCCTTCGACTTCGACCTCGAAGGCCTCCTTACCCCCACCATCCCCAACCCGGACGATAGGAGGGTATGGTCCAACACCACCCTGGGCAATATGGGCTTCGGCTATGTAACCGAGCTTACTCCCCTTCACATCCTCACCTTCTACAACGCCATCGCGAACAAGGGAAAGATGGTCAAACCCTATCTGGTGGAGGATATAGAGCGCGCCGGCAGTGTAGTCGACCGCCGCGGTCCGAGCGTGCTGAACGCATCCATCTGCTCCAAAGCCATCGCGGACACCATGACCAGGGCACTGCTCTCCGTCACCGACGAAGGCACCGCCAAGGTCCTCCGCAAAGCCAAGTGCAAAGTGGCCGGCAAGACGGGTACATCCTTCGGCACCTTCCCGGGAGGAGGCTACTCCGACGCATCCGGACGCAAGAAATACCAGGGCACTTTCGTGGGATATTTCCCCGCCGACGATCCCCAGTACAGCGTCATCTGCTCGGTATTCTCCGACCCTTCCTACACGAACTACCGCTATCAGGGCGGCGGCATCCCCGCTGCGACCGTAAAGACCCTGATAGACTACGTATATATCAACGATCCCAGATTCAGAACCAGCCTGCCCAAGAAATGAAACTCGAGAATATCATAAAGAACACCGGCGCTAGCATACTCCACGGCAGCCCCGCCACGGAAATCACCTCCATCACGAGCGATTCCCGCAAGGCCTGCCCCGGAGCCCTCTTCATCGCAGTGAAGGGATGCAGCGCGGATGGGCATGAATATATCCAGGACGCCCTGGCGAAGGGTGCTTCCGCAGTGGTGGATGCCGACCGCAAGGCCCTTGCGCTCTGCGCAGACCGCTTCTTCGACCACCCCTCGGGCAAACTGCAGCTCGTGGGTATCACCGGCACCAATGGAAAGACGACCACCGTCACCCTCCTCTACCACATGTTTCGTAACCTGGGTTATGAGTGCGGCTTGCTTTCCACCATAGCAAATTACGTGGGCGCGCGCAGGAGCGAGACGGCAAATACCACCGCCGATCCTATCACCATCAATTCCCTGATGGCGGAGATGGTGGATGCCGGATGCCAGTATTGCTTCATGGAGGTGAGTTCCATCGGAGTGGAGCAGGAGCGCACCGCGGGCCTCGAGTTCAAGGTGGGGATCTTCTCCAATCTCACCCACGACCATCTGGACTACCACAAGACCTTCGCCGAATACCTCCGTTGCAAGAAGCTCTTCTTCGACGGGCTCGGCAAGGATGCGGTGGCGATCATCAACGCCGACGATTCCCATGGCAGCGTGATGGTGCAGAATACCAAGGCGAAGGTGATGAGCTACTCCTGCCGTGGAGCGGCCGGCCATCGCTGCAAGATATTGGAAGAGAGTTTCGAGGGGATGCTTCTTCGCATCGACGGCACCGAGGCCTGGACCAAGCTCACAGGCAGGCACAATGCCTACAACGTGCTCGCCATCTATTGCACCGCCATCGCTCTCGGCACTCCGGCAGATGAGGCCCTGCTTGCCATCAGCAAGCTCGATCCCGCTCCCGGAAGGCTGGAGACGCTGCGCGGCCCCCGCGACCTGGCAGTGGTGATAGACTACGCCCACACCCCGGATGCGCTGGAGAACGTGCTGGAGACGCTTCGCGATATCGCTCCGTCCCGCGAACTCGTATGCCTCTTCGGCTGCGGCGGCGACAGAGACCGCAGCAAGCGCCCGGAGATGGCCGCCATTGCAGAGAAACTCGCAGACCGCATCTTCGTCACATCGGACAACTGCCGCACCGAGGATCCGGACGCCATCATAGAGGAGATAAAGACAGGTTTCGGCAAGAAGGGTCTGCTCAAGGCAGTCTGCATCACCGACCGCAGGGAGGCCATCAAGGCCGCCATCACCCTGGCCAAGCCCTCCTCCACCATACTCATAGCAGGAAAAGGTCATGAGACCTACCAGATTATAGGAACCACGAAGCACCACTTCGACGAAAGAGAAATTGTTAACGAAATATTTGAACTGATCAAGTAATGTTGTACTTCCTTTACGAATATCTTCAGGACGCGAATATCCCGGGCATCCGACTGATGTCCTACCTTTCCTTCAGGGCCATGCTGGCAATCGTAGTCAGCATGCTGATCGCCTTCTTCTGCGGCAAGCGCATCATCCGCTGGCTGCAGCGCAAGCAGATAGGCGAAACCATCCGCGACCTCGGCCTCGCCGGGCAGATGGAAAAGAAGGGCACCCCCACCATGGGCGGCATTATCATACTGCTGTCGCTGCTGGTGAGCGTTCTACTGGTCTGCGACCTGAGCAATATCTATGTGCAGCTGCTTCTCCTCACCACTATCTGGTGCGGCGGTATCGGCTTCACGGACGATTATATTAAGGTATTCAAGCACAACAAGGCCGGTCTGTCCGAGAAGGGCAAGCTGGTGCTTCAGTTCATCCTCGGCCTCCTGGTGGCCCTCACGGTCTGTGTCAGCCCGGACATCCCCACCGACAGGCTCATCACCACCATCCCCTTTGTGAAGGCACATGAGTTCGATTATTCCTGGCTCTCCCCCTTCCACGGGCAGCTGGGAGTGTATTTCTCCTGGGGAATCTTCATGCTGATGATCATCGTGGTCGTGCTCGCCTGCTCTAACGGCGTCAACCTCACCGACGGTCTGGACGGCCTCTCCGCAGGCACATCCTCCATCGTGGCGGTGGTGCTCGGCGTGCTGGCATATCTCTCCGGTAACGTGCTCAACGCGAGCTACCTGAATATCATGTACATCCCCGGCACCGGTGAAATCGCCATCTTCCTGGCGGCATTGGTGGGAGCGCTGATAGGCTTCCTCTGGTACAACACCTTCCCCGCCCAGGTATTCATGGGCGACACAGGCAGCCTCACCATCGGCGGAATAATCGGCGTGAGCGCCGTGCTGATGCGTAAGGAACTCCTCCTCCCTCTCCTCTGCGGAATTTTCCTGATGGAGAGCGTGAGCGTGCTGATGCAGAAGTACTGGTTCAAATATACCCGCATCAAGTACGGTGAGGGTAGGCGCATTTTCCTGATGGCGCCCCTGCACCATCACTATCAGAAGAAGGGCGAACCCGAACCGCGCATTGTCACCCGCTTCTGGATTATCGGAATCATCCTCGCGGTCGGAACATTGGCATTAATGAAAGTTAGATAGTTATATAAATGAACAGAATGGTTATTCTCGGCGGTGCCGAGAGCGGAGTTGGAGCGGCCGTGCTCGCAAAGGTGAAGGGATTCGACGTATTCCTTTCGGACAACGGCAGC
>JAGCUK010000085.1 GCA_017962925.1 Bacteroidales bacterium
AGCAGCATATAATCTTTTTCGGATACGTATGTATGCCCCAGGATGAACAGATAAGATATGCTGAGGGAGTTCTCTCCGTTCCTGGCATATTGAACTATGGCCTTGCTCTTTGCAAGATCGAATCCATACCCTATGTTCGTGGGCATCTGTTCAATCTCATATCCTTCCGGCCAGGTGATATTGAACGAGGCCTTCAGGGTGTAGGGGAATGAGAATTCTACCGGTGAGGTGCGGAGCGTGCTTTGGAAGTCCGATTCGGAATGTGGTTTGTCGAAGAACGGCTGCAGGTAGATGCGGTCGCCGGTTGCGTCTGCCTTCAACTCGAAATCGTAGGACAGGGAAGCGGAATTGGACCATTTGTCGCTTCCGCTGAATTCGAAGGAGGAAATCTCTATTCCGTTGTCTTTTTCGACATCCGCGATGTACTCTTCCTTATCCTTGAAGGAAGTGTATCTGGCCTTCATACTCCACGCAGCCTCGTTGTTTGCAGATATCGTCGCCTTCGCGCTCACGGTGACGTCTTCCGCCACATTCAGGTTATAGCTGCGCATTATCGTGCTCTTGGAAATCTTGGAGATATCTGCCCAGGACCCCTTTCTGCGGGCGTCGATAACCCTGGCTCTTGCAACCAGGTAGGTGGAAGGAAGGACGTTCAGATAGGTTTCGGGGCGCACGATATCGGTGTAGTAGACAGCCCCGGAAGGTGTGGTGATGCGGAGTATCAGGGCGTTGAAGGCGTCCGTGGACACGTGGAAGTCGGCCAGCACACCCCTGTTCCTGGTCTTTACCAGCACCGGGTCAGCCTTGTATCCCAGAGAGTTCAGGACGCAGGCGGCGGTGCCGCAGATATCCGCCTGGTCGCCGGAGCCTTCCTTGAGGGCCTTGCTCACATTGGGGAAGAAGGCCACCTTATCGTTCCAGCGGACTTTGTCCAGGACGAATTTGCGGACGGTTTCAATCGCTTCCTTTTCGTTTGCGGCAGATTCGAATTCGGCTTTGACCTCGGCGGCGAGTTTGTTGTTACCGTTGCATTCCCGTATCAATCCGGAAGAAATGAACTGCTCGTCAACCGTTTCCCAGGTGCTGCTGTAATCTTTGCTGAAGCCGCCGGGGATGAAAATCTCGCGGAGTTCATACTCTACGCCCAGCCTGGACTGATCCGGATAAAAGTTGTACGGTTCTGCCTTGATGGCGGGAATATCGACTCCCGAGTAGTAGTCGGTGATGATTTTGTAATCCATCGGATTGCCGTAGGTGCCGGTGGAGAACACTGCCATGCGGGAGCTGGTGTTGGTATCTTTGAAATTGTAGAATCCGCGCGCCAGCTTGTTGAAGATGAAGAACTCGGCATACTCGATGTTGAGTTCGGCAAAATTGACGGGGTAGCGCTGCTGCATGAAGATGGTGCCTATATCCCAGAATCTCTCCGAATTCAGGATATATTGAATCTCGATCACGGACCCTACACGCACGTCGGGGGCGGAAAAAGATATCTGGTTGATGGAGTTGGAGAACTTCTCGTCGAAGATCATCTTTTTCGAAATCTTGGACTGTACTATCTTGCCTCCCTCCAGATTGTATGTGGTGACCTTTATGCCGATAATCTTCTCCTGGTTGTCTTTCGAAAGGTACAGGATTTTAAAGTCGGCGCATTCCTTGCCGCTTTCCTTAAGGACTTTGTAGCGCTTGGTGATGGTTTCCTTGCGGGTAGCGGTCAATTGAAAGTCGTAGCCCACAAGCACCTCGTGCTTCGCATACAGGATTACCGCCGCGGCAGATGTGTCCGGAGCATAAGTCTCGAGACTGAGTTCCGCTTTGGAAACATCTCCGAACTTGGTAGATACGGGAATGGTCTGGCCTGCTGCCTTGATTCCGGCAGCCAGCCCAAGTAATACGGAAAGAAGCAATAACGACTTTTTCATTGTTCGACAATTTTAAAACCAAGTTTACTCAATCTGTCTTTCATTTCGTCGGTGCCGCCTTTCAGCTGCACTGCAAACGAAGTGAATTCACGGCGTATGGGATAATCGCCGCGCAACTTCTCGAAAGCGCCAAGGTCGGCACGAAGGGCATCGCTGTCGGCGCTAATATCGTAGGTGTGCAACACGGCCTCGGTCAGCACATCCTGAACACTGCGCCCGGTGGCATCTATCTCAAAATCAAGTGTTTGCAGCGGGGCAGGCACTCCGGAGGCTTTCCAATCCAGCAAAGGCAGACCCAGAACCGAAGCGACCACACGGACCGCTGCGGTGGTTCCGTTCGCCTTTCCATCCGCGGAGTAACCGGCGATGTGCGGCGTAGAGAAATCCAGCAGTTCTATCAGCTCAGGGTCAAGCTCCGGCTCTCCCTCCCACACATCCAGGCAGGCAGCCTTCAGCGCCCCGGCCTTCAGAGCGGCCTTCAACGCTTTGTTGTCCACCACGGGACCGCGGGAAGAATTGATGAGTATCTGCGACGGCTTCATCTGCGCCAGCCGGGCCTCGTCGAAAAGATGCCATGTGGCGTCGGGGCCATCTTTCTGCAGGGGAACGTGGAGGGTGATTATGTCGCTGCGGCGGATGATTTCGTCCAAAGAGACGAATGGATTCCTTCGTCGGCCTTCGGCCTCCTCGGAATGACAGGCAAACCATTCGCGTTCGCGAGGCGGATCATTCAGCAATACCTTCATCCCAAGAATACCGGCCGCTTCGGCCACCTTGCTACCAACGTTGCCGACCCCCACGACGCCAAGCGTCATCCCCTCGAGATTCAATCCGCGCTTCTGCGCCAGGGCCAGCAGCAGGGCGGTCACATACTGCTTCACGCTCCAGCTGTTGCAGCCAGGGGCGTTCCGCCATATAATGCCGTGAGCCTCGCACCAGGCGGTGTCGATATGGTCGAATCCTATGGTGGCGGTGGCAATCACACGGACCTTCGAGCCCTCCAGCAAAGAGGCATTGCAGGCCGTTCTGGTGCGGGTAATCAGCGCATCGGCATCCTTCACTACCTCGGCTGTGGTCTCCTTTCCAGGGAGATAAACCACCTCCGCAAAAGGCTCCAACGCCCCGCGCAGGAAGGGAATCTTGTTATCGCAAATAATCTTCATCAGTCCTTGAATCTATCCGGATGTGCCCAGAGCCCCAGGGCGGGGTTAGAGATGTAGTAGATTTCTTCGCCGTCCGGCATGGTATTCCAGCCGTCCTTCAACGAATCGACGGGGTAGCGCGCCACCATCTCCTCGTAGCTGCAATAGCCGAATCCCACGCCCTCGATTTCCTCGCGGGTCATGCCGGGGCCGGGGCAGTAGGTGATGGAGAAACGCCCTTCGGAGGAGCCGTGGATGAGGTGGGCGGATGCCCCCAGGTTCTCCTGCAGGTCGGCGTTTTCCTCAGTGCACTTCAGCGTGTGCGGAGTGCCTTTGTAGCCGTATTTGCGGATGAGGCGGTCGATTGTCTTATCCTCTCCGAACTCCTTCAGCGCAGGGGCGAGGATGATGAGTTCCGCCCCGTCGGCAAGGGCCATTCGGGTGCGATAGACGGCCTTGTTGCCCAGCCAGGTGCTCTTGAATTCCTCCGGATCCAGATAAACCACGCACTTCTTGATGGGCTTTTCCACCATTATGAAATTGGTTTCCAGCGAGAGTTCGGCAGCCCTGCGGAAGCATTCGAAATCGTCCCCTATGAACAGTCCTTTCAGCTCCATCTTGCCGGTCTCGGCATTCTTGGCCAGCACGGTCTGCACGAAAACGATGGGCAGGTCTTTTGTGAAATGGGTGCGGGCATATTCCATCACATCCCGCACAGGGCTTTTTGCGCGGCCCATGATGCGCTCCATCCCGTAGGTTGCGCCAAGATAGTGGCTCTTGTTGATGCCGGCGCTGCCGCCGACACCCACGAAGATGTTCTTGGTATAGTTTGCCATGCCGATAACCTCGTGAGGCACCACCTGCCCGATCGACAGAATCAGGTCGAAAGACGGATCCAGCAGCAGTTTATTCACCTGCGCGGGCCAGTCGTAACTCACCCTGCCCTCGGAGACTTCGCGCACGTATTCCGCGGGAACCGTGCCTACGGTAACCACGTCGTTGCGCCAGTCATGCACCCGGAAAAGACTCTCCGGAGTGTGCCCGAACATGGTTTTGATCTGTTCCGGAGTCATGGGGGAGTGGGTGCCCAGGGCAGGCATCACATCCGTCAGTGCATCCCCGAAATAATCGTAAACCATCTCCGTAATAGGGCCCGCGTAGGAATTGAAACGAGTGAAATCCGGCGGAATCGCCAGCACCCTCTTCTTCGGCCCCATTGCATCGAACACCTGCTTCAGCGCTGCACGCACTTCGTCCGCGCTGATATTATCGTTTTTCGAACCTCTTGCGTAGTATAACATGGCATCAAAGTTAGCAATTAATTGAACAGCATCACCTGCCTCAGGCTGACCGGTTTCTCCGGGTTGCTCAGTATCAGCCGGAAGGATCTGGCCTTGACAGGCTCGAAGGGCAGGGTCAGGCCGGTGCCGTCTCCATCTCCCTCTGCGAGCGTTTCCCATTGCCCGCGTATCATCGCCTGCAGGCAATAGTGCTGGTGCGGATTCTCCCATATCTGCCAGGGCTCTACCGCTGCCAGGCACTGCACTTTCTGGGGGCGGGGGAGTTCGAATTCCACCGTGGCGCTGCTGCCGGAGGCGGTCCAGGTGGATTTATAATCGGCATCGCTGAGTTCCGGCACGGATTGGCCATCCACCCTCATCTCAAGGCCCCGGGTGGGCAATTCCTGGGTAGGCACCTGCTCCTTAAGCTCGATCGCCAGCACGCTCACGGCTGCATTCGGGGCGAACGGTGGCAGTTTGAACCAGGTTGCGCCGCGCTTCCTGCCGTGCCTTATCTTCACGGAAGGATCCGCCAGCAGCCTCACGCTCTTTACCTTGAGGCGGAAGGGCACGCTGATGCGGCGGTCCCACCGGGTGATGTGGAGATAGAGGGTGTTGCCTTTGCGCGTGGCGTAGCCGAAGGGGAGATAGGGGAAGGGGGATGCCTCGGTGCCGTAGATGGCCTCGCCGTTCACCTTCATCCAGGCGCCGATTTCCTTCAGATTGCCCCGGCAGACCTGGGGGATGCGCCCGTATTTGTCCGGCCCGATATTGAGTAGGAGGTTGCCGCCTTTGCTGACGATTTCCGAGAGTTTGAGGATGAGTTCATCCGCGGTCTTCCAGTTGTCGTCGTAGGCGCAGTAGGCCCAGTGCCGGTTCATGGTCATGCAGGTCTCCCACACCTTGCCGGGATATCCGGTGGCGGGGATGAACTGCTCCGGAGTGATGACATCTCCCGTCAGACCTCCTCCGATGCGGTTGTTGAGGATGATCTGGGGATGCTCCCGCACTTTGTCGAAGAAGGGGAGAGCCTCTTCGCGGGTGATGTCGCCGCCTTGATCGAACCAGACGATGCGGGTGTCGGGGAGGCGGTCCAGAAGTTCCTGGACTTGCGGCAGGGCGATTTTGCTAAGATAGGCCTCCCTGCTGCCTTTGTGGGCCGGGTCCCATGAACAGCCGTTGGCGCCGGGATGGTACCAGTCCAACATGTGCGAATAGTAGAAGCCGAATTTCAGTCCTTTCTGCTCGCATGCATCGTATAGTTCTTTGATGATATCGCGCTTGTAGGGGCTTGCATCCACTATATTGTAGGATGAAACATCCGACTTGAACATTGCGAATCCATCGTGATGTTTGGCCGTGACAACCAGATATCGCTGCCCCGCTTCAGCGGCAAGATCAACCCAGTCCTGGGCATCGAAACTGACAGGGTTGAATTGTTTTGCCAGGGCAGAGTATTCCTTGATCGGGATCTGCTTGCTGCTCATCATCCACTCCCCGCCGTCGGTCTTGTCGCCATAGATGCCGGCGAGTTCGGTATAAATGCCCCAATGAATGAACATCCCGAACTTTGCATCCCGGAACCAGCCCATACGGTCACTGCCGTCCTGGCCGGCAAGATTCAGACACATGCAGGCAAGTAAAACAATCGACCAAAACTTTTTCATATATGCAAAGATAGTCATATATTTGTACAAAACTGATAGCTTATGAGACCTGCAGTCATTTCTTTACTGGTTCTGTTTCTGCCCATGTGCGCCACGGGTGGCTCCCTCAAAAAAACGGCCGACCTAGTGTTCGAAAGGGCCGTCGTTCAGTTTACCGCCCTGGACGCTAGACTCTCTCCGGAACAGATGCCCATCACTTTCAACAAGGGCAAGGTGAAGGATGGAAAGCTTAACGAGTGGACCAGCGGCTTCTTCCCGGGTTCTCTGTGGCTTGTATATGAATATACCGGCAAGCCCGAATTCCTGGAGATGGCAAAGCGTCAGACTGCCAAACTCGACGGCATCATCGGCATGAACACCCATCACGACATAGGCTTTCAGGTAAACAGCAGTTTCGGCAACGGATACCGTCTGACCGGGGATCCCGCCTATCTGGAGATGATGAAGGCCGGTGCAGAGAAACTCAGCACCCGCTTCAGCCCCGTGGTGGGATGCACCAGAAGCTGGAATCCCGGCAAAAGATGGAATTTCCCCGTCATCATCGACAATATGATGAATCTGGAGATTCTTGCGGAGGTGTCCCGCCTGACTGGGGAGGAAAAGTATATGGATATCGCCCGCAGCCACGCCAATACCACCTTGAAGAATCACTTCCGCCCCGACGCCAGCACCTGGCACGTGGTGGCCTACGATGAGGAAACCGGCGCAGTGGTGAAGAAGCAGACCTCGCAGGGTTTCAGCGATGAGTCCACCTGGAGCCGCGGGGAATCCTGGGCGCTTTACGGCTTCACCATGATGTATCGCGAAACCAAGGATCCCGCCTATCTGGAGCAGGCCCGCAAGGTGGCGGCATATCTCATCCCTATGCTGCCTAAGGATGGCGTTCCGGAGTGGGATTTCAACGCTCCCGGCACCAAGCACGCCTTTGGCATGGATGCAGTCGGCGCGCCCGATCCATCAGTCTACAAATGGCGTCCGGGGGACCCTGTGCTGAGGGATTCATCCGCGGGAGCGATAATCGCCTCCGCTCTGGCAGAGTTGGCCACTTTTACCTCCGGGAAAGAGAGCAAGCGCTATCGCAAGACCGCCCTTAAGATCGTGGTCACCCTGGCATCTCCCGAGTACCTCGCCGAGCCCGGCGAGAACGGGGGCTTCCTCCTCAAGCACGGAGTTACCAATTTACATAAATGGTCAGGGGTGGATATTCCCCTGACCTATGCAGACTACTATTTCCTGGAGGCCATTCAGCGGCTCCTGAAACTCGAGAACTAGCGTTTCTTTTCTCCCAGCACGCACCAGCGGATGACCGGGATGCGGCGGATAATCTCGTATAAAACGGGGGATAGGGTGAATATCGCCACTGCCAGTATGGCGTACATCGCCATCGGAGGCAGGGTGGTGTAGGTCTTCATCATATATGCCAGCGCTGCAACCACCAGATTATGAACGATATAGAGCCCATAACTGGAGCGGGCCATGTAGCCTGCGAAGTTGCCGGTGCGATCGAATTTTGCCTGGAACCAGCCTATCATGGCGAGGCAGGCGAGCCAGCCGTAGAGATTGTTGAGTGGGCTGCCGAGGTATGCGGGAGAGGTATTGTCCTGCCCGAAGGTGGTGCCGATGAGGATGCCGCCGCTGATGATGGTGCAGGCCATCAGAGGTATCCAGGCCTGCTTGACTTTCTGCTGCACTTCGTCGTGCGAGAATACGAAGTATCCCAGCAGGAAAGGCACCAGATAGAAGAAGGGCTTGTAGAGGTTGAACAGGCCGTCCAGGCTTTCCGGACGGGGATTCTTTATCAGAGTCTGCTCACCCGCCCAGAGCATAAGGCCCAGCAGGATGATGGTCACGATTCCGGCCTTTCCGCACCAGTTCCAGATCTTGTCTTTACTGTCTATCGCACGGACAATCAGCAGCACTATGCATAACAGCCATAACAACTGGATGAACCAGAGCGGGCCGATGCCGCTGAAGGCACACATGAAATATCTTCCGATAGGAGGCACCCCGTCGAAAGCACCCATCCTGGCGGCAACGGCAGTGTTGAAATACCCTACCATCCAATGGAATACGAGCAGTCCGATAGTGCCCGGGACAAGCAGCTTGCGGGTGCGGGCGCCGAACCATTTTCCGGGGGATTGCTTCTGCAGAGCATAGCGTGCGCTGATGCCTGCCAGCAGGAACAGCAGGGGCATGAAGAACGGATAGAGGATATACATTACCACATCCTGATACTGATGCCACTCCGGGTACTCCCCGAAACCGCCGATGCCCCCGAAAACGCCCTTGTTGTTGTAGAAGTAGATAACGTGATAGAACAGCACCAGGAGCACGGTCACCCAGCGCAGGTTATCCAGCCAGTGCTTTCTCATTTCGTAAGGCCCTCCATGGCCTGGTCGATTATACTCTGGAAGATGTCGGTTTTGAGCATGGCGATGCCCTTCTGGTCTCCCAGAATCATCAAGGAATCGCCGGGTTTAATGTCGTAGATCTTGCGGGCTTCGCGTGGAATCACGATCTGCCCCTTGTCTCCCACCTTCACGACACCGAAGATGTATTTGCCGTCTTTATCTTGCATTTGTAGGAAAAGTTAGAAATTTCCCACAAATATAACGCTTTTTTAGTAAATGGTAATGAAATCTGCGACTAATTTGAAAACGGGCTCGTAAGTGCTTAGGACGACGGTTTTCCAGTTGTCCTGTGCTGTGTGGTAATACTGGTAGGCATCTCCGCCTTCATTCATCAGGAATATGCAGGGCACGTGACGGCTGGCAAAGGGGTAGTGGTCGCTGTTAGCAGCAAGCGCTCCGCGGTTCAGGGCCTCGAAATAATGCTTTTCGGAATTGATCTTTTCGAACTTGGCAAAACCGTCCATTCCCTCCTTGCCGGCTTCGCAGTAAAGCACAGGATTATTGTCCCCGATCATATCTATGTTGATAAGGTATCGGATCTGGGTCAGCGGCACGATGGGGTGGTTGGCAAAGTATTCCGAGCCGCGCAGATTGGCATCCTCGCCTGAGAAGGCGATGAAGTACATGTCGAATTGGGGCTTGTTCTTGGCGTAATGGGCGGCCAGAGTGACTATGGTAGCGGTGCCTGAAGCATTGTCGTTGGCGCCGGCGAAATACAACTTCTTTCCCATGTTCCCGAGATGGTCATAATGGGCGGTGAAAACATAGCAGGAGTCATGCCTTTCACCTTCTACCTTGGCTATCACGTTGAAGCACTCATAGTCATCCAGAAACCTGTTCTCGATGTTAACCTTGATGCTATGGGCGTCTTTTGGGAAGGTGGATGATACCCAGAGGATGGGCTTGTCCACCACCTTTTCGCCATAGGCCTTATAGAACTTCAAAGGAGTCTGCCAGGTGTAGATGAGACCGGCGTTGGGGGCCCCCTCCTTGTTCTGGAGACGCTTGAAGTCCTTACTGTGTTTGTAGGTGAACCAGAAATCGCAGACCACGAAGGCGTCCTTGTATTCTGGCAGGGCCAGATCGGCGAATATCTTCGCGGCATCGTAGTTCAGGGTATCTACGTAGTAAAGGGGATATTCACCTTTGACTCCGGGGGAGTATTCGCGCAGGGTGAATTCGGTGCCGGGAGTGAGCTTGCGGCCATCTACCGAAAGCTTCATCTTTCCGGGGAAAGTATTGATATCCAGCGTGAATGGCTGGAGGATCACCGCGTCCGCACCGCCCTTCTCGAACTCCTTCTGCAAGAACTTTCCGGCTTTATTGGCTCCATCCATAGCATAGCCGCGGCCCTGGTATTTGGCGGAGCTGAGTTCTTTTACGACACTCTTGAAATGCGCGAGATCCTGCGCATTCAATTGCAGCGCTGCAAACAGCAGCAAAAACGACAAGAATCTTTTCATACTTTAACTCAGGACTTCGGACCAGATATTCTCTTTGCTGATATACTTATCATACAGATACAGGCAGATATCCACCACCAGCAGGACTATGAACCCCGCGACTCCGGCACCTCCATAGAGGAGGTCGCTAACAGGGGTGACAACCATAGCGCTGATGCCTGCAACGGCATTGAACGTGCCGTGGAGTATGGCGGGAACTATGACGGAACGGCCTTTCAGGCGGAAGTACATCAGAATCGGGGTAAGCAGCAGGCAGAATGCTACCATCATGAAAACACCCGCCACCGGATGATCGGGATAGTTGTGCCCGTTGAGGATGATGGGTGCGTGCCAGAATCCCCAGATGATACCGATCCAAAGGGCGATGGAAAGGAACTTCTTACCCTTGAACTCCTTCATCAGGAAGCCTCGCCAGGCGATTTCCTCGCCAAAGGCAAAGACAGTATTGATCGTCGCTCCGGCAATCAGTCCGCTGAAAATGGAGATGGCGATGATAATCCACACGACGAGACCTTCCGGCACGCCTTTCGGCAGGCTCTGCATCGCGGCTTGGATTGTGGCGCTTCCAGGAGACCATACCGCTCCTGGCATAAGCAGCGTCACGCCCATCACCGCAAGGGCAATGACAGGCATCAGCAGCCAGCCAATCCACCACCAGCGATTAACGCTGAATGATATGCCTAGCCCTTTCAGCACCGGCTCCTTGAAGATAAGCTGGGTGAAGATGACCGCCAGCAGGGGAATCAGCATCGCCCCGGCACTAAAAAGAAACCCTTTGAGGGCAGCGATGGGGTTGATACTTGAGGTATCGGCACTAAGACCTACGGAAGACGCACCTCCGAAATGTATCGCCAGCCCCACT
>JAGCUK010000086.1 GCA_017962925.1 Bacteroidales bacterium
CATGTAAGGATAGATGCTGATGGCCTTGCCATAGTTCTCGATGGCCTCCACCATCTGACTGGACAGGCAGTAGAGATTGCCCAGGTTGAAGTAGAGGTAGGGGATATCCGGCAGGATGCGGACGGCTTCCTGCATGTCGTCGATGGCCTCGGAATAGTCGTAGTTGCGGTCTACCCTGTCGCTGACCCGGGCGCGGATGGCACCCTGGTCGTCCATGGTGAGAGTCTGCACGTTGCGCTCCATGCTGGCGATGAAATCTATCATCTCCGCCCTCAGGACAGCCCGGTTCATCAGGTAGAATGCCTTGTAGAAGCGGGCGTAACGGTCTTTCGTCACATCGTCCGAGGCCTGTCTGGCGGCCCGGTCGAAGCAGGTGAGGGCGGCATTATACTGCTTGTTCTGCACCTCGTAGATGCCCTGGATGAAGCTTATTGCGGATGGAGTGAGTTTCACCTTGCCGGGGCCGCTGCTGCTGTCGCCGGCAAGTATGCTTCCGAGACTGCGGCTCAGGCGGACAGCCTGAAGATCCTCGTTCGTGACTGTGACGGGGATGGGCACTGCGTCCAGGAACCTTTCTATCAGCGGATGCTCAAAGTCCCGGTTGAGGGCCAGGGCAACATCCTCTCCGTTGCCGGCTATGCGGAACTTGTAGAGGGGTTTGAGACGGATGTCGATATCCCTGTGCTGGAGGAGTTCGTTATCGAAGTCTTTCTTTGCGAAATCCGCATCCAGGGCCAGCAGGGAGCTGTATTTGCGGGTGGTATCGGCAAAGTCCGCCTGCCCGCTGGCATGCTTGTTCTCATATTCCGCGACTTTCTTGCGGGCGATTTCATAGTCTGCCTTCGAGGCCTTCTTGCGGCCCATGCGGTTTTCTACGTAGGAGCGGTTCATGTAGGCCTTGGCGAAGTCCGGATAGAGGGCGATGGCCATGTTGTAGTCTTCCAGAGCATCCTGCCAGCGCCCCATTTCGATGAAGTACCCGGCCCGGTTGAAATATGCCAGCACGTTGCCGGGATTGATGCCTATCACCCGGTCCATATCGTCCAATGCGGCCTCATAATCCCCGACCTGAGCCTTCAGGAGGCTCCTGTTATAGAGGGTGAGGGCGTTGCCCGGTTCTTCCCTCAGCACCCGGTCCAGATCCTCCATGGCGGCCTTGGGATTGTTGCTGTCGGCATACATCAGGGCGCGGTTGAAGTAGGCGAAAGTATTGGTGGAATCCAGCTTGATGGCAAGATTGAGGTCTGAGATGGCCTTGTTGTAGTCTTGCCTGGCAGCGTACACACGCCCGCGGCGGATGTAGGCCTCGGGGTCGTAACGGTCCAGTTTTATAGCTTTATTGTAGTCTGCAAGGGCCTGGACGGTATCTTTCTGGAAAAGGTGGCATGCCCCGCGGTTGAGGTAGGCACCCGGGTCCTTGGGCTCCTTTTTGATATAGCGGTCGAAGTCCGCGATGGCCTCGTCGAAGCGCTGAGCGAGGAAATAGGTGACACCGCGGCTGAAATACAGCCCCACGAAACCTGGACGCAGCTCGATAGCCTTATTGATATCCTGCAGCCCTTCTTCGTACTGCCCCTGGCGGCTCTTGGTGATGCCGCGGTAATGATAGCCATTGGTGAAGATGGGGTTCAGCCTGAGGGCGCGGTCGAAGTCCTGCTGTGCGCCGCGGACGTCCCCGAGGTTATACTTTGAGATGCCGCGGTAGAAAAAGTTCCAGTAGTCGGTGGTGTCCAGCCTGGCAAGCACGTTGAAGTTCTCTATGGCGAGGGCGTATTTTCCATCAGAGAAGGCTTGCCGGCCGCGCAGGAAGAAGACGTCCTTGTCGTACTGGGCGCGCATGACTCCGGCCGGCTGGAATGCCAGACAGAACAAAAAGAGTATTGCCAGCCCGAACTTTTTCATTAATTTTGTGCTGCTTTACACACTAAATAGCAAATATAACATTTATTATGCCTATTTCGGCCCGCCCGGCAAAAATAATTCTCATCCTCTGCCTGCTGCTCTGCTCGCACGTGGCCGCATCCGCGCCCGCGAAAGAGGGACTGGCGGCACTGGAATCGGCATTGCGCAGGGATGTGGAATTCTTCTCGGACAGCCTCTGCGCCGGTCGCAAGACGGGATCTCCCGGAAATACGGATGCTGCCTTCTACATCATCCGCAGGCTTCGCTCCCTGGGCTATGAGGTGCAGCTGAATACCTTCACCACCGCAGGAGGAGCGGTAGGCCGGAATCTTATCGCTTTCCCCGAAGGATGCAAGAATGCAACTCTGGTGATGGCATGCTACGACGGCCTTGGAAAGATGGGGGAGAGGCTCTATCCCGGAGCGGACAGCAATGCTTCAGGAGTGGCCGCGCTGCTGGCGCTGGCAGAGCGCTTCAAGGGCCGCAGTGATGTGATTTTCGCCTGTGTGGATGGGCACAACGCCAATCTGGCAGGGGCTCAGGAACTGAAGGCATTCCTCTCTAAGCACCGCATCCGGAAGGTGGTCAGCCTGGACATTCTGGGCAGCACCCTGGCACCCCCGGACCAGTTCTGGAAGAACTACCTCATCGTGCTCGGCGGTTCGCCCTATCAGCGCAGCCTGGAGAAAGCCAACTACGGGCTGGCACTTCATCTTTATTACAACTACTACGGAAGCCGTTCCTTCACGGATCTCTTCTACCGCAAGGTCAGTGACCACAAGTTCTTCCTGGACCGCGGAATCCCCGTGCTGATGTTCACCTCCGGGATCACCATGAACACCAACAGGGAAGGGGATACCAGCGAAACGCTGGATTATCCCATTTTCGCTCAGCGGGTGGCCCTGATAGCCGAATGGCTGGATATCCAGCGCTGATTATTCTTCGGTATAAACCTGGGTTAATGTATTCCCGCCGGCAATGTGCTTGGCCATGGAACGCACGTCAGAAGCCTTGACGGAGCGCACGATCTTCTCGTAGTCGTAGCCGTAGGGAGTGCCCCAGCGGACGTAGGAAAGCATGCGGTCTTCCTGTGCGCTGAGGGAGCGCGCGATCTGCGCTTCTTTCTCTGCGTTATGCTTCACCAGATACTTGACAGCAAGGTCCATTTCTTCAGCTGTAGGGCCTTCGGATCCCATCTGCTCGAGCACGTCCTGCACGTCCTGGAGTAGGATTTCCCTGAGTTCGGGACGGGTGCGGAAATCTACGTAAGAGTGTGAAGGCAGCCCTGCTTCTTCGTTGATCTCGGTGCGGAAAGACACGCTGTACGCGCCTCCGCGTTCCTCGCGTATGAGGGCGAGATAACGGGCGGAAAGGATGTAGTCGAGAATGTCCAGTTCAGCCCTTTCCTTGAGCGATCTGCCGCCTTTGTAGAAGTAATTGCAGCTGATGTCGGTGTACGGGGCCGCAACCGGCTTGTTCTTTTCCATGATGGTGCTGTGGCCCTTGATTACGGGCTTGACGGGGAAATATTTGCCCTTGCCATAAGGGTAGGACGTATCCAGAGAAGCAATATACTGCTCCACGAGGGTGGATATCTGCTCGCGGGGAAGGTCGCTGCAGAGCACCAGCTTCATGTGGGAGATATCGCCGTAGATGCGTTTGTAGGAGTCTTCCAGCAGAGCCAAGTCGGTGGCATTGACTGCGGCGCTGTCGAGTTCGTTGAGCCAAGGGTGTTTGCCATAGGCTATGTCCCTGCATTTGATGTCGTAGAGGTTTCGGGCGCTCTTCTTCTTGCCGAGGCTCTTGAGCTGCTGAGCCTTGTAGAGATCCAAATCTCTCTGGGTGCCGAAATAAGGCTCGGTGAGCTGGAGATAGGCGGATTTGAAAGCGGTTTCTACCTTGTCTGCGCGGGAACTGATCATGATACGCCCCGCCTGAGGAACATTGCTCATGATGATGCTCACGCCGTTCAGTTCGGGATAATTGCGGAATTCGTTCTTGCTGCAGTTGCGGAAACCTGCGTTGCGCTTGTTGTAACCCATCGCAAAGTTGCTGGCATCGATCTTGTCCTGTTGATAAGCTCTGTAGCCGGTGTCGAAGAGAAGCGTCATGTAGAGGCTCTGCCCGCTCTTCACCTTTTCGGCCTGCTTGTAGAACACCTGCACGCCGTTGGAAAGCGTCCACTTCTCCATATCCTTGCCTTTGACGGGGGCTGTCTTCACTATCCTGCCCGGCTTCACGTCAAGCGTCATATCCAGTTCGGGATAGTCCAGGAAGGCGGGGGCTATGCTTTCGGTATTCACCTTTGCCAGAGCGGCTTTCATCTGCTCCGGGGCGGGGGCGATGCCCTCGTCGTCCTTGCTGTTGTAGCTGTTGGTATAGATCTTCTCGCAGTCTTTAAACATGAGCTGCGGGTAGGATGCCACATCCGCGGGAGTGATGCCATCCAGGATACCCTTGCGTATCTCCTTCATGGTTTCAGGCAGCACCAGGGGAGTGCCCTGGAGGAAGTTGCTGAGGGCTATTGGCACTATTTCGGCGTTCTTGGTGTCCTCGCGGGAACTTTCCTGGTTGAGGTGGAAGCGGGTGGCGATGTTGATCTTGGCGACCTCCAGTTCATCGGAAGTGATGCCATGCTGAAGCATGCGCGAGACCTCTCGCTCCGTGAATTCGAGGCACTGGAGCAAATTCTCCTTTTTCTTGGGAACTACCGTAATCAGGGAGATGTACAGATCGGGGCTGTAGGTGCTGGTCACCATGGTAGCGCTCTGTGCGGGAGCCCCTTTATCCTTGGTGCGCTTGCGGAGCCTGTCGGCAAGCACGGAGGAGATGATCTGGCGGCAGAAGAAGTCTTTGTAGAAAGCCTCGTCCTTTGGATCCGTGACGGTGAAACGTTGCTTGTAGATGGCCTTGTAGGCCTGATATTTAATCTCCGGGTCGGTCATGTCCGCGAAGAGGTCTTCTTCGAATACCGGAGGAGTATGGTCATCTTTGGGTGCAGGATTCACGGCGGCGGGAATGTCGGAGAAGAGTTTCTTGATCCGGCTTTCCATCTTTTCCGTGTCGAAATCGCCCACGACTATGATTGCCTGCAGGTCGGGGCGGTACCATTTATGGTAGAAATCCAGAATCTCGTGACGCTCGAAGCCGTTGATTACCTCGAGGGTGCCGATCACATCCCTGACAGCGTATTTTGAGCCTTTGTAGATGAGAGCGCTCTGCTTGTTGGCCATTCTGCTGCGGGGATCGTTGCGGAAGCGCCATTCCTCGCTGATGACTCCGCGCTCATCGTCGAGAGCCTGCTGCTCGCAGGAAATGTCGCAGGACCAGTCGTGAAGCACCATCAGCACGGAATCCACGAAAGAATCCCTCACCAGAGGCACTTTGGAGAGGTTATATACGGTTTCGGTGCGGGAGGTGTAGGCGTTTACATTATAGCCGAAACGCACGCCTTCCTTGGCCAAAAAGTCCAGAATGCCCTTGCCGGGATAATGGCGGGTTCCGTTGAATGCCATGTGCTCGAGGAAGTGGGCCAGACCGTTCTGGTTATCTTCTTCCTGTAGGGCTCCCACGTTGTGCGCGATGTAGAACTCGGCGCAGCCTTCTGGCTTCTCGTTATGGCACAGATAATAGCTCATGCCATTGGCAAGTTTGCCGGTGCGGAACTCCGGATCGTCCGGGATGATTTGTGCGAAAACTGCCTGGGCGGCGAATAATACGGCGGCCAGAATACAGAAGGTCCTGTTCATTATCAATCGGTTATTAGAAATTGCAGCCGAGCTTTACGGCTGCGAGATTGCGTGTCTTGCCGGCCAGATACTCATTCTTCCCGGTGAGGGTGATGAAATGGTCGGAAAGGGTGATGTATGGGGTTATGCCTCCCTTGCAGGGGAGGATGAAGCTCAGTGCAAGCCGGGCACCTGCCCTGGGGGCTGTTTCGAACTCGAAATGCTTATCCAGATAGCCGTCGAAGCTCTTTAGGGAGGTGGATGTGCTGGAGGCATAGGTGCCGTCGTCCTTCTTGGTGCCGAAGCCGGCATAGCCGCAGACCGCGGCATCCACGCAGAAGAGGATGCGCCCGGCGGTGAAGCTCTTCTGGGTGTAGAGTTCGGCCTCCACGTGGCTGTAGCCCTGCCTGCGGTAGTAGGGATATAGCACCGTCTCCTGGGACATCGAGCAGAAATCCGCCCTGGCGCCTGCCGTAAAGTCGGGGTTGCCGGAAGCGGCATCGTGGATCCAGCGGTAATCTGCCGAGGCCTCTATGGTGGTCCTGTCCAGGATATGGTTCTGCCCGCCGTAGACGACAACCGTGTTGCCGCCGGGAGGCGTGTTGTACTTGATTATGTTCTCGTCGTTCGAGAGCGTGCCGTATGCGGCATGCAGTACGGCGTGGTGGAGATTCTTTCCGGAGGGAATGTCAAGGGCTCCGTCGTAGCCCAGCTGCATTCCGGAGAATTCGAAGTAGGTGGCGGATGCGGATGCCTTCTTCCCGAAGTACCCGTTTCGCATCAGGAAGCTGAGTTCTCCGCAGTAAACATCCGTTATGGCGGCCTGGATAGCGCCTCCGTACCAGTTGTTGTTCATGGGGCGGGCATTGCTCTCGGACACATAATTGTGGTCCCCGGAGAGTTCGGCGACGGTGCCGAAGAATCCGCCCTTGTCGGTGTCTAGGAAGTATTGTTTGCCCGTTTCTCCGGAAATCTGCCCCTTCAGCTGCTCGAGGGTGTTCCTCCATTTCAAAGAGGCCCCGAGGGAGAGGAAGTCGGAAAGCACGTAGCGCACGCCCGCATTCAGGTCCAGGTCCATCCAGACGTTGCTGAAGCGCGGATCCTTTATCTTGTTCATGTCCCCGGCCTGGTAGAAGGTGGATAATCCCAGGGAGAGACGGTCGTTAAGCTCGTAGGACATGCCTCCGGAGAGGGTGTAAAGCTCTTTTTTCTTGGTGCCGAGGGTCAATTCGGTATTCTCGAGGAAGTTGACGGGGTTGTAGGAAGGATCCATCAAGATCTGTCCTCCCATGCCTTTGCCCTGGAAGTCCGACCAGGAAAGCAGGCCGTGGAAGTCTAACTTGTCGGAGACGCGGTAATACGATTCGGTGAGCGCGGTGAGAGTCCAGCTGTCGGCCGATTCGTTCAGGGCCTTGAGTTCCCCGTTTTCTTTTTCGAAAGAGAGTTCCGCCATCGACATTTTCCCTCTCCACGCATCGAGGAAAGCCGGGTTGGACGATACCATTCCTGGATTCGCCTCAACCGTGAACCGGAAATTACGCAGTTCCCCCTGTCCCGCGGCGGAAACCGCGGAACAGAGACATAGAACTGCGAATATTGCCTTCAGGCTGAACTTCATGGGAATTACTTCTTGATGGAAGCCTTGGTCCTTTCGTGGAAGTCCTTGCCGGAGTCGTTGGTGTCCTTGTAGATGATGTGGGCACCGGCGGCTATCGAAGCCTCGGCATCGATGCCGGAAGGATCGGTGGAACCGGAGTTGGTGGCTGCATCGAAGGTGCCTCCAGCGTAGTTGTAGACAATCTTGCCGGCATTCTCGGCGAGTTCCTCGGTCGCTTCCTTGTCTACGTTACGATAGACGGAGTGGCCAAGGTTGTTGGTGAGATCCACGTGGCCGGAGTTGAGGTCGGCGGAGAAGCGGACCTTGCTCTTCTCGATGTTGGCTGCAGACCAGACCTCCACACAGTCGGTAACATTGGCCTTGGGGAACTTGGCGTTGGTGAGGGAAGTCTTCTCGTAGTTCTCGGTATCCTTGCTGAGAGCCTCTGCGGCTGCCTTGTCCATCTTGCCGATGTAAAGGGCGGGGGAGTTGTTGGAAATGACCCATGCGGTACCGGCGGATACGGGATAGGTGGTCATGTAGTGGCTCGTGGGGATGTTGTTGGAGACACTGTACTTAGCGGCCTTGAAGGTGGTGCTGATGTCGGTGTTGGACATCCAGTAGTAGTTGGGATCGCTCAGGTCGACCGATGCGGTGACTGTATGGGTGTGGTCGATGCCGCCGAAGATGGCGATGACGATCTGGGAATATGCAGGAATCTTGACCTGCTCCTTGAACCACCAGATGGCGCTGTAGGCAAGGATCCAGTTCTCGTTCTCATAGAGGAGCTTGTCGTCGACATAATACTTGTTGGTGGCGTGGCCGTTACCGGGCTGGACCAGGGAGATGACGATGTCGCTGGCATCTGCTTCCACATCGGAGTTGTTGTAGAGGATGATGTAGGCGTCGTCGGTGTAGCTGCCGGTGGTGTTCTTGGGGCAGCCGGTGCAATACAGTTCCTTGATGATGATCTGGGGGCTCGTGACCTTGTTGAGGGGGAGCATGAAAGGCTCGGCGGCAGCGCCGTCGACTACCACGTTGACGGAACCGCTGTAAACCAGTTTCTCACCGTCGGCGACGGTCTTGTAAGCCACGGAGGCGGAATAGCTGCCTGCGGGCACCTTGAAGATGGCGCAGCCGCTGGCGTCGGTATTCTCGGTGTAGGTGGCAGCGCCGGAGGCCTCCACGAGTTCTACGGGAATGCCTTCGACTGCGAGAGCAGCGTTGTCGCTGGTGAGCTGGACGGTGATTTCCACCGCCTTGGGTTCCTTGTTCTCATTGCAGGATGCTGCAGCGAAGAACAGTGCAGCAATTGAGAAGATGCTCAAAACTTTTTTCATAATACTGATGATTTGGTGTTAAAATTTGATTCTTAATGTCAAGCCGTAATAGAACCTGGGAATGTAGGAAGAGACGGAAGTCCAGTTCTCGCTCCTCGTGGAATAAACCTGGCCCAGGTTGTTGAAGAAGTTGTTGGCGTAGAAGGAGATGGAAGCAAGGTCCCCGATTTCCTTCGTGACGCTTATGTTTGCGCTGAAATATGGACTGATCCAGTCTTTCAGGTAGGTGTACAGGTAGGTGGTGTTGGTATATATCAGTTCGTTGAGATTGCCGACCAGTTCCGTATCGTTGTTTTTCTTTGCGGCCAGATAATCCTCCTTGAAGGGCCTGAGGGTGGGATCTCCTTGCACCGAGTAATACTCGGGATAGGTCACGGCGTAGCACTTGCCGTCATAGATGGACTGGTCGGTAATGCTGGAGAAGTCGGTGGGGTCGGAGACCACGTAGCTGCGGGCCGAGCCGTCCGCCTTCTCACTGAGGGCCCTGGAATAACGCATCAGGCTGCTCTCCAGCTTGGCGGAAAATATCATCCTCACCTTGGGGATATGGGTGGTGATGGTGATATTGGTCTTTATCGAGCGGGTCTCCTGTCCGTTGCTGCCGCTCATTCCGCCCACATACCATCCGATGTATTTATAGAGGGAACCATCCTTCTTGGAGGTTGGGTTGAAAGGGGTGAGGTCTGTGTAGACGGACCTGTAGCCGTAGAAGGAGCCGTCCCAGCGTATGGTGGTGTTGATGGCGCGGATGCGCTTGAAATCGACCACCCATTCCAGGCCGTAGCGCTTGATGGGACTCTCGTCGTTCTTCTCGTAATAGCCTGCCACAAAGCGCGTTACCTGGTTCTTTGCCACATCCACCGTGGGTTTTGCGCCCGTGCGGTCACTGACCGTGATGCTTCCGTCCAGGGGATTCACAGAGTAGATTCTGTCATCCGCGGGGATGTCTATGCCCTGCACTGCGGCCGCGGTGGTGAGGTTGTAGGTGAAAGTATCGAAGTGGGTTCCCTTGTTGTATGCATCCACCGTGACGTTGCGGAAGGCCGCGAGGGACACTTTGGTGCCGCCGAGGTTGATGTCGAAGCCGATTTCCGCCTGGCGGTTCCTCTGCCAGCGCAGCGCGGAATTGTATTCGATGGTCCTGGGCATCACATACATGGCCTTGTAAACCACGTTCTTGGAGTCGGCGGTGGAAGTGAACACGTCAATGTCGAGATAGCTCGGAGTAGGGAAGAGCACCGAGAAGGAAGGCTGCTTGACCGCTATTCCCCAGCTGGCGCGTGCGGAAAGTTCCTTGACGAACCTGTCCTTGCGGGTCTTGGGGGTGAAGGCGGTGTATTTCGCGTTGAAGCGGGGCGAGAGGCTGGTGGTGGTGCCGTAGGCAGATCCCTTTATGACGGTGGCATCGCAGCGCAGGCCTGCGATCAGGTTCAGCCTGGCATCCTTGCCCATGTGCACCATCATATTGTCTTCCGCGTATGCGCCCAGGTTGTGCATTGCGGGCACATCGCAAAACCGCCACTCCCTGAAGGTGGGGGCGGTGGAAAGCTCCTCGGTGCCTTCACCGGTGCCGTAGTTCTTGTCGACGGTCCAGTCGGTACCGACCTTTATCTTGTTGTTGACCTTGCCCAGGCTCGTGGCTTGGTTGGCCTTGAGCGATACCTTGGAACTGAAGGGCCTGTCGTCGATGCGCATTACGTTGTAGAACGCACCCTTGTCCAGCAGGACCGCGGGATTGTCGCTATTCGGGTCGTAGGGAGTGGACATGTAATATCCTTTCTGGATGGCGTGCAGGGCCGTCGTGGTGGTGGCCTTGTCGTAGTATGCCTTCTCCCTGTCCTGCTTGTTGCCGTAGGATGCGGATGCGTTCAGCTCCAGGTTGGTGATCCATTTCTTGCTCAGCAGCCAGTTGGCGCTGAAGTTGCCGCGCAGGGAGTTGTCTTTCTTGGTATGGAAGGTGCCCACCATCTTGTCCGGGTCGGCCTGGTTGTCGAGCCCTCCAAGGTTGCCGGAGAGGCTTGCCGATATCCTGATGGGGGTATCTTTGAGGGCGCCGTTCGAGAAGAGGTTGCTGTAGGTGAGGGAGATGCCGTTGCGGTCGTAGGAGGTATAGGGGGACATGGGATCCGAAATGGAAACCGTGTGCTCCATGCTGGCGTTAAGCACTCCCTTGGGCTGGCCCTTGGCCGAAACCCCGAGGCCGAATCCCTTGCTCAGGGAAACCTGCTTGGTATTGGGGCTCGTGGACATTGTGGTGATCCAGGGAGTCTTTCCCTTCCTGGTATTTATCTTGACCACTCCGGATGTCATATCTCCGTATTCGACAGAAGGCACGCCGGTGATGACTTCAACCGACTCGATATTCGCCGAGGCGATGTTGTTGGTGGTGCTGCCTTTCACGCTGCCGGTGCGTCCGTTGAGGTCGGAATTAGTGAAGGATGCGTTGTTGGAAAGCCTTACTCCGTCCACTTCAATGGCCGTTCCGAAGGCGGCGCTGCCGCTTTCACCCGAAGCGCCCCTCAGGAAAATCTGCTGCTCGTTGGTGAGTGCGGGGGAGTCCTTGGCCGTAGCGCCTCCGGGGAGAAGGCGGGAAATGTCGGAAAGATTCATCAGCTGCACATGCTCCAGGGCTGTCTTGTCGATGGTGCGGGAGGTGGTGGCGGAGTTTCCGTCTTCCTGGGCCGTGACGACTGCTCCTTCCAGGGCCAGATTGTCTGCTTTAAGGGATATCTTGAAATTGGTTATGTCTTTGGAGATCTGGATTTCCTTGGTCCAGGTGGCATATCCGAGGCAGGAGATCGAGACCGTATTCTTGCCGGCCGGCACGTTGTTTATGCTGAAACGCCCTTTCAGGTCCGCTACGCCCCACTGCTCCGTCCTTTCCAGCACCACGGTGGCAAATTCCACCGGAGCACCTGTTTCATCCAGCACCGTTCCCGCAAAAACGCAACCCTTCTGTGCGTGCGCGCAGAAGCAGATTATGCAGATTCCGATCAGAATCAATGTCGTTTTGCGAAACATCGGTGAATAAACTACTACTCACAAATATATGTATTAATAAAGAAAAACGGGCAAAAACGCTCAAAAAATCATAATTAATGATTATCATTGCATTATGAAAAGAATAATCCGAGCCGTTCTAGTTTCCACTTTCCTGTGTTTTTCCGCCAATCTCTTCGCAGATGAAGGAATGTGGATGATCCATACTGCAAAACCCGCCATTCAGGCAATGTCCAAAGCAGTTGTCGCCATCGATTTCATGGGTACCGGGAGTTTTGTTTCGGAGGATGGCCTGGTGATAACCAACCACCATGTGGCCTATGCCGACGTATTCGCCCTTGGCACGAAGGACCACAACTGGCTGGAAGAAGGGTTCTGGGCCCGCAGCAGGGAGGAGGAACTGCCGGTCAAAGGCCGCAACGTGCAGTTGCTCAAGGAAACCATCGACGTGACCGCCGAGGTAGAGGCCCTGATAGCCGACGGTACGGTAAGGCCAGGGGCTATGATGTCCCGCAAACTGAGTTGGATAATGGAGAAGCGTTATTCCGAGAAAACCGGCTTGGAAGCAGTTCTGAGCGGCGTTTGGAGGGGCACCAGATACTACATCTCCCTTTATGAACAATATCGCGACGTGCGCCTGGTGGCCGCTCCTCCGGTCTGCCTGGCGGCATTCGGCGGTGATGTGGACAACTGGGAATGGCCCCAGCACAAGGGGGATTTCGCAATCTACAGGGTATATTGCGGCCCCGACGGAAAGCCTGCGGACTACTCTCCGGACAACGTGCCGCTGGAGTCCCCGGCCTATTTCAAGATCTGCACCAAAGGCATCAAGGAGGGTGATGCGACCATCCTGATGGGCTATCCCGGCAGGACCAGCCGCTATGCGTCCTCCGCCCGTGTGAACTATCTTACCGAAACCGAACTCCCCATAGTGAGCAGCCTGCGTGCGAAGCAGATGGAGATCATATCCTCATGGATGGACAAAGACCCGGAAGTGCGCCGCAAGTACGCCGATTACTATTTCGGGCTTTCGAATTTCCAGGAACTCGCCCTCGGGCAGATGCAGTGCAACAAACGCTTCGGGGTGGTGGAGATCAAGCGTGAAGAGGAAGCCAGGATGCAGGCCTGGATAGACGCAGACCCTGCCCGTTCGCAGAAATGGGGCTCGGTCCTTTCGCAGACGAAGAGCAAGTACGAGGCCGTGCGCAAGGCCCAGGAAGATGTCATCTGGTACCGCGAATGCATCTCCAGAGGCACCCGGCTGCATCCTATCGCATCCCGCTCATCCGGGCTGCGGCGCAAGGCTGATTCCCTGACCGTCGCCAGGAACATCCGCGCGGACAAGCGTAACCTCGACGAACTGGACATGAGGGTGGAGAGGGACCTGATCCGCCTGGCGATAGAGAACTACTATGAAAACGTCAGTCCGGAAATGCTGGCACCCTACCAGAAGGAACTGCGCGAGCGTTTCGGCAAGGACTACGATGCGATGTGCTCCTTCCTTTGGGACGGCAGCTGGTTCGCGGATTCCGTCAGGATGGAGAGGTTCCTCATCCCCGAAGAGAGGCTGGCTCATCTGGAGGAATTCCTTTCGGATCCCCTCGTCCGTTTCTTCGGGGATGCCAAGATAGTGGACTTCAACAACAGAGTCACCAAGATTCAGGGGAAACCTACTTTGAACGACCTCAGCGTGGAGTATACCCATGCCCTGTATGCCTTCAGGGAAGATTCCGGCATCGCCCAGTATCCCGATGCGAATTCCACTCTCAGGGTCAATTTCGGCACCGTGAAGGGCTATAGCCGCGAGGATGGCCTGGACTGCAGATGGTACACGACCATGGCCGGAATGCTGGCGAAACACAATCCGGAAGCCCACGACTTCTGCCTGATTCCGGGCTGGAAGGCTGTGGCGGAGACGGCTCCCAAAGGCCTGAAGGTGGATTTCCTCACCGACAACGACAGCACCGGCGGCAACTCCGGCTCACCTCTCCTTAACAAGAAAGGCGAGTTGATCGGCCTGCTGTTCGACGGAGTCAAGGAATCCCTCGCAACCGACTTTTACTTCACAAAAGACTATAACCGCAGCGTCAGTGTAGACATCCGCTACGTACTGTGGGTTTTGAAAAACTATGGGAGGATGGATTCCGTCCTTTCCGAAATGGGTGTGAAATAAACAATTTACGATATGGCAAAGAAATCTACAATCTGCAGCAACTGGCCCAAGTACCTGCTCCAGTGGGGCACCCTGGCCGCTCTCGTGTTCTTCCTCAGCGGGCTCGCATCCAAGATCTTCACCAAGATGGAACCGGCGAATCCTGAGGCCTACTGCCCCTTTGGAGGGCTCCAGGCTCTGGCGACCTATTTCCAGCGTGGCTCTCTGCCTTGCTCGATGTCCACCATGCAGATACTCATGGGTATAATCCTGGCTGCGGCGGTCATCCTGCTGAGCAAACTCTTCTGCGCATATCTCTGCCCGATAGGCACCATGGAAGACCTGCTTATGAAGGGTCGCAAGGCGCTTAACATCAAGGGGATAGACATCCGCACCGGGAGCATCGCAGATAAGATCCTCCGCATATTCAAGTACGGGCTGCTCTTTGTCGTGGTATATTTCACGGTGACCGCCAGCGAACTGTTCTGCAAGAACATAGATCCTTACTATGCGGTCGCAACCGGCTTCAAGGGGGAAATCACTCTCTGGATGAGTTTGACCGCCCTGGCGCTGGTGGTGCTGCTGGGATTCGTGATCAACCGCTTCTGGTGCAAATACATCTGCCCTCTCGGAGCAATCTCCAACACCCTCAAGTTCTGGACCTGGCTGGTGGCCCTCGGCCTGCTCTGGTGGGCGGTGTCGCTCTTTGGCATCAAGTTCAGCTGGTTATGGCTGCTGGGCACTTTCTGTGTTGCCGGGTACCTGCTCGAAATCCTTCATGGAAAGCCTCGTGCTCAGATTATGCATGTGTTGGTGGATCAGGATAACTGCGGTCGCAAGTGCTACTCCTGCCAGAAGAATTGCCCCTACAACATCGACGTTCCTTCTTTCGGAAATAAGGTAACTTCAGTGGATTGCACCCTCTGTGGCGAGTGCGTGGCTGCATGCCCCACAAAGGCCCTGCGCATCGGCGTGGCGCCTTCTTCCAAGGGCTGCAAGTTCGCCCGCTTCATTCCGCCCATCTTAGCCGTTGTGGCTGTGGCTCTGGCGCTTATCTTCGGCGGCAAGTTCGAGATTCCTACCATCAGCGAGACCTGGGGAGTGGAAGAGGGGATGAGCCTCAAGACTGTCAAGGTTTCCGGCCTCAAGACCGTCAAGTGCTACGGCAGCTCCATGGCATTCAAGGCCAGGATGGAGAAGGTCCCCGGAGTGCATGGCGTCAAGACCTATGTCGGTAGCCACACCGTGGTCGTTTCCTACGATCCTAAGGTTACCGATGCCGAGAAGGTGGAATCCAAGATTTTCGTGCCTTCCCATTTCAAGGTTGCTACCCCGGATCCCGAAGCAGTGCCTGAACTCAAGATAGTCACCCTGCGGGTAGAGAAGATGTACGATAAGATGGATCTGAACTACCTGGGGCTCCAGTTCCGCGGCGAGGACAAGGGCATCTATGGAGTCGAATCCGAATATGACTGCCCGGTAGTGGTGCGCGTGTTCATGGATCCCGCTCAGGAGGCCGATGAGGCCTGGTTCAAGGAGATTGTGAATCGCAAGGTGCTCATCATGCCCGTACACGGCGGCGGCACCAAGGAAACCCCTATGGACCTCAAGTTCGTGAAGATGGAAAAAGAGGTCGGAAGCATCTCCACGCCCGAATTCCTGCATAAGATGTTCAGCCCCTTCAAGGCCGAATACAATGGCAAATATCCTTCAGGGGATACCACCGTGGTGCGCAAGCGTGCCCAGGTATATGAGGGCAAGCCTCAGTATATACTCGAGTTCGAAGACATGCGCTACGAGAAGCCCATCATCACCCGCAATCTTCCTTTCCTGAGCAATCATATCTCCAAGGAGGAAGGTGTGATAGGCACTTATGTGGTGCTCAACGAAAACCTCAAGCCTGCGCTTCAGATACGCTTCGCCCGTCCTGCAACGGCCGAGCGCATCTGGGAGTTGATGACCATGGAGAAATGGACCATCACCTACAAGACCGAAGAGAAAATAGAAGACGCCCGGATTGCTTTCGACAAACCAGGCGTCTGCAAACCTTACCAGAAGTAAGGCCTAGAGCTTAAACTCCTTGTCTCCAAGAAGTTCGCGCAACACCATCGGTTCGTTGGTGGTGATTGCGTTTATGCCCAGGTCGATGAAATACTGCATCTGCTCGGGCTTGTTGACAGTCCATACATTGGTGGACATTCCAAGTTCGTGGGCGCGGGCAACGATAGTGCTGTCTTTCTTGATGACTTTCTTTTCGTAGTCGAAACCGTTGATTCCGTCGGCGGCAAGTTCCTCGGGGGAGAAGTCCCCTTCGAGATACTGGTTGACGAATTCGGGGAATTCGGCAGCAATGCGGTCGCACATATACTTGCTGAATGAAATGAAGACAACCCTCTTGGGATCCAGAAGGTTATGCGCCTCAAGTGCCTCGATGCACTTATCCACCAGCAAGTCTTCGCGATCCATGGTTATTTCTTCCTTGAGCTCGAGAACAAGAATGGTCTTGTCGCACTTCTCTACCTGGGTGAGATACTCATCGATAGTAGGAATGGTCTCGCCGTTGGGAAGGCGATAATCGGCAAAATGGGTGGAAGCACAGGTGTCGATGCGCTCCCCGTTGATTTTATTGTCGTGGAACACCAGCACCACATCGTCGGTGGTGATATGGACATCGCACTCACTGCCCCAGAGACCGTTGTCCTGAGCAGCCTTGAGGGATGCGATGGAATTCTCGGAGAAGCCTGCCGCTTCGCAATTCCAATAGCCCCTGTGGGCGACGATGGCAGTTTTGCCTTTCTGATCTATCTTGGGAAAACCGGTCTTATTGCCGGAGCAGGATGCCAGGGCCAGCAGCGCCGCTGCTGCGATGACTGTTAGGTTTTTCAGTGTCATAGCCACAAATATAGGAAGTTTTTAGTAATTTTGCGCAAATTTAAAAGCTATGGTAAAAGTAGAATTGGGGGGCTGCAGCTCCTTCGTAAAAGAATCTGATTACAAGGAATATGTCGGCAAGGCCCTTGCCGCTTATGATGTTCTGGAGTCTGAAAATGGCGCAGGCAACGATTTTCTGGGGTGGAAAACCCTCCCCGTGGACACTCCTGAGAGCCTCATCGCAGATTGCGAGGCCGTAAAGGCGGACTGGAAAGCCCGTGGAGTGGATCTTGCGGTAGTCATCGGCATCGGCGGCAGTTATCTCGGCGCACGTTGCGCCATCGAGGCCCTGTCCCACCAGTTCGTGCGTCCCGAAGGCGAAATCCGCGTGGTCTTCGCCGGAAACAACCTCAGCGAGGATTATCTGGCAGAGTTGATGGATCTGGTAGAGAAGAGCAACGCCGCGTGCGTGGTTATCTCCAAGTCCGGTACCACCACCGAGCCAGCCGTGGCATTCCGCATCGTCAAGGAATATCTCGAAAAGAAATATGGCAAGAAGGAAGCTGCCGACCGCATAGTGGCAATCACGGATGCGAAGAAGGGCGCCCTCAAGACTCTCTCCACCCAGGAAGGATACCGCACATTCGTGGTTCCGGACAACGTGGGAGGCCGTTATTCCGTGCTCACTCCCGTCGGCATCCTGCCCATTGTTCTTGCCGGATTCGACATCCGCGCAATGCTCAAGGGAGCCGCTGACGAGCGTGCTGAACTCCTCAAGAAGGGAGAGAAGAACGCTGCGGTTGAATATGCCGCTATGCGCAATCTGCTCTACAGCGAACTCGGCAAGAAGGTCGAGGTTCTGGTGAGTTACAATCCCAAGTTCCAGTATCTGGGTGAGTGGTGGAAGCAGCTCTACGGCGAGTCCGAGGGCAAGGACCAGAAAGGTATCTTCCCTGCATCCGTCAACTTCACCACCGACCTGCATTCGGTAGGCCAGTTCATTCAGGAAGGGGACCGCGTGATGTTCGAGACAGTCGTCAAGGCCGAGAAGGCCCAGCGCAGCGTGGTCATCGGTACCGATGAGCAGAATCTGGACCAGCTCAATTATCTCGCAGGCCAGCATGTGGAGCACTGCAACGCCATGGCCGCCCTCGGCACCAAGCTTGCCCATATCGACGGTGGAGTGCCTCAGATTGAGGTTTCCGTTGAGAAGATAGACGAGTACAATCTCGGCGCCATTTTCTATTTCTTCGAGTTTGCCTGCGGCGTTTCAGCCTATCTGCTGGGAGTCAATCCTTTCAACCAGCCCGGCGTTGAGGCTTACAAGAAGAATATGTTCGCCCTGCTCCGTAAACCTGGTTACGAAGCAGAGACAGAACAAATTCTCAAGCGAATCTAGAGCTTTTCCCAGACGGAAATCTGGGCGAAGAGTTTCTTCAGGAAATCCTCCGGAAGCTTGTGGTTGGACAAGTCCTGCTTAAGTGCTTCCGTGGAAAGATCCCCAAGGTAAGTCCCTGCATTGCAGGGATTTTCCGTTATATAGCTGGCTGTGCCGGCAAAGCGGAGCAGCTCTGGAGTGAGCTGAAGGTGATTGCTGATGGCTGCGGCAAAAACACTCTTTGCTTCGGGAGTGATTCTGCGCATCCTCCTGAGCACGCCCTTCTGGCCTTCGGTGAAGGCGAAGTGGCTGTCGCATTCCACATTGAGCTGCCCGGAGGCTGAACTTTCCGTAAGATAGATGACAACTGCGAGATCTTCGCCGTCATATCCCCAGACTTCCTTTCCGTCAGCGGCATCCTTTGCAGCATAACGGCTGTAGGGGACATTGCGGCCATTGACGCTCACCTTGGTAGGAGCGGTGGCGCCGTCCAGCACTATGCGCACCTTGCGGGTGGCGCTGATGCCCTTGTAGGTGCCCTGGCGAGGCTTGACGGTAACGGAGATGCTGTTTTCATCCACTTTACGAAGAACCTCGGTGGTGGCAAAAGCGCTGCCGTAGGCCTGGGAAACGCCGTCATCCTCATAAAGAGTGGTGCTGCCTTCGCCCTGCCCGGGAACCAGCATGAACCAGTTCTCATTGCTGCTTTCCTGGAGCGACTTGATCTCAGGTGATGCCAGGGGGAGTATGGCTCCTGCACGCACGAAGTAAGGATTCTCGTCGATGGTGTAGTATGCGGTGGTCTCGCTGCCGCCGGCGTACATCTTACCGGTGGAGGCATCGTACCAGTCGTTGCCTGCAGGGAACCAGAGGACCCTTGCGGTGAGGCCTATGGTCTTATCGGCGGCCTCGCAAAGCACCGTGGCGAGGATATCATCCCCGAAGAAGAACTCTTCTCTGGTGTCGTAGGCCTTCTGCTCCTCGGGATAATAGTAGTAGAGAGGACGGCAGATGGAGATGCCGGTATCGTATGCTTGGCGCGCTGCTCCGTAGATGTAGGGGGAGAGGGTATAGCGGAGGCGTACCGCTTCGCGCATGGGATCGAAGTGGTCCGGGAATGCCCAGAAGCGCTTCTCCATGCTCATGTCCTTGGTGGAGTGAGTCTTGAAGATGGGGGTGAAGACGCCGCCCTGGAGCCATCTGGTGTAGAGTTCAGGGTCGGTGACACGGACGCCCTTGGGCTGCATATGTCCGCCGATGTCGTGCCCCCAGTATCCATAACCCACGTTGGCTGCGGTAGAAGTGAACCAGGGCAGATAGCTAAGCACCCTCCATGTGGCGTAGGTGTCGCCGGAGAAGCCCACCTGATAACGGTGGCTGCCGATTCCGCCCCAGCGATGGTAAATCATCGGCCTGGCAGCATCCTGGCCGTATTTTGCTGACTGCCTGAGCTGATGCCACCAGAAGGTATGGTTGAGCCAGAAGGTGTTGCTGAGTCCGGGGATGTACTTACTGGTCATGAACTGCTGCCAGTCCAGCCACCAGAAGTCCACGCCCATGCGAGTCATGGGATCCAGCACGGAGTTGAAGTAGGCATCGGCCCATGCAGGCTGATCCATGCGGAAGGGGACATATACGGGGTTGCCGTCGGCGTCCTTATAGCCTCGGGGGCCGTCATAATCCTCCCCGGTACGGGAAAGATAATCCTTCACGAAGCGTTCGTAGGGCTCTTCAAAAACCTGCAGACCGGATGCCGGATGGAGGTTCAGGGATGTTTTGAAACCATAGTTATGGAGATCCTGGAGCAGGTTTCCGGGGTTGGGGAAGAGTTCCTTCTTCCAAGTGTAACCGGTCCAGCCCTTGCGCTCGCCGGAAGCATCCCTCTGATATCCGCGGCCGCTGGCACCCATTTCAAAGGTGTCGTGCCAGTCCATGTCGATGATCATCACATCCGCGGGGATGCTAAAGTCCCTGAAATGCTGGGCGAGGTCCACCAGTTCATAGTCGGAATAGAGCCAATAACGGCACCACCAATAGCCCAGGGCATATTTGGGAGGGAGAGGAATCTTGCCGGAGATCTTCGTGAAATCGCTCACAGCTGCAGTGTAGTCGTGCCCGTAGGCAAAGAGATACCAGTCGATATGCTTGCCTTCCTTGGGAACCGATACCCAGAACTGCCAGTCGCTATCCGTTTTCTCGAAAAGATGCCTGCCGGATTCATCTATCACCGCCCAGCCGTCGCGGGAAACCACGCCCTTGTCGAAGGGTTCCTTGGTGTACTGGCCGGAGGCTTTCTTGTCTATGAAGTCGAAGCCGTCCAGGGTCCTGGCGGTGCCCAGCAGGTTGCCGGAATCATCCATTCCAGGCTTCCAGCTGACCTTTTTGGTGCCTTTCCTGGCCTTGGGGTCTGCCATCTGGAAGATCACGCTCAGGTTGTCGGCCGAGAACTCCGCGTTGCCCTTGTAGGTGAGAGTGAGAGCGGAGGTGGTGATCACCGTCTGCTTTGCGCTCTTTTTAACCTTGAAGGAGGGCACCGGAAGATTGCGGTTAACGACACCGAAACTGGCCCTGTCTTCGAACACTCCGTCTTCGGACCATTCCATACGGATGAGCCTGGGGGTGAGAACGGTGAATCGGGCTTTGCCGGCGATTACCTGTGCGGCTTTGTCGGCAACGGGATCGCCGCCGTCCTGAGAGAATGCGGCAAAGGCTGATGTGCTCAGTATCAAGCACATAAGGAGGCGGAAGAAGGTCTTTCCTGTCATTGGTCTATAGTGTTATTTATAATACTCGTAGAATTTAGCGATTGACTCCATGCCGGCGTAGAACTGGCTGAGGAGATAGCTTTCGTTGGGGGAGTGGATGGTGTCCCGCTCCAGGCCGAAGCCCATCAGGAGGGGATCTATGCCGAGGATCTTCTGCATCTCGGCGAGGACGGCGATGCTGCCGCCTCCGCGGGCGGGCACGGGCTCGATGCCATAGACTTCAGTCATGGCGCGGGATGCGGCCTTGTAGGCCTCCGAGCTTATCGGAATGAGGAATCCGTCGCCGCCTTCACACTCCTTGACCTCCACCTTAACATACTTGGGGGCAATCTTCTTGAAGTACTTTGCAAAGAGCTTGGTGATTTCCGCGCTGCGCTGATTGGGCACGATGCGCATGGATATCTTGGCATGGGCAACGGAAGGCAGCACTGTCTTGGCGCCTTCTCCGGTATATCCTCCCCAGATTCCGCAGACATCCAGGCAGGGCCTGATGCCGGTGCGCTCCAGAGTGGTATAACCCTTTTCTCCCTTGACTTCCGCGATGTCCAGGAACTCCTTGTATTCCTTTAAATCGAAGGGTGCGCGTGCAAGCATGGCACGGTCCGCGCGTGAAAGCTCAACTACTTTATCGTAGAATCCGGGCACCGCCACGCGCCCGTCGGCATCGTGAAGCGACGCGATCATCTCGCAGAGGGTGGTGATGGGATTGGCCACAGCGCCACCATAGTGCCCTGAATGCAGGTCCTTGTTGGGGCCGGTGACCTTGACTTCCAGGTAGCTCAGACCGCGCATTCCGCAGTTGATGGAAGGCACCTTCTCAGATATCATCGTAGTATCCGATACCAGGCAGATATCTGCCTTCAGAAGTTTCTTGTTCTCCTTCATCCACTTGGGCAGGGAAGGGGAGCCGATCTCTTCTTCGCCCTCGAAAAGGAACTTGACGTTATGCTTCAGCTTGCCGCTGGAGAGCAGGTACTCGAAAGCCTTGATATGCATGAAGAGCTGGCCTTTGTCGTCGTTGGCGCCGCGGCCCCAGATGGCCTCCGCCCCTGTGGCGGGATCCGGCCCCAGAACGGGCTCGAAGGGATCTGTGCGCCAGAGTTCCAGGGGTTCCGGCGGCTGCACGTCGTAGTGCCCGTAAACGAGTACGGTCTTTGCCTTGGGGTCGATTATTTTGCTCCCGAAGACTACGGGATTGCCGTCCGTGGAAAGCACCTGGGCCTCGTCGGCCCCGGCCTCTACCAGCAGGATGGCAAGTTTCTCTGCACAGCGGCGCATATCCGGCTTGTTGGCTGCCTTGGCGCTGATCGAGGGAATCCTCAATACAGAAAACAGTTCGTCGAAGAACCTCTGCTTATTGGCTTGGATGTATTCTTTCATAGATATAGATCGAAATAATCAGTTACTTTAGTCATCAGATGCACCCTCCATTTGCCGTGCACGTTGTGCTCGGAAAGGGGATAGGGGAAATAATCCAGCTGGACGCCCTCCTCGATGCATTTCTGCACGAAACTCAGGCTGTGCTCCCACACCACGGTGTTGTCAATCGCACCCTGACAAATCAAGAGTTTGCCCTTGAGATCGGCTGCTTTATTGATGAGGGAGGTCTGTTCGAAGCCCTCCGGATTAGTCTCGGGGGTATCCATATAGCGTTCTCCGTACATCACCTCGTACCATTTCCAGTCGATCACGGGACCTCCCGCGACACCGACCTTGAAGATTTCGGGGTAGTTGGTCATCAGGGATATGGTCATGAATCCTCCGTAACTCCAGCCGTGCACGCCGATGCGGTCCTGGTCCACCCAGGGATTCTTCATGAGTTCGCGCAGCCCTGCCACCTGGTCGGCCATTTCAGCCTGTCCGCAGCGGCGGTTGATCGCTTTTTCGAACTCCGCACCCCGGTTGGAAGTGCCTCTGTTGTCCTGCACATAAACCACATATCCTTTCTGCGCCATCAGCATCTCCCACATCCGCACGCCTCCGAGCCAGCTGTCCCGGACCATCTGGGAATGCGGCCCGCCATAAACGTAAACTATTGTGGGATACTTCTTTGCGGGATCGAAGCCGAGGGGCTTGTAGAGCCTGTAGTAGTTGAGGAATTTGCCGTCGGCGGAAGGTACTGTGCCGAGCTCCATCTCGCAGCAGGCGTAGTTTTCAAGAGGATCGGGAGACTCGAAAAGGATCTCCGACTGCTTGCCGTCGGTAGAGCGCACAGCGATCTTCCCAGGCACGTTGAATGAACTCCAGCGGTCCAGGAAACGGGTCTTGTCCGGGCTCAGCTGAACCATGTGCCAGCCTTCCTCCCAGGTCAGCCGCTGAGGTTTGCTGAAACGGGCCTTTTTCACACTCTTGAACTTGCCCAGATCCATGCGGAAGAGATGATTCTGGATGGGGGAGACCTCTGCCGAAGTGTAATAAACCCACCTTCCGTCGTTGTCGATATACTGGATATCGGCGGTTGCGGTAGGCAGCACGCGGATATTGCCGAGGGTATCGCAGAGATAGAGATTGTGATGCCCGTGGCGGTTGTCGGTCTCGTAGAGGAACTCGTAGCGGCCCTGAATAAAGTGCAGGGGCTCGCGCGGCTCCACCCACGCGGAATTATCTTCAGAAAGAATGGTGCGCACATAGCTGCCGTCGTCCGCCCGGTACTGATTCAGCACCATATGATGCTGCTCGCGGTCCAGCACCTGGATGAAGATATATTTATCGTCCGGACCCCAGGTGACGCAGGTGAGATAGCGTTCGTCGGTGAATTCCGTGGGCACTATGGTGGTGCGAACGTTCCCCAGGGTGTCGCAGATCAGAAGGGAGATGTGCTCCTAGGCCATCCCGTTCATCGGATAGCGGATAGGCACCAGACTGCCAGTGCGGGTGGTGATATCCAGCAGCGGGAACTGCGTGACGGCGCTCTCATCCTTCCGATAGACTGCCAGAAGCTTGCCGGAAGGGGATGGGAACACTCCACCGTTGATGCCGAATTCGTTGCGGGAGACGCTCTGGCCTATCACTATGCCTTCTTTATCCTCCTTGGGGAGGATGTACTTCCGGGGCCTGGTGCGTTTGCCATTGCCCTCCACGAGCTCGTGGCCGCCTTCCCAGTGATATGCCTTGCTTTTGGGAGATACTCCCATCCCGCTCACCGCCTGAGGCATGGTGAGAATCTTGCCATCGGGATTCCCTGCAGGATGCAAAGCAAGCACCTGCAGGACTATGGAGAGAAGAACTGTTGTCATTCGTCAGCTGCTATGGGGATAGTGTTTATGGGGGAAGGATCCGTCACGGAAAGAATCTCCGTCACTACGTACTTCTGAACGCCCCTCCAGGGGAGTGCGCCGCGGTATTCCTTATACTTGACCTGCACGGTCTTGCCGCTGCTGCGCATCAGCGAATCGGCCACGGAATAGATGGCTCCGTTGGCCTTGCGGCCCTCTGCGTGCTTATCTACCGAGAAGGTGAACTCGTTGCTTTGCAGGCCGCTGCCTTTCTTGTCGTTCTTGAAGCCGCTCATGATAAGACGGCCCTCATAAGTTTTCCAGATCCAGCCTTTGTAAACCACCTGGTTGAGTTCGCCGGCCTTGACTCCGGTGCCGAATACCCAGAAGAAATGGATATAAATCCAGCCGCCCAGGGTGAGAATCAGGACAAGGATGATGTAAACGAGGATTTTCTTTAATGTTTTCATACTTACAAATTTAATAAAAAAATTTGCAGGGAAACTAAAAATGTCTATCTTTGCAGTCCCAAACGCTAACGGTGGGTTCGTATAACGGTTAGTACTCGAGATTCTCAATCTCGCAATAGGTGTTCGATTCTCCTACCCACTACAAGATTTCTAACAAACTTACTAGTAAAATGAAACAAGGAATCGATCCCGAATCCTACCGTATTGTAGTTTTCAAGGATATTTCAAACGAGGACATCTTCATCACGAGGAGCTGCGCCACCTCCAAGGAGTCCATCACTGTTGA
>JAGCUK010000087.1 GCA_017962925.1 Bacteroidales bacterium
CACCGGATCCTTCATTTTCGATGCGGACGGAGTTGTTAGGGCAGATGATCTGGTTTCACATTCCTATCTATCCCTCGAAACAAAAGGAATAGACCACTGGAACATCTGGCAGAACAGCGGCAGATACGACGTCTTCCGCATCAGCCCGTTCACCCACAATATCATCACCGTAAACGGCCACAAGCCTGATGTATATCAGTATATCAACTTCTCCCGTACCTGGTGCGAAAGCAGCCGCAAGGGTGCAGAAATGAACCTGAAGATGCCTTATTGGCAGGATCTGAAGGCCTATACGCGCACCATTACGATAGAAGGGGAAGATGACTCGGTGCTGCAGATTGCCGAAGAGTTGCAGGCCCGCGAGGATACAGCCAAGGTGCGCTGGGCGATGTGCAGCATGGCAGATGCGGAAATAGTGGACGGCAGTACAATCCGTCTCAGCAAGAACGGTCATTCCAGACTTTTGAAGATTGAAGGATTCGATGCCGAGGCAGCGATTTGGTCGGCTCAGCCGGAGACGGATTACGATTATCCCAATCCGGACAATGTTTTGGTAGGATTCACTTTCACCCTTGCACCCGAGCAGGCTGCGAAGGTGACCGTTAGACTTACGAAAGAGAAATGAGTGCATATACCGATAAAGAAAAAGCTCTTTTCAGCAGGACGGAACTGCTTCTGGGAGAGGATCTTATGAATAAGATATCCTCCGCCAGGGTGATACTCTTCGGAGTCGGTGGAGTCGGCAGCTGGTGCGCTGAATCCCTGGTCCGCTCCGGCATCAGGCATCTCACAATCGTGGACGCAGATGACATCAGCGCAAGCAACGTAAACCGCCAGCTGATGGCGACATCCGCCAATATCGGCTGCAACAAGGTGGAGGTGATGCAGCGGCGCCTGCAGGAGATCAACCCGGACGCTGAAATCAACGCCCTGAATAAAGTCTATACCGCGGAAACCGCCGCAGAATTCGATCTGGACGCATATGACTACGTGCTGGACTGCATCGACTCGCTCAAGGATAAGCAGACGCTGATCCTGAACGCCAGCGCATCCTCCGCAACCTTCTTCTCCTCAATGGGCTCTGCCCTCAAAATCGACCCTCTGCAGGTTAAGGTGGCGGAATTTTGGAAGGTACGCGGGTGCCCCCTGGGATCCATGCTGCGCAAACGTCTGCGCCAAAAAGGAACGCTGCCGGCAAAGAATTTCCTCTGCGTATACGACGAGGAAGTGCTTCCTAACCGGGGAGCGGCCCCTGCACCGGAAGAAGACCCCGGGCTCTTCAAGAAAGCCCAGATAAACGGCACTCTGTCCCACATTACCGGCATTTTCGGCCTGACACTGGCAGGCCTTGTGATAAAAGATATAACCACATCAAAATGAATATCAGAGCACTGATACTGGCGGCCCTGCTGCTGATTCCCGCTTGCAAGAGCGAAACTACGGATATCCCTGACATCCAGAATTGGCAGGCTGAATGGATTGGCGCGCCCTGGGAAGGGGAGAGCTTTGTGCCCGAGGCGGAACATCCGACTCCTGAATTCCGCAAATGCGTCAAGCTGGAAAGCGGAGTAAAGGAGGCACGCGTTTACATCTGCGGCCTGGGCCTATTCGAGATGTTTATCAACGGCCAGAGGGTCGGAGAAGACTATTATGTGCCCAACGAGACCATGTACGGCACTCGCGAAGAGGGATATACCTACAACATCAAAGTAGATGATCACAGCTTCAAGAACTATCGGGTGATGTATCTGGCCTACGATGTGACCAAGCTGCTGCGCAAAGGGGATAATGATATCCGTGTGATACTTGGAAACGGCTGGTATTCTGCTTTCCGCAAGGGATGGATTTCCCCCTTCGGCAGCCCCAGACTGCTCTGCCAGATAGAAATCCAGGGCAAGGATGGCTCGGCGACCACCATCTGCACCAATACCGACTGGGAGGTGCGCAAGAGCCCGATCGTCTATAACAACATCTACAGCGGTGAGGAATATGACGCCAGAATGGAAACGAACGACGAATGGCTTGCCGCTGCACACCGGGAGGCTCCTATGGGCGCCCTGGAGCGCCAGCATGGCCTGGAAGACAGGATAATGGAAGTGCTCAAGCCCGCCCGCATCACCAAGCTCGAAGACGGCTCATGGGAGGTGGACTTCGATGATTACGTGACTGGTCGCGTTCATCTCTATGGCATCAAGGCAGATGCCGGCACCGAGATAGTGCTGGAGCATCCTCTTACCGCAGAAGAAGCCGGCAGAAACTGGGTCAAGCGCGCCTGGAACGGGGATTACAAGTATATCTGCAAGGGAGAAGGCGTAGAGGATTACGCTCCCAGCTTCAACTGGTATTCTTTCCAGAAGGTCATAGTAAAAGGCTGGCCCGGGGAACTCAAGGAGAAGAATCTCCGTGCCGAGGTTATTTACACAGATATCAGGACTACCGGCAAGTTCGACTGCTCCAATCCCATGTTCGCCAAGATCAATCACCTCTTCTGGCGTGCTCAGACCGATAATATGCACATGGGTGTGGCCTCCGACTGTCCTCATCGCGAGAAAGGCCCTTACACCGGCGACGGTGAAGTTGCCTGCGTGGCGGTGATGCATAATTTCGATGCCAACTACTTCTACCGCAAGTGGCTAAGGGATATGTCCGACTGCCAGGACAAGGAGACAGGATACGTGCCTAACGGCGCACCCTGGCATCCCGGCTGCGGCGGTGGCGTAGGCTGGGGCGCAGCGATGTGCATCATCCCTTGGGAACATTATGTTCATTATGGGGATATATCCGTGCTGGAAGAGCACTATGAAGCTATGAAGGGCCAGCTGGGATTCATGGAAAGCTGGCGCACCGAAGAGGGTATTATGAATATGCAGATGCCCAGAGGTGCCGATAAACCTATCTATTGGCTGAATCTGGGCGACTGGTGCCCTGCCTATAAATTGCCGGAAGATCGTCTAGTGCATACCTACTTCCTTTGGAAATGCGCATGCTATACTGCCAATGCGGCAGCCGCTCTTGGAAAGGAAGAAGATGCCGCCCGCTACAATCAGCTTGCAGAAGAGGTAAAGAATGCCTTCAATGAAGTATTCTACGACCCTGAAACCTGCTCCTACGGCTATAACAACGGCTCCAATGTGTTCGCGCTCTATATCGGCGTGCCGGAGGAGAGGAAGGCTGCCGTAGTGGAATCTCTGCGCAAGGAGATAGAAGAGAACGGAGGGCACCTGAATACAGGCATTTTCGGCACTCAGCTGTTCTTCGACGTGCTTATCGAGAACGGACTCGGAGAAGTGGCATACGAGGCCATGAACAAGAAAGATCAGCCCAGCTTCGGCTGGTGGCTGGAGCAAGGCGCAAAAACCACGTGGGAGTACTGGGACGGCGCCAAATCCCGCAATCATCCCATGTTCGGAGGCGGTCTGACCTGGTTCTACACCAAGGTCGCAGGCCTTCAGACAGATCCCGCAGAACCCGGATATAAGCATATCATAGTGAAACCCACGCCTCTCGGAGACCTAACCTGGGCAACATATGAAACCGAAACTCCTCAGGGCAAGGCATCCGTTTACTGGAAGATCAAGGGCGACCGCTTCAATCTGAAAGTGGTCGTTCCCGAAGGCTCCCATGCATCGGTATATCTCCCGGGAAGCGAAGAAGCCAAAGAAGTGGGATCCGGCACTCATAAATTCAAGACAGAATGGAAAACACAGCAATAGAAGTCATAGATGCGATAGTCGCCAGGCAGAAAGCCTTCTACAAGAGCGGCGCAACCAGGGACCTTGCCTTCCGCAAGGAGGCCCTCCGCAAGATGCAGGCAGGCCTCAAGAAATGGGAAAAGCCACTCTGCGATGCCTTGTGGCAGGACCTGCATAAGTGCTACGAGGAGGCCTACATGACGGAACTGGGCCTGGTCTACGGCGAAATCAAGGATGCGCTGAAGCATCTCCCGAAATGGGCGCGTCGCAAACGCAAATGCAGCCCGCTGACCGTAATGCCGTCGGCCTCGTACATCGTGCGTGAACCGCTCGGAAACACGCTTATAGTATCTCCCTGGAATTACCCCGTGCAGCTGCTTCTGAGCCCGCTTGTGGGCGCGATAGCGGCCGGATGCACCGCAGTGCTCAAGCCGTCTCCCTATGTTCCGGCCGTCTCCTCCGCACTGGAAGGATTCATCAAGGACACCTTCAGCGACGAGTATATCGCCCTGGTGCTGGGGAACCGGGAAGTAAATGCGCATCTCTTCGAAACGCGCTGGGATATGGTGTTCTACACCGGCAGTCCCGCGACCGCCAAGGTCCTTGCCGCCGCACAGGCAAAATATCTCACCCCCATGGTGCTGGAACTCGGAGGCAAGAGTCCGTGCATCGTGGATAAGGATGCCGACATAGAGATCGCTGCCCGCCGCATAGTTTGGGGAAAGTGCCTGAACAGCGGCCAGACCTGCATCGCCCCGGACTATCTCTTCGTGCAGGAGAATGTAAAGGATGCCTTTGTGGATGCGTTCAAGCGCGAACTAAAGTGCCTGTATCCCGATGGAACCAGGGGCAGCTCCTGCTTCGTGCATATAGTGCGGGACGCTGCCTTCAAACGCCTCAGCGGCTATCTGCAGGACGGCACCATCCTCGCAGGAGGCAATATGGATGCTGCCTCGCGCTGGATGGAACCTACGCTGCTGGGCGGAGTGAGTCCGGATGCACCGGTGATGACGGAGGAGATCTTCGGCCCCATCTTCCCCCTGATGACCTTCAAGGACAAGGGAGAGGTGGTGGAATTCGTTACATCCCGCGAAAAACCGCTGGCATTCTACTACTTTGGCAAAAAGGCAGATGCCTGGAAGATAATAGGCTGCACCACATCCGGCGGCGCCTGCATCAACGACACCATCATGCACGTGGCCAACAGCCATATTCCTTTCGGGGGAGTAGGCAATTCCGGAATGGGCAACTATCACAGCGAAAGGAGCTTCCTGGCCTTTAGCCACGAACGCTCCGTGCTCTCTACACCCACCTGCATCGACCTGAAATTCAGATATATGCCGTATAAATTGTTCGGTCTCGTGAAAAAAATGCTATAATTGCAATATGAAGAAGAAAATAATAGCCGCAGCCCTCACGCTGCTTGTCATCATTCCCGCATTTGCTGTACTGAGCGAAAAGGATCTTGCCCAGACTCTTTCCGTGCTCAGATATGAACTGAGCGCGACCTACCGCAATTCCGCGCGCTTCGCACAGCGCATGAGCGGAAACGGGGAGCGTCAGCACGCCAGGCTGGTGAGGATGATGCAGCAGAGCAACGAGCTTTCTCTGATGCTCTATTCCCAGAAGCAGGATTATACCTTCGATATGACCTACGCTCTGAACGAGGTCTCGAGGCAGTATAACGAGTTCTCCTCGCGCAGGCTGCCCTTCGACGATATTATCCAGCGCCTGGATATAGACATCGACAGGTACAACAGGCTCATCCATACCCTCAAGAGCCTTCCTCCGTCCCAGACAGTGGAATATCTGGACAGCCTGGGCAACGTGGTTACGCTGGACGCCAGCGTGCATGTGAGCCGCCGCAGTGGTCTGGAACGCCGTTATGAAGGCCGGCACAACGCTTTCCAGCTGGATTCCCTCGGGCAGGTGGACCGCGACAGTTGTATCTTCTTCGCCGAAAAACTTCTGGAAATCAGCAATTCGCAGAAGGAAAGGCTGGTCACCGACAGCACCCATTATCGCCAGACCGCCAACATGCTGAAATCTGCATATGACTATGCTCAGCAGCGCTACAAGACGGTCCAGAACAAGATATTCATCGATGGCCAGACCGATTATCTGACATTGATTAAGGGCTTCAAGCGCTACTGGAGGCAGGCTTCCAATGATGCCAAAGACAACTACAGCCTCCGCAACAATCAGTCCGTGCACAGTCAGTGGAGAGGCCCCATGGTGGTGGGATTTATAGGCTTTGCGGTTTTCTATTTGGTTATTTCCATCATTCTGAGCGTTTTCCTGGTCACGGTGCTCAGCAAGAAGGTCCGCATCTTCAAGATAGACAGGATCACCAAGAACAAGTTCACAACTATCCTGATATTCACCGTTATAATCTTCGCGCTAAGTATCATGCTGGCGAGTGCATTCTCCACTCAGCACTTCTTCAGCATGGCATCGAAGATTCTGGTGGAATTCGCGTGGATGCTTGCTGCAATCTTCATCTCCCTGATTATCCGTGTGGATGAAGACAGCGTGAAGAAGGGGATTGCGCTCTATCTGCCCACGCTGCTGATGTGCCTGATCATCATTTCCTTCCGCATCGCATTCATCCCCAACAGCCTCATCAATATCATCTTCCCGCCCATCCTGCTGATCTTCACCATCTTCCAGGCATGGACGCTGAAACGCTACCGCAGGGCTCTGCCTCAGAGCGATATGGTATTCGGTGCCGTTTCGCTGCTGGTAATGATTGCCACGACGCTGATCGCTATGTGGGGATATGTGCTGCTGGGCGTGCAGCTGCTGATCTGGTGGTTCTTCCAACTCACTCTGCTGCAGACGATTACCGCAGTGTATGACATTCTCAACATATACTACGACAAGCATATCACCAGCACCAAGCGGCGCTATATAGAGGAGCATCCGGATATGCCTCATCGCACCGACGAAGACATGATCCTCGTGACATGGCCTCACTCCCTGGTGAAGCAGGCTCTGCTGCCGGTGGCGATAGTGCTTTCGTTCCCTCTGAGTATCTATATGGCCTCGGCCGTGTTCGACCTGACCGGGGTGTTCGGAGAATACTTCCGCTATCCTTTCCTGAACGTGGAGGGCTACATCAGCCTGTCCTTCTATAAGATAGTGACGGTGCTCTCGCTGTACTTCATATTCAAGTTCTTGAATTATGTTATCAAGGCAGGCTACAGGCAGTACAAGATTCGTTCGGTGCTCAAGAACTCCAGCGTCAAGTTGCTGAAGGACAATCAGATAAACTTCACGCTTGCCACCAACGTGATAACTATTTGCATCTGGGGTATCTACATTATATCGGTGTTCGTGATTCTGCGGATTCCTACTGCTGCAATCAAGGTGATAGGCGCCGGCCTGGCTACCGGTCTCGGTTTCGCAATGAAGGATATCTTGAACAACTTCTTCTATGGTGTGCAGTTGATGTCCGGACGCTTGCGCGTGGGGGACTATGTGGAGTGTGACGGCATTCGCGGAAAGGTGGAAAGCATCACCTACCAGACAACACAAATCGTGGCTGCAGACGGCTCCGTGATGGCATTCCCGAACAGCACCCTCTTCAACAAGAACTTCAAGAACCTGACCAAGAATCACTCCTACGAACTCCTGTCCTTCCCGGTCGGCGTCAAGTATGGAGTGGATGTGGAGAAGGTACGCGAGATCATCGTGGAGGCTCTGACTCCTCTTCAGAAGAAGGATAAATACGGCCGTGATATACTGGATTCCAAGTACGGTGTCCAGGTCCGTTTCCAGGACTTTGGAGACAATAGCGTCAATCTCTCCGTGGTGCAGTTCGTGACTGTGGAAGAGAAGCTGGCCTATGCATCAAAGGCCAAGGAAGCCATATATAACGCGCTGAATGCCAACGGAATAGAAATCCCGTTCCCTCAGAGAGATCTCTACATAAAGACTATGCCTGAGAAATAGTGCCGCCCTTGCGGGTGTGCCATTTCCCATAGATCTCACTGACGTTTCCGGCAGTGATAAAGCACTCGTATTTCTCCTCTTTCAGATGATTGAGGAGTTTTGCGTACTCGTCCTGAGTGAGGAGTGTGACGACCTCTACCTTTTCCGCTCCGTTATAACCTCCCTGTAGATGGTAAAGGCTGCAGCCGCGGTCCAGATCGTGAATGATGTACTGGCGTATTGCCTCGTGCTGGTCGCTGATGATGCAAACTCTCTTGCGGCGGTTCAGGGTATCTGTGAAGTAATCTACCGCGATGCCGTTGATCCAGGTGCCGATAAGGCCTACCACGACCATCTTGAAGGGGTTGATGGCGAATGCAGAGCAGCAGATGAGGGCGCCGGCAATCGTGACGGAAGTGCCTATATCGAAGTGGAAGTACTTATTGACGATCTTGGCGAGGATATCAAGGCCGCCGGTGGAGGCATTGATCCTGAACAGAAGTGCCTGGCAAATACTCAGCATCAACACGAAGCAGATGAGATCCAGCCAGGGGTCGTTCATTATAGAAGTGCCTTCGGTGATGAGTTTCTCGTAGGGGAGAATCTTCTCCCAAAAGCTGATCATAGGGCCGAGGATAAGGGCCGTATAAACCGTCTTGGCACCGAATTCCGCGCCTATCAGCCACCATGCCAAGACCAGCAGCAACGCATTGATAACCAAAATGATAGTGGAAGTCTTTATCATTAATCCGGCCGACATGAACAGCTCGGACAGCACTATACTCAAACCAGAAATACTGCCAATGATCAGCTTGCTCGGCATCAGGAAATAATAGACGCCGGCGGCACCGAACAACATACCCAGGGTCATGATAATCAGTTCTTTCCAGAATTTTGCAGTGGTGACAGGTTTGAGGAGGTTGGTCATAGCATCGTTATTTTCGTCAAAATTCGCAAAATGCTTTGACAAATCAAAGGATTAACCTAATTTTGTGCGCAATTAGAAAGATATAGATGAAACACTTCATATTCGCGCTTTGTTCATTGTTCGTCTGCCTTGGCACCTTCGCTCAGAATAGCGTCGACAGGCTTTTCTTCGACACCAGAACCACTTTCCACCAGGAAACCGAGGATGGGGTATACAATTCTCAAATAAGGGGAGAATACCTTAACCTGCACGTTCTGGGGCACATCGGAGACAAAATCGACTATCGTCTGCGCCAGCATCTGATCAAGAAGGTATTCGACGAAAAGAACATGTTCAATGCCACCGATATGCTCTACATCAACTGGGCCCCGAACGAGCACTGGAGTTTCCTCTTCGGTAAATATGCAGTTCTGATCGGCGGATATGAGTACGATGCTGCTCCTATCGACGTTTACTACTACAGCAAGTTCTGCCAGAACCTGTATCAGGGTTTCACCTTCGGCGGATCTGCCACATATCATTTCTCTGACACTCAGGCAATGGTGCTGCAGATATGTAACTCCCCGCTATCTCAGGGAGAGCCTACCAGCTATGCCTACAACCTTGCCTGGACCGGGCAGATGACCGACTGGTGGAAAACTATCTGGAGCGTAAACTACGTCCAGGACAGCAAGCTTCATCCCATCAACTACATTTCTCTGGGCAACCATTTCATTTTCAAGGATGCGATTCTGGACATAGACGTGATGAACCGTGCATGGTTCGGTCAGCCGCAGTATTTCTTCAGCGACATGACCATCATCAGCAAGTTCATCTGGAGTGTTGGCCTGTGGAATATTTGCGCCAAAGCCGGGTATGAATGGAATGACATCCACAACTTTAACGCCGATGGAAGGGCCTACGATGCAGTTATTGCTCCTGGAACAGAGTATATTTATGCCGGCTGCGGCCTGGAATGGTTCCCTCTGGGCAGAGACAATCTGCGCCTGCACGCCGTCTATTATAGCGACAGCGACCGCAACCGCAACAATTTCGAGCTGGGTATTACTTGGCGGGTCGATGTGATCGGACCGGATCACAAGTAAGGCCTATCCCAAGTTTGGCGAAGGTCTTCCTGTCCACCTCACTCAGAATAACCGTAGAATGCACCTGAGCGCCTGCCAGATTGGGCAGCTGCTCCAGCGCAAGCTTACAGTTCTCATCTATCAGACTCATCATTGAGATCGCCACCAGGACCTCGTCCGTATGCAGACGGGGGTTACGCCCGTGCAGATAGGTCACCTTCGTGGTTTGGATAGGGGAGATCATTGTCTGCGGGATGAGCTTGACGTTATGGGCGATGCCCGCAAGGTGCTTGAGCGCATTCAGCAGCAGGGCGGCGCTGGGGCCGAGAAGGGGACTGGTTTCAGCGGTGATGATGGTGCCGTCCTCCAGCTCCATGGCAGCAGTGGGCACATGGGATTTCTCCTGCCTGTCCTTTGCTGCAACGGTGCAGAGCCTGTCCGCCGTAGTAATCTTCATCCGCTTCATCAGCAGCGCGATCTTGTTGATCTCCGCCTCCGTTGCTTTGCCATCCGCGAAACTGCAGAGGGCGGTGTAGTAGCGGCGAATAATCTCCTGCTTCGATGCCTCGCGGCAGATATCGTCGTCGCTGATGCAGAATCCTATCATATTCACGCCCATGTCGGTGGGGGACTTGTAGGGCGTATCCCCGTAGATATCGTCGAAGAGCGCGTTCATGACGGGGAATATCTCCACGTCGCGGTTATAATTGACGGCGGTCGTGCCGTAGGCCTCGAGATGGAAGGGGTCGATCATGTTGACATCCTCCAAATCCGCCGTGGCAGCCTCATAGGCAAGGTTTACGGGGTGCGTAAGGGGGAGATTCCAGATAGGGAAGGTCTCGAACTTGGCATATCCGGCCTTGACGCCGCGCTTGTTCTCCTGATAGAGCTGGCTCAGGCAGACAGCCATCTTGCCGCTGCCGGGACCGGGAGCGGTTACCACTACCAACGGCTTGGTGGTCTCCACGTAGTCGTTCTTGCCGAAGCCCTCGTCGGAATCGATCAGCGAGACATTGTTGGGATAGCCTTCGATCGTATAATGATAGTAAACCTTTATCCCCATCATTTCCAGGCGTTTGCGGTACGCCTCGGCACTGGACTGGCCGTTGTAGTGGGTGATAACGACACTGTTCACGCTCAGACCGGCATCGATGAACTCGTCCCTCAAACGGAGCACGTCCACATCGTAGGTGATGCCCAGGTCGCTGCGAATCTTGTTCTTCTCGATATCCACGGCGCTGATGACGATGATGATTTCCGCATCATCCTTCATGCGCAGGAGCATCTTCATCTTACTGTCCGGCTGGAAGCCCGGCAGCACGCGGCTGGCATGGTAGTCGTCGAATAGCTTGCCGCCGAATTCCATGTAAAGTTTATCGCCGAACTGGGCGATGCGTTTCTTGATGTTCTCTGATTGGATCTCGAGATATTTGTCGTTGTCGAACCCGTATTTCATATAAGAATGTCTTGAATACGGGTTACAAAATTAGGCAAAAGGGCCGAATTTTCCAATACTTTTCGTATATTGCAGGATAAACCACATAATAGCATGAACGAGGTGAAAGTGATAGAGATCAAGAAGAGTGTGTTCGAAGACAATAACCGTGATGCAGATGCGTTGAGAAGGGAATTGAAAGAACGTGGCGTGTACCTGCTAAACCTCATGTCGTCCCCGGGCAGCGGCAAGACAACTACTCTGATCCGCACTATTAATTTATTGAAAGACAAGATCCGCATCGCAGTGATGGAGGCGGATATCGACAGTGATGTAGATGCCATCAAAATCAAGGAGGCGACCGGCATCCAATCTATCCAGCTCCATACCGGCGGAATGTGCCATCTGGATGCGGAAATGACCCGTCAGGGCCTGGATAATCTGGCTCTGGAAGGAGTAGATCTCGCCATCCTCGAAAACGTGGGGAATCTGGTCTGCCCTGCGGAATTCGACACCGGTGCCGCCCGCAATGCTATGATTCTTTCCGTGCCGGAAGGGCACGACAAGCCTCTGAAATATCCTCTTATGTTCTCGGTCTGCGATCTGGTGATTGTAAACAAGATCGACGTGCTGCCTTATTTCGATTTCGATATGGAGAAGTGCGTGGAATACGTCCACATGCGCAATCCCAGGGCCAGCATCATCCCGATTTGCGCCAAGACCGGCGAAGGGGTGGAGAAAGTTGCCGAATGGCTGCTGAAAGAAGTTGAAAACTGGAAAAAATGATATTATATGCCTGAGATGTCCACAAAGTTCGTCCCTAAGCATAAGGGCGACAAAAACCCAAATCCCAAGCTGTTGAAATTCGTCCGTCACGTCACGGACCGCGTTCCCGGAAAGATTAAGATGGATTCCAATGCTCCGGAGTACTGGGGCCTTGCCTGCATTTTCGAGGATGAAATGGATCCCGTAACCCGCGAGGCCTCTTTGGACCTTTTGCTGGATATGCTCCCAGGCAATTTCTTCAAAGTCCGCGAGCATCATTCTTATGCACAGCTTCACGAATGGAACGCTGAAAAGCATTATACCCCGGATGATGCATCCTTCGACGAACTCCTGGACAAGCTGTCGTATTTCGGAATGCTGGAATACGATTATGGCGATCACTACACCAACGGGCAGGGCCCTGATCCGGGCACCACTTTCAATCGGGAAGACCGCATTTACTGGGTGCCGATGTTCGTGCCGGGCAGCGCCGAGTATACCAACATGAACACCGAGCTGATGGACAAGCATCCCGAACTCGCGATGTTCTTCGAGCGCATGACCTTCCTCCCGCTGGAGAAGATCACTCCCATGGGTCCTATGGGAGGATCCGGCATCGGCATGCATGTGATTCCGGTGGAGAAGGCTATCTCCATGGAGAGTCAATCCATTGATATAGAGCACATTTCCTACTGGCTCAAGAAGTATGAGGGCCACATCGGCGTGGGTATCTGCTCCTGCCGTTACGGCCGCAAGAAACTGGACGAAGGCTGCGCTGACGACTACCGCGACTGGTGCATCGGAGTGGGGGATATGGCGGATTATCTGCGCGAAACAGGCCGCGGCCACGATATCACTTACGATGAAGCAATGGCCATCCTCAAGAAAGCGGAAGACCACGGCTTTGTGCATCAGGTGACAAATATCGACGGTGAGGGGAAGATCTTCGCCATCTGCAATTGCAATGTGAAGATTTGCAATGCCCTGCGCACCTCGCAGCTGTTCAATACTCCCAATATGAGCCGCAGCGCATACGTGGCGAAGGTGGATCCCAAGAACTGCGTAGCCTGCGGACGATGCGTGGAATACTGCCCGGCCGGTGCCGTCAAGCTCGGCCAGAAACTCTGCACAAAGAGCGGCCCTCAGACCTATCCCAAGCAGGAATTGCCGGATGCATCCGCCTGGGGCAAGCATAAGTGGAATGAAGACTACAGAGATCGCAACCGCATCAACTGCTATCCTACCGGTACCGCACCCTGCAAGACCGCATGCCCTGCGCACATCGCCGTTCAGGGATATCTGAAGAAGGCCGCAGAGGGCAAATATACAGAGGCGCTGGAGCTTATCAAGCGCGAGAATCCATTCCCTGCAGTATGCGGGCGCGTCTGCAACCGCCGCTGCGAGGATGCCTGCACCCGCGGAACCATCGATCAGCTAATCGCCATCGATGCCGTCAAGAAATTCATCGCGGAGCAGGACCTGAAGGCGGAGACTCGCTTCATCCCCGAGGTTAACATCTGCTCCAATGTAGAAGAGCGCTGGCCTCAGAAGATCGCCGTCATCGGCGGCGGCCCTGCCGGCCTGAGCTGCGCCTACTATCTTGCCACCATGGGATACAAACCCACTGTGTTCGAGCGCAACGAGGAGCCCGGCGGAATGCTTCGCTATGGCATTCCTTCCTATAAACTTGGTAAGGATGTGCTCAAGGCGGAGATCGATATTATGCGGGAAATCGGCGTGGATATCAAGTGCGGAGTCGAGGTAGGGAAGGATGTGACTATCGCCAGCCTGCGCCACGAGGGCTACAAGGGATTCTACGTGGCCATCGGCTGCCAGGGCGGGCGTCTTCCCGGAATCCCCGGAGAAACGCTTCCGGGCACTACTACAGCCATCGATTTCCTGCACGATGCCAACTGCGGCGGGAATAAGATAAGCGGAAAGGTTGTGGTGGTAGGTGGAGGCAACGTGGCTATCGATGCCGCCCGCGTGGCAAAACGCAGCGGGGCGTCCGAAGTCACCATGCTCTCGCTGGAGACGGAGGATATCATGCCTGCATCTCCTGAAGAACGCCGCGAAGCCCGCGAGGACGGGGTAGTGCTGAATCCCGGCTGGGGCCCGAAGGAGGTGCTAGGAACGGACAAAGTGACCGGCATCGTCTTCAAGAAGTGCACATCCGTGTTCAATGCGGAGCACAAATTCGCCCCTGAGTACGACGAGAACGAGCTTATCAGGCTGGATGCGGATATGATTATCTTTGCAATCGGCCAGACGGTGGTGCTGAAAGACCTGCTGAAAGATACCAAGGTGGAATTCTTCCGCGGCGTATATCCCGTAGCAGATAAACTCACTTATCAGACCGCTGAACCTGATATCTTCGTGGGTGGAGACGTTTTCACCGGCCCCAAGTTCGCTATCGATGCCATCGCAGCAGGTAAGGAGGCGGCGGAAAGCCTGCACCGTTACGTGCAGCATGGACATATGACCATAGGCCGCAACAGAAGGGATTTCATCGAGCTGAACAAGCAGGATATCCTCGTAGAGCAATATGACAACGGTTCCCGTCAGGATCCCGGTGCGGATCATGGCAAGCAGCCTTTCCAGGAATACGCACTTACTTTAACTGAAGAGCAGGTGCGCAAGGAGACCGCCCGTTGCCTCAGCTGTGGTGCTTCCGTTGTGGATGAAAACCGCTGCATAGGATGTGGCATCTGCACTACAAAGTGCGGTTTCGATGCCATACATCTCTACAGGGAGCATCCCGAGGCCAGCAAGATGGTCACATCCGAAGACAAGTTCAGCGGCATCCTGCCTTATATGATCAAACGTACTGGCAAGATTCTGTTCAGCAAAAAGAAATAGACAATGCACGAACTGGGAATAGTCTTCTATATCATCCGCGACGTCAAAAAGGCGGCGCAGGAAAATGGCGTGCAGCATGTGAGCGCCGTGGTGATGAATATAGGAGAGGTTTCCACGATTATTCCGGATTACCTGACCGATTGCTGGCGCTGGGCGGCCGACAAGGAGAGTTTGCTGGCCGGCAGCGAACTGAAGATAAATATGATTCCCGCAGTTACCCACTGCGATGCCTGCGGGAAGGATTATTCCACCGTCGAACACGGAAAGACCTGCCCATACTGTGGCAGCGGCCAGACCTGGCTCCTGCGCGGCAACGAGGTGGAAATCAAAGAGATAGAAGTACCGAATTAAACTGTTATCAATATGTCTTGTTTTGTAGTTCCTTTAGTACAGGCGATAGCGACAAGCGCCGTACGTAAGCTTAATGCGGGCAAGGTGACGAACCCGGAATCCTCGCTGCTGATGCGCAATCTTCCTGCATTGGAGAAAATGCTCTGGGGCGGCACCATCATGCTGATAGTCGATCATATAATCAACGGCGAGCTGACCTGGCGATTCCCGTTCTTCACGGCCCTGAACGAGGTTGGAGGATGGGATATAATGCTGCGGGAGATGCTTACCGTGGGTGTGCCCATGTCTCTGGTAATCACCGCAGCCTGGGCAGTATGGGCTTTGTTGAAAGAAAAGAAGATCCTATTTACCTAACTAATAACCATTAACTATGTTTTTCCAAGTTTACGGGGCTCATGCCCTTTCTCAGTGGGGAATGCTGATTGTGGTCCTTCTGGGCCTCATCCTCCTCAATGAGTTCGCACGTCGCACCAAACTGGGCGGCTGCATTATGTTTTTCGCCATTCCCGTAGCGCTCACTGCGTATTTCCTGGCTATCTGGCTGGGCGTTCGCTCTGGGGCACAGTGGGCACTTGAAAACCAGACTCACATCTACATGCAAGGCTGGTTCCATTATGCCAAACTGTATGCCGCAACAGCAGGGTGCATCGGTTTCATGATGATCAAGTACAAGTGGGGTATCGGTGCAAAGCACTGGTTCAAACCCTTCCCCTTCATCATCGTAGCCATCAATATCCTCATCGCCTGCGTCTCCGACTTCGAGTCGGCCGTTATGGGCTGGAACAAGTGGTGGCTCACTTCCGAGGGCGTATGGCAGTATGGTGGCTGGCACAATGTGATGAACGGTGTCGCCGGTATCATCAACATTTTCTGTATGACCGCATGGTGGAGTGTTTATCCTTCCAAGAACAAGCAGGATATGATCTGGGCCGACATGACCTGGGTTTATATCGTTATCTACGACATCTGGAACTTCGCATACACCTACAACTGCCTGCCTACCCACAGCTGGTATTGCGGCGTTGCTCTGCTTCTTGCTCCTACCGTGGCTGCTCTTCTCTGGAACCGCGGTGGATGGATCCAGAACCGTGCAAATACCCTCGCAATGTGGTGCATGTTCGCACAGGTGTTCCCTCTCTTCCAGGAGACCTTCAAGGATGGCCGTCAGTGGTTCAGCTGGGCTGTTCTGCCCGTGCAGTATCCTGAAGGCGTGGCTACCATCGAGAAACTCTATGAGGCTGCAGGCGGAGAGGCTGCCGTAGTGGGCACCACCGTAGATCCTTCAGTCGTGGCAGCAAATCCTTCCATGATGATGTTCATCAGCGCCCTTGCGCTCATCACCAACATCGTGGCTATCTGCTGGATCATCTCCATCTCCAAGAAGCGTCATATCAATCCTTACAAGCAGGATGTCTTCGTGGATCAGAAGTACTACAAAGATGCAATCGCACGCGCCGAAATCGGCTAGCAGCGAGTACAAACCAAAAAGAGAGGAGCCTCACTGGGCTCCTCTCTTTTTTTACATTTCCTTGATGATGTCCATCCCTAGCCGGATGGCTTCTTCATTCATAGGAATCAGGTGGTGATGCCTTTCGGGGAGAGTTTTCCTCAGGGCCTTCAGCACGCTCTCGATGGAAACGATGGGGTGGATCTTCAGCAGTCCGCCGAGGACTATCATATTGAAGACTTTGATCATGTTCATCTCTGCGGCTTTGTCCATGGCGTCGATCCTGTATACGTGGATATCCTTGCGGGTAGGAGGCACGTTGATGCCATATCCATCGTAAATCAGGCTTCCGCCGGGCTTGACCTTGCTCTCGAACTTCTCCAGCGAAGGCTGGTTGAGCACGATGGCAGTGTCGTAGGAACTGAGAATAGGGGAGGATACGGGCTCATCGCTGACGATGACGGTCACATTAGCGGTGCCACCGCGCTGTTCCGGGCCATAGGCCGGCATCCAGGTCACTTCCTTATCTTCCATAAGGCCGGAATAGGCGAGAATCTTGCCCATTTAGAGGACACCCTGTCCTCCGAATCCGGATATAATGATTTCGTGTGTCATACTGTCAGGCGTTTATTTACCGTTATCTTTCAAATCTCCGAGAGGATAGAACGGAACCATGTTCTCGTCCATCCACTTGTTGGCCTTGTCCGGGCTCATTCTCCAGTTGGTGTTGCAAGTGGAAACTATCTCCACCAGGTTGGAGCCTTTGCCCTGCATTGAGTACTCGAATGCCTTGCGTATGGCCTTCTTCGCCTTGAGGATGGAAGGCACGTTCTGCACGCTCTGGCGGGTGACATAGCATGTTCCTTCGAGCTGAGCGGCGATATCCGCCATCTTGAGAGGATAGCCGTGGAGCTTGGGATCGCGGCCGTAGGGGCAGGTCACCGTCTTCATGCCAATGAGCGTGGTAGGGGCCATCTGACCGCCTGTCATGCCGTAAATGGCGTTGTTGATGAAGATAATGGTGATGTTCTCGCCACGGTTCAGGGCGTGGATGGTTTCACCCGTGCCTATGCAGGCAAGGTCACCATCTCCCTGATAAGTGAAGACCAGACGGTCCGGCCACAGTCGCTTTACCGCAGAAGCCAGCGCCGGAGCGCGGCCATGGGCAGCTTCCTGCCAGTCCACATCTATATATTTGTATGCGAAAACCGCGCATCCCACGGGGGAGATAGCGATGGTTTTCTCCTGCATACCCATTTCTGCGACCACCTCGGCCACCAGCTTATGCACCACACCGTGACTGCAGCCCGGGCAATAGTGCATCGGCACATCATTGAGCAATTCCGGTTTCTGATATACCAGATTCTCTTTCTTGATAATATCTTCTTTAGTCATAAGGCGCGCGGATTAAAGGGTCATTTTCTTGATTTCATTAACAACCTCTTCCGGTTCGGGGATGATGCCACCCAGACGGCCGTACCATCTCACAGGAACCTTGCATTCCACCGCGAGACGGATATCTTCCACCATCTGTCCGGCATTGATCTCGAGTGAGAGTATGCCCTTGACCTTCTTTCCGAGTTCTCCGATCTTCTTGCTAGGGAACGGCCAGAGGGTGATAGGACGCAACAGACCCACCTTGATGCCTTGTTCGCGGGCGATAGCAATAACCTTCTTGGCGATACGGGCGGCCGATCCGAAGGCAACGATCAGATATTCGGCATCCTCTGTCATGTACTCCTCATACCTGACCTCCTTCTCCTCGACAATCTTGTATTTCGCCTGGATGCGAAGGTTGTTCTGCTCCATCTCCTCGGAACGGAGTTCGAGGGAGGTGATGATATTAGGTTTGCGCATGCCGATGCGGCCTGTGGTGGCCCAGGGGCACTCTTTTGCTATCTCCTCCTCTGTCCTGCGAGGCTTGAAAGGAGGCAGCACGACCTTCTCCATCATCTGGCCAATGGCACCGTCGGAGAGAATCATTGCGGGGTTGCGATAGCGGAACGCCAGCTCGAAGGCCAGATCCACGAAGTCCGCCATCTCCTGCACGGATGCAGGGGCGAGGGTGATCAGACGATAGTCGCCGTGGCCACCGCCCTTGACGGTCTGGAAGTAATCTGCCTGGCTGGGCTGGATGGTGCCGAGCCCGGGGCCTCCGCGGGAAACGTTGACAATCAGCGCGGGCAATTCAGCACCGGCCATATAGGAAATACCTTCCTGCATCAGGGAGATGCCGGGGGAGGAGGATGAGGTCATCACCTTCTTCCCGGAAGCGGCGCCGCCATATACCATATTGATGGATGCGACCTCGCTCTCTGCCTGCAATACCACCATTCCGGTGCTCTCCCAGGGCTTTTCTGCCGCCAGGGTCTCTAGGACCTCGGACTGAGGAGTGATGGGGTATCCGAAGTAGCCGTCGCAACCGCAGCGGATCGCGGCGTGGGCAATGGCTTCATTGCCTTTCATTAAAGTGACTTCTTTCTCTGCCATGGTCAATCCTCCTTTTTACGATATACGGTAATACATCCGTCGGGGCAGACGATTGCGCAGGATGTGCATCCGGTGCAAGTGTCTTCCAGGACGGCCTCAGCATAGTTATAGCCCTTCTGGTTCACGCTTTTGGTGGTGAGGGCAAGAACGTGCAGCGGACACGCGACCACGCAGAGGCCACAGCCTTTGCAGCGTTCGATGTCCACCACTGTCGCTCCTTTCATTTTAGCCATACGGTGTTATTTTATTGGTTATACATATCTTTGTTGTAGAAGTCCAGGATTTCGTTGGCAATGTCCAGGGCCTGTTGCGCCGGGCTGTCCGGATTCAGATGCACGGCTTCCAGGTAATTGTTCATGGCCATCTGCCAGTTGCCCTTCTTGCGCCAGGCATTGCCCAGGAGGTAGAAGAGAGTGTCGTCCATGGTTCCGCCTCCAGCCTGGAAACGATCCAGAACAGCAATGGCCTCATCTGCCTTATTCTCGTCGAGAAGGGTCCGGATCCTGTCTGTCATCACTTGGGCTCGTTTACAAACATGCACCAGCCGTATTTGTCCTCTTCGAGGCCTTTCTGGATGGCGATGATGCGGTCGTAGAGTTTCTTACTGATAGGCCCGCACTCCTCTGCATATTTGTATTCCTTTGTGATTGTTCCGCTTTCGAGGGTGGCCTTGTCGTCGATGCGGCAGATAGGGGTGATAACCACCGCGGTGCCGCAGGAGTTAACTTCCTCGAAGGTTTCCAGCTCATCAACGAAGATAGTACGGCGCTCGACCTTCAGACCGAATTCCTCTTCCGCAACCTTGCGCAGACTCTTGTTGGTGATGGAAGGTAGCACGCTGGGGGAGTTGGGAGTAACGTAGCAGCCGTGCTTGATTGCAAAGAAGTTGGATGAACCGAACTCCTCGATGTGAGAGTGAGTGGCACTGTCCAGGAACAGAAGCTCCCTGTAGCCCATCTTGTGGGCAAGATTGTAGGCGTGCAGGGACTGGGCATAGTTTGCACCCAGTTTGTAGCCGCCGGAGCCGTAGGTGGCTGCGCGGTCGTAGTTGCGGGAGATGACTGCGGTGCCGGGAACCAGGCTCTTGGCACCGGAATAGGTGCCGACGCCGGAGGCCATCACCACGAACATCACGTCCTTTGCGGAGTGGATACCCAGCTGAGGGTTATATCCGAAGAGGACCGGCCTGAGGTAGAGAGATGCGCTGGGGCTCTCGTAAGGAGGGATAAACTCCCAGTTAGCCTGAACGCAGGCGACGCACATGTCCAGGAAGAGTTCCATAGATGGTGCGGGCATATCCAGATAGGCCGCACTGCTCTGCATGCGCTTGACATTCTCGTCCGGGCGGAACAATCGCACCCTGCCATCTACCCCGCGGAAGGCTTTCAGGCCTTCGAAGCAGCTCGGAGCATAGTGGAATACGCCTGCAAAGCAATGCAACGACAGATTGAAACTGTCGGTCACTTCTGGCTTCGACCACTTGCCGTCTATGCATTTTGCATATACTATCGCGTTTGTGGGATAATAGCTAAAAGATCTTTTGGAATAATCGATTTCCATGTTTTAGTTTATTGGTTATTAGTTGTGGTTATCAGTCTTCTACAATATGGTCTTTATTGTAGGTGTGTATCTTAGTTGCTCCGGCCAGGATGATATAGCCGTTCTCTGCAAGGGATTCCAGCTCGTTCTCGCCGGGATAGACCTTGACAGGAGCCAGCCAGCTGACTTTCTCGGTAATGGCATCAGTGATATCCTGGCTGTAGGCAACGCCTCCGGTAAGGATTATCACATCTACCTTGCCATTCACAAGAGCCCCCTGGGCCACTATGTATTTGGCGATATTCAGCACGAAGGCCTTCATGAAGACTACGTATTCAGGATCACCTTCCTTGGCCTTCTTGACGATCTCGCGCATGTCGTTGGTGCCGAAATATGCCACGGCGCCACCCTTTCCTATGAGCTTCTTCTTGATTTCTTCTTTTGTGTATTTGCCGCTGAAGCACATGTCTATCAGGGGATAGGGAGGGCAGCAACCGGCGCGTTCGGGAGTGATGGGGCCATCCCCGCCAAGACCGTGGGAGGTGTCTATCACACGCCCGTCGCGATGAGTGGAGATGGTCACGCCGCCGCCCATATGGCAGATGATGGCAGTGGTATCCTCCGCCTTGCGGCCTGAATCGCGCAGGTAGCGACGCATGATGGCGCGGGTGTTAAGCGCGTGGAAGAGGGTACGACGGGGGAATTCGGGGATACCGCCCACGTGGCACTCCGGCAGCATCTCATCCGCCATGGGAGGATCCGCCACATAGGCTACGCACTTGCCGAAGCGGGGGACTATGCCCTTCTTCTCGCGGATTTCGTTGATGGTATTGGCAAGATTATCCCCAATCAGGGCGCTGAGGTTGCAGGCATGGTTGCCTTCGCGGCTGGATGAGAGCACCTCACGCATATCCTCGTTTACATTGTATACACCGGTGATGCAGGGAGTGAAAAGGCCTCCGCGGGCCATCACGATGTCGATATCTTCGAGTTTGATCCCATTCTCTTCGAGGGCTCCCAGGATGGCGTCGGTACGCATCTGCTCCTGGTCCATCACATCGGCGAAACGGGACAACTCCTGCACCGAGTGCTCGAGTTTCCTGTCCAGAATTATTTCGCCGTCGCGATATACTGCGTATTTGGTGGTGATGGAACCGGTATTAACAGCAAGGACCAGTCCTTTGGGGTTCAGGTTATTAGCTAATTTGATGCTTCCCATATTCAAGTTTACTTTACGAAAGCGACTGCTTCCGCAATGGAGTTTAGTTTTACGTCAACCGAGTCGGCACGTGAAGCCAGCACGCAGGGGACCTTGGTGCCCACCAGCATTCCAGCCTGTTTCACGCCTTTCACCAGCTTGGTATTGGTCTTCCAGAAGACGTTTGCAGATTCGATGTTGGGGAAGAGCATGCAGTCTGCATCTCCCGCAACTGCACTCTGCAGTTTCTTGATTTCTGCAGATTCCTTGTCGATGGCCACATCCAGTGCCAGCGGGCCGTCTCCAATGCAGCCCTTGATATGCCCGCGGTCGCACATCTTGGCAAGCATCGCACCCTCCATGCACGCGGGCATGGTATCCAGCATTTGCTCGGAAGCAGCGATGAAGGCGATTTTCGGCTTGTCGATGCCAAATGCCTTTGCCACCTTGAGGATGTATTCGGAGATCTTTACTTTCTGGCGGAAATCGGGCTGGGGGATTACGGCCATATCGCCTATGAACATAAGCTTATGGTAGTTGGGGCTCTCCAGCACTCCCACGTGCGACAGAAGGCCCTTGGGAGGCAGCAGGCCGGTTTCCTTGTTCAGGATTGCACGCAGGAACTTGTCAGTGGAGCAAAGGCCCTTCATCAGCAAGTCTCCCTCGCCATCGTGCACCATACGCACGGCCTCGGCGACAGCCTTCAGCTCATCCTTGATATCGACTATTTCGAATTTAGAAATATCTATGCGGTTAAATTCGCAGACTTTTGCAATCTGATCTGAATCACCGACTAAGGTTACTTTGACAATTCTAAGATCTACAGCCTTAGAAGATGCTTCGATCGTATGCTCATCGACAGCCCATGCTGCCACCATCCTTTTGCAGATGTTCTTCGCCTTGAGCTCGGCGAAAAGGTCATTAAAAGATGTTATCATTTCACTATGTGCTTAGCATACAAATTTACATTCAATAGCGGAGAAAAGCAAGATATTTATTAGTTTTGCTGCATGGTAAACTGGAAAAGCGCTATTGTATTATTTATCTGGATGTTGGGCTGCGTCCCGGTCGGGGCACAAAACACCCATCGCGATTCCGTGCTTACTCATGCGCGGTATCTCAAGAGTATCTACCGCACCGACGAGGCCATCGAAGAACTCGCGGCCCTGGTGAGTCCGAAGGGCATGGACGAGGGTGTTATGGCGGAACTGGCCGACTGCCATTTCCAGAGCGGGGCATATGACGATGCCGCCGGCACCTATTTCATGCTGTCATCCTTCTCACCCAGAAACATCCTTTATAAGATCAGACTGATGCAGGCCTATTTCAGGCTCAAGAACTATCCCCAGAGCATTCTGGCAGGGCAGGCGGCGCTGCAGCTGGACTCCATCCCTGCGGTGATAAGCCTAGTGGGAGATAGCTTCCGGCAGTTGGGACAGGCGGATTCCGCGCTTTGCTACTATTGCAAGTCCCTGGCCCTGAAGCCTATGAACGAGGTGGTCCTGTCCAAGGCCATGGGAATACTCATCGACGGCGAGAATTACAAGGATGCGGTTTCCATCAGCGACGCTTTCCTCGCGGAAGATCCTGACAATCCTACCATCGCGCCTCTGAAAGGGCTTGCCTTGTACAGGGGCGGGGATTATGAATCTGCAGCGGGAGTATTCCAGAGGCAGGAAGATATAGGCAACGACACTTACCCCATCCACTATTATCTGGGGCAGAGCTACTGGCACACGAAAGTGATGTACAGGGCCGAGAAGGAGCTTCTCACCGCGTGGCAGATAGATTCCACTGACGTGAATCTGGCATATACGATAGCGGCTGTCAAGTCTGAATGTCATTATCCTTTCGAAGAGGATGTGAAACCGTGGCTGGATAAGGCTATGGAGATGCTGGAGCCCGACCACGTGCTCATGTCCCGACTGCACCAGCAATACGGTTTGGGCTACTACCGCATGCAGGCATCCTGGGACAAGGCTATAGAGCATTATAAAGAAGCCTATCGCTATAACCCCAAGTTCACCTCCGCACTGTCCACCGTGGCGTACTGCTACCAGATGAAAAAGGAATACAAGCAGGCCGCAGAATGGTACGAAAAATACCTTAAAGTGGCCCGCCCGGGATCTAAAGGATACGATTTCGCCAAAGACAACCTGCAATTCGTAAAAGCCGAATTGTTTATGAACGAGTAGTACGTAATCACTATAAATGATGAGTCCGGTCTTTACAGCATTGATGATTCCGCTCCTGGGGACAGCCCTGGGGGCGGCTTTCGTGTTTTTCATGAAGCGGGATATGCCTGCTTTGCTACAAAAAGTACTGCTAGGTTTTGCATCGGGGGTGATGGTGGCCGCATCTGTCTGGTCCCTGATCATCCCTGCCATCGAAATGGGAGAGGGGAGTTCCGCTGTAGTTGCTCCTACGATCGGCCTGCTTGCCGGATTTGCCTTCCTCCTGCTCATAGACTACATCACACCGCACCTGCATGCAAATGGAGAAACGGAAGGTCCCAGGAGCCGACTGTCCCGCACCACCAAACTGGCACTGGCTGTCACTATCCACAACTTTCCTGAAGGAATGGCTGTCGGTGTCGCGATTGCTGGTGCCCTGACGGCCGATTTCAATATGGCAGGAGCCTTGGCATTGTCGCTGGGCATCGCCATCCAGAATGTTCCGGAAGGGGCAATCATCTCGATGCCACTGCGGGCTGAAGGGAACTCTCGCTGGAGGTCTTTCGGCATAGGAGCATTGAGCGGTATCGTGGAGCCTCTTGGCGGTGCGCTGGCGCTTCTTCTGGCCACTTCCATCCTCGGTATTATGCCCTATATGCTGGCATTCGCCGCAGGTGCAATGCTGTATGTTGTGGTGGAGGAACTGGTTCCCGATTATTCTCAGGGAAAGCACTCAAATGTCGGCACCATAGGTTTTGCCATAGGCTTTGCACTTATGATGGTGCTGGATGTCGTGATGGGTTAGGTTTTGTTTGCAGATATGAATCCTATAGCTTGTCTTTCATTTCCAAGCGCCTGGCAGCATAGTAGTCATGCCGCCTGGGATTCTCCGGAAACCAGCCGCGAAGGACGCGTTTCTCCTGCAAGAACATCTCGTGGATCCCCCAGAGACAGCAGAAAGCGAAACCGCCGATGATGATGGAGATGGTGTCGTTGGGCACGAAAAGGGATACTGCACAAAACGCCAGCCCGGCCACCAGCCATATCCACCAGCTTCGCCTGCCCCAGTGGTATTCCATCTTTATGACAAGCGGATGGCAGATTCCTATGCTGAGGAACACTGCTGCACCCACGATAATACCGTTGAAATTCATATCAATGATAGAATAAAAAACCAAAATACACTCTGGGCCCAATAGGCAGCATACCATCTTTGCTGAAACAGTGTAGTGTGTCTGCCTTGAGCGTAAGATGCATGGCCTTGCCCACTATAAAGTCACAACCGATATACGGATCCAGTGCCATGAATCCTTGCTTGTGATACAGAGTTCCATTTATCGGTGCCCAAGCCGCTGCAGGAGACTCGTCCATAAGCAAGGTTGTTGCCGCACCGCCGCCCAGGGTAATGCCGATATAGGGTTGGAAACGGTCGAAAACAGAATAGATATCGGCCAGGATACCGCCCCACCCGTATTTTACATAGCTGCCATTTCCCCTCTGATTCAAAGTGGATACATACCCTTCGCTGCCTATCCGAAAATGCTTGCTCAAGTGCAGTCTGATAACGCCGCCAATCCCGAAGGGAGTTCCGTTGGCAGGGATTTCATCCGGGCCGATTGTTCCTCTCAGAAACCCGGAATGGACCATCATGCCACCGTCGAAACCCTGAATAAGTTTCTTTTCCTGCGCGTGCAATGGCGTAAAAAAGGCCAGGCCGATGATTGTAGCTAGAAAGATTTTTTTCATTTTTGGTGACTATTGATTACAAAGCGACCAGCAGCCCAAATCAGCATAGGGCCAAGACCGCTATAGAAGGAGGCGGTAAACTCTGTTGGGATATGAGGAATATGTTTGAGAACCAACCCGAGAGAGGTCATGCAGATAATCAGTATCCATCCGCGAAGTGGAAAGGTATAAAGGGGTGAAACCATTTCCGGGAGGGTGGATATTCTTCGTGAATACCGGTCCACAAATGTATGCACTCACGCCTTTGATTGTGAGGATGATGCCCGGGACGCCCCAGATTGCCGCTGCAATGAAATAAAGAAAAATACGTTTGATCCTACCTTTCATGGTTGCAAAGGTAGGGGTTCAATTCCAGATTATTTAGGAGGAAAACACCCGGAATTAGGATTATCCTTGCATCCTCTTTCGAAAATCAGATGGCGTCAGACCTGTTTCTTTTTTGAACAGTCGTGAAAAATAGGACTGATCCTCAATGCCCACTGCAGCAGCAATGTCTATAATGGGCTGGCGCGTCTCAGACAGCAGGCGTTTTGCCCGCTGAATGCGCACTATATCGATCCATGCACCCACGCTTCGGCCGGTGTATTTCTTCACCAGACGACTCAGGTAGTTTTCGCTGATTCCAATCTCAGATGCATATGAAGCAATTGTCCCGGGCATCTTTCCGGGATTGAAAACAGATTCCAGAAACTGGCTGACAGAAGCCGGAAATGATGATTCCAGAGCCGGTTTTATGCGGGAGAGTAACAAATCCAGGCCTTTCTCCACGAACAGCTGATCTCCCTTTTCAAAAGAGTTTGCCATCATGTTCAGAAGCTCACCCATAAAAGCACCCTCATCGAACCAAAAACCCTGGTGAAGAGGGGCTGACAAGTAGCGTAGCGACCGTGTGTCAGATAGAAACGACGGGGCAAAACCTCCTGTATACCCGATTGCATTCTGGTAGAATCGAATGGCGAAAGGGCTCTGTTGGGGAATCAACAGAATCTGCCCGGGCTGGCAGAGAAACGGCACGGAGTCGACTTCTATAAGTACTTCTCCCGATGCCACATAGATGAATCCTATAAGCGGAATACGGGCCTCTGGCACTTCGAAAGGCTTGACGTAACTCGTGGTATCCATTCTCCGGATAAAGAATGGAATGGATGAGAAATCCGCTATTACGTGTGGCGCCATTTACCCGCAAATATAATTATTTCCCCTGAAACTCCAGGAGAGATTTTGCCTGGTTGTCTCGGGGGACAAAACAATAAAGGTGCGTCCCCGGGAATTATGGTTTGTTTAAGATTTCTTTTGCCAGAGCGTTCACGGCGTCAACGTCAATTGGTTCGAGGATGATTTGTTCGGGCTCCAGATCCAATAGGAACTGCATGTAGTTGGGGAGGGTTAACAGTTGTCCGTCCCGGCCGACATTGTAATCTCCGAATTTGATGATGTGCTTCACTTGATATTTTTTTGGATGATTTAAG
>JAGCUK010000088.1 GCA_017962925.1 Bacteroidales bacterium
AAGATGACCGCCAGCAGGGGAATCAGCATCGCCCCGGCACTAAAAAGAAACCCTTTGAGGGCAGCGATGGGGTTGATACTTGAGGTATCGGCACTAAGACCTACGGAAGACGCACCTCCGAAATGTATCGCCAGCCCCACTCCCACCATCGGCAGGAAAGCAAAGAGCAGGAATACGATCAGTTTCTTGGTTTTCATGTTCATACCTCAAATATAATCAATTCGCGGTTAATTCCCATAAAGTTCATATCTTTGTCTCTGCCATGAGGTATTCTGATCTCACACTGGACCGGGAAGGCCTGGCCGCTGCAATTGCCTGTGAGGATGCCGCCTTCGAGGAGGCTCTCCGCGAGGAGGCTTATCGTGTTAAGGTCGCAACCATAGGCCCCGAGGTCTATCTCCGCGGGCTCATCGAGGTTTCCAACATTTGCGTCAAGAATTGCCTGTACTGCGGTATTCGCCGCGGTATCAGTTGCCAGCGCTACGAACTATCTGAAGATGAGGTACTTGCAACTGCACAAATTGCTGCCCGTCGCCATTTCGGGTCGGTGGTGATTCAGGGTGGTGAGCGCACCGACGCAGCATTTGTCCGGAAGATCACCCGTCTGCTGAAGGCCATCAAGTCCTTTGATACGGGGGAGGATCCGCCCCTTGGAATCACGCTGTCCCTGGGAGAACAGTCCCGCGATGTGTATGAGGAGTGGTTCGATGCCGGCGCTCACCGCTATCTGCTGCGCATTGAATCCTCCAACCCCGACCTCTTCCGTAAGATTCATCCGGATGACCCGCTTCATTCCTACGACCGCCGCTTGCAGGCGTTGTATGATTTGAAGGAGATTGGCTATCAGGCGGGAACGGGGGCTATGATTGGGATGCCTTTCCAGACGGCAGCGGATATGGCGGATGACCTGCTGTTCTTTAAGGAGTTCGATGCGCCGATGGTGGGGATGGGCCCGTACAACCCGCATCCGGATACGCCCCTGACAATCTCCGGGGCCCCTTATCCATCTGCCGAAAGGCGCTTTTCACTTGGCCTCAAGATGATTGCGCTGCTGCGTCTTTTGATGCCGGATATCAACATCGCCGCCGCCACGGCCCTGGAGATTCTGGACCCCTGCGGTCGCGAAAAAGGCATCATGTCCGGAGCCAACGTAATCATGCCAAATATCACTCCTGCAGAGCAGATGATAAAGTATAATCTCTACGACCGTAAGACTCTGAATGCCAGCAATGTAGATGACCTGAAGGCCAAGGGAATACCCATCGGCTTCAGCCACTGGGGAGACTCTAAACATTTTCGCCGCAAAGAGCTCGATTAATCTGAAAAAAACATTACATTTGTAGCCCGTATAAAAAACATTGAGGCAATGAATACTAAGTATGTTTTCGTTACGGGCGGGGTGGCATCATCCCTCGGAAAAGGCATCATAGCCGCATCTCTGGCCAAACTTCTTCAAGCACGCGGTCTGCGGGTCACAATCCAGAAATTCGACCCATATATCAATATCGATCCTGGCACTCTCAATCCATATGAGCATGGGGAATGCTACGTCACAGAAGACGGGGCAGAAACCGACCTGGATCTCGGTCATTATGAAAGGTTCCTGGGCGTTCACATGTCCAAGGCCAACAATGTGACCACCGGCAAGATTTATAATACCGTAATCACCAAAGAACGTGAAGGTGCGTATCTCGGCAAAACCGTCCAGATCGTTCCTCATATCACAGATGAAATCAAGCGCAGGATGCTCCTGCTCGGGAAAACTGGCCGTTTCGACGTTGTCATCACCGAGGTCGGAGGGACGGTCGGCGACATGGAATCGCAGCCTTTTGTCGAAGCCATGCGTCAGTTACAGTGGGAACTTCCGGAAGAAGACTTCCTCAGCATACATCTTACGCTGATTCCTTACCTGAAAGCGGCCAAGGAACTCAAGACCAAACCCACACAGCACTCCGTTCAGGAGCTGCAGAGTGCGGGTGTCCACCCGGATATCATTGTTTGCCGTACGGAAATGCCGTTGTCTCAGGAACTTAGGAAAAAGATAGCCCTGTTCTGCAACGTCCGTCCCGGACACGTGATCCAGTCCATCGACTCCTGGAGCATCTATCAAGTGCCCCTGAATATGGAGGAAGAAGGCCTGGATTCGCTGGTCATCAAGAAACTGGAAATCAAGGGCTGCGCTCCGGAGCCGGAACTCTCGGCCTTGAAGTCTTTCCTTGAACGACTGCAATATCCCAAACACGAAGTCAATATTGCCATGGTTGGCAAGTATGTTGAACTTCAGGATGCTTATAAGTCTATCCAGGAATCATTCGTACACGCCGGCGCGGCCAATGATTGCAAGGTGAATGTCAAAACCATTCACTCGGAGCATATCAACAAAGAGAATGTGGCTGAGGTGCTTTCTGGAATGGACGGAATCCTTGTGGCCCCGGGCTTCGGCGAGCGTGGAATTCCCGGCAAGATTGAGGCAGTGCGCTATGCTCGCGAGCATAATATTCCTTTCTTTGGCATATGCCTTGGGATGCAGATGGCCGTGGTGGAGTTTGCCAGGGATGTGCTCGGTTATGCTGATGCTGCCTCCGTGGAAGTTAACCCGGGAACCAAGCACCCTGTCATCGACCTGATGGAGGAGCAGAAAAGCACCACCATCAAGGGCGGTACTATGCGCCTGGGCGCCTATGCGTGCAAGCTGATCCCCGGCACACTGGCATCCCGCATTTATGGAGGGCAGGATATCATCTATGAGCGCCACCGCCACCGTTACGAGTTCAATGACGCCTACCGGAAGGTGATAGAGAATGCCGGCATGGTTGTCTCGGGCATCAACCCGGACACCAACCTGGTGGAAATCGTCGAGATACCCTCACACCCCTTCTTTATCGGAACGCAATTCCACCCTGAGTTCAAAAGCACCCCGGAGCATCCTCAGCCCATCTTCACCGCCTTCATCCAAGCCGCCCTGGAAAACAAGCGGTAATCGAAGGACCAAAACACTCCGAATCTCGAACCTCCGCTTCCTGGAAGGGCTGCTAGAAATCCAGCGATTCATTGATGCTTTACACCGATTAATTCGAATTTATTTCTTAAACCCTACGCCAAATGCGCTCTGCTCAGTCAGGGCATAGCCAGGCTTTTTCCCCAGATTCCAATACAGTTTGGAGCGGAAGAAGAAAACAAAGTTGACGATGAACCACACGACGGCCAGCACATAG
>JAGCUK010000089.1 GCA_017962925.1 Bacteroidales bacterium
GACATCAAGACCTATGTTCAGACCGTCGACGGCTTTGAGCAGTGGAATCCCCTCATGAAGGGCGAGTTCCCCATCTCCCGCGAAGTTCTGGAGAAGGAAGTGTTTCCGGCGTTCATGGTAGAGATGCCCGCCCTCACGAAGGATACCTACACCTATGAGGAATTCATCGCGATGGTGAAGGCCTGCCCCGACCTGGCGGCAGTACGCGTGCACAAGCAGCGCTTCGGCTACATGGTTAACAACACCATCTGCGAAGTGGGCAACGTGCTCATCAACGGCGCAAAGGTGGTGACCATCAACTCAGAATCCACCGAAATCGAGGATATCAAGAAAACTGTTGCCGACTGCCACCTCGAGGGCGTTGAGAACATCAACTACCTGCAGGCCATCAAGCGCGTGATCGGCATGAGCGACAAACCCCTTGCAAACGAAACGATATGTCACAGGAAATAGAGAAAAAGTTCTTGGTGAAGGGCGACTTCAAGGCCGAGGCTTTCAAGGCCACCCGCATCACCCAGGGATACTTGAGCAGCGTGCCTGATCGCACCGTGCGTATCCGTGTCAAGGGGGATAAAGGCTTCATCACCGTCAAGGGAATAGGCAACGCTTCCGGCGCCGCCCGTTTCGAGTGGGAAAAAGAAATCCCCGTGGACGAGGTGAAGGCCCTCCTCGATCTTGCAGAGCCCGGCGTGATCGACAAGACCCGCTATCTTGTCAAGAACACCGACGGCAAGCACACTTGGGAAGTCGATGAGTTCTATGGCGACAACGACGGACTGACCGTCGCCGAAGTGGAACTTGCCGACGAGAACGAGCCTTTCGACAAGCCCGCATGGCTTGGCGAGGAGGTCACCGGCGATCCCAAGTACTTCAATTCAATGTTGATGAAAAATCCCTACAAGAATTGGAAATAAAAGCATTCAAACATCTTATTCTTGGTCTATTGGCGGTCTCATCCCTGGCCTCGTGCCTCAGGGATGAGCCCGTTAATATAGACAACGGTGACGACCAGCAGGCGACAACCTACACCATGGGCACGCCCGCCGATTACTCCACCAAACTGGAGGGGCTTTCGGCCATTTGCCTCAACGAAACCGGAGACGGCCTCCTGGTGGCCGAGGACAACGGGCACGTATATGAGTTCGGCCTGGACGGTCAGCTGAAAAGCACCTGGTCGTTCGCAAAGCCCGACGATGCCCACGACTGGGAAGGAATCACCGTGGCAAAAGACGGCACGATTTATCTCTGCGAAGAGAGGGCCCGTGAAATCTACAAGGTTAGCGCCGACAAAAAATCGGTCTCGCTGGTTTCCAAAGGCCCCGAAGAAGCCGGAAGTGAAGACAATCAGGGCTATGAGGGCATAGCGGCCGGAAACGGCGTGCTCTATGTGGCCAACCAGAGCAAGCCCAAGCGCGTCTACTCTTATTCCCTCACGGACAAGACCTGGACCACGGCCTTCGACGCCGAGTGGGCCACCAGCCTCTCGGATATTTACTACGACAGCGCCGACGGCACCTTGTTCATCACCGACGCAAAGACGCAGAAACTTACCCAGGTGAAGACCGACGGAACCAAGGTGCAGGAGTACAGCATATCCTTCGTAAAGAAGCCCGAAGGCTTCTGCAAGGACGCAAAAAACAAAACCTTCTGGTTCATCTGTGACAGTTCGAGCAAGCTCTACAGCGTAACCTATAATTGATATGGCAGAAGAGATCAAGGCGGCGGCGTTCGACCCGCTGGATATGAATAACTACAAGGTCGAGAAACTCCCCAAGATGCAGAAGGGGAAGTTCGAAGTGTGGATGGCCCGTCTGGGCGGTCCGCTGGCAATCATCGCCTTCGTCTGGATCTGCTGGTTCTGCCATATCGGCTTCATCGACAACCTCAGCACGGACGGCCTGGCCGCCACCGCGCAGAAGCGCCTGAACGTCCTCGGTCTGGACGGATTCATCCGCGCCAACTACGCCATGCTGGGCATCTTCGTGGCCAGCCTCATCCTCTGGATGACGGAGGCCATCCCCAATTATCTCACCTCCCTGCTGCTCATCCTGGGCGTGGTGCTGTTCAACGTGACCACCCAGAAGGAGGCTCTGGCGCAGTTGGGACATCCGGTGATGTGGCTGAATATCCTGAGCTTCGTGCTGGCATCCATGCTGGTCAAGACTCAGTTCGCCAAGCGCCTGGCCCTGGCCTTCGTAATCAAGTTCGGCAAGAGCGCTAAGGGCGTGCTCTGGAGCTTCCTGGGCATCAACCTGGTGCTATCCGCCTTCATCTCCGCCACCACCGTCAAAGCGACCATCATGCTGCCTATCTTCATGGTGATCTGCGCAATCTACGGGGCCTCCAACGGCCACCGGAATAACTTCGGCCGCAACCTGGTGATTCAGAACCTCTTCCCGGTAAACATCGGCGCGAACGCTTTCTACACCGGAAGCGGCGCGCATCTGCTGGCCATCTCCCTCATCGCGGGCTTCCTGGGCTCCTGCAACTTCGGCTATAAGGAATGGCTGATCGCGGTAGGCCCCATGAGCATCATCATCCTCGTAGTGGGCCTGCTGATGGGAATGTACGTCTTCTTCCCCATGAAAAAAGAGGAGCAGAAGCCGCAGCTGGAGGGTGGAATCGAGCGCCTGAAGGCGGAACTGGCCACCATGGGTAAGATGAGCGCGCAGGAATGGAAGGCCGTGGGCATCTTCTGCCTCGTGCTCTTCCTCTGGGTCACCAAGGGCACATTCCATAATATAGATGAGACCATCGTGGCGCTGCTCGGCGCCTGCATCGCCCTCATCCCGGGAATCGGGGTGGTGAAGTGGAACGACGTGGATATCCCCTGGCACCTGATGCTCTTCAGCGCGGGCGCATATGTGCTGGGAAGCGGCCTCAACGCCACCGACCTGCCGAATACCATGGTGAACGCCGCTTTCGATTCAATGGGCATCACCGCCGACACCCCGTTCTGGGTGCTCTATGTGATCATCACCTTCCTGATGATGTATTCGGGGCTGGTGTTCCAGAGCAAGACCATACGTACGATGGTGTTCGTGCCTATCGCGCTGGGAGTGGAGGCGCGTTTCAAGTTCCCTCCCATGAGCCTGGCTCTGCCCACGGCCATGCTTATCGAGCATTGCTATGTGCTGCCGTTCAACAGCAAACCCGCGGCGCTGCTCTACAATACCAACCAATACAGCCAGACCGATGCCTTTAAGTTCGGTATCACCATGATGACTTTCTCCTGGCTGCTCATACTGATTTTCGGCCAGACCGTGTTGAAGTGGCTGGCTATTACCCCCGGACTGTTTTAAGATGCTGATATCATGAACATAGACTGGACATTCATAATGAGGATTTTCGTCGCCGGATTGCTCGGCGGCGTGATAGGCTTCGAACGCGAGATCCGCGCCAAGGAAGCCGGTGTGCGTACGCATTTTATCGTGGCGCTGGGTAGCGCCCTCTTCATGATTATTTCGCAGTATGCCTTCAGCGGGCGCTTCGATGCCGCGCGAGTGGCTGCGCAGGTGGTCTCCGGCATCGGTTTCATCGGCGCCGGTGTCATCATCTTCCAGAAGAACGTGGTGCGCGGAATTACCACCGCCGCCGGCCTCTGGGTTGCCGCTGCAATCGGCTTGGCCTGCGGTGCAGCGATGTATCCCGTTGCTATCGCGGCTACGCTGATGACGGTTCTGGTGCTGGAAACCATGCACTTTATCAACAGTCTTTACGGAGAAAAGGAACTCAAAATTACCCTTTCTCCCATCACCAACGAAGAACTGACGACAATCGTCGACACCCTTAAGAAGAAGGGTGCCGAGATGCAGAGTCTCTCTCTTTCTGAAGGCGAGGCTGTTTTCGAGGTCAAGATAAAGCAAAAGGACTATGCCACAACCGTGGACACAGTCCTTTCCTTCTCTAAAGGTTTTAAGGTGAAGATCTCCTAGAAGAACCTCGCCCTGTTATCCTTCACAACACCATTCTCGGACATCGTAGGAATGATGCCCTGGACGTTGTACTGTGCTTTGCGCTGAGTGAACATGTCGGCGTCGGCCTCTGTGTAGAATGCTCCGACTTCCTTGCTGTTCAGCACGAAGACATAGGTGCCATAGACACCGGCCACGGGGGCGCTCAGCTTGCCTTCCTCTGCCTTGGAGAGAGCTCCTGCGAGGGCGGGATCGGCTGCGCGGCCGCTCATGGTTGCGAGGCTGTATGCAGGCTCGCTGGTGATGGTGGCGTCGAGTTTGTCGGCAACCTCCTGCAGGGTGGTGCAACCTTCGATCTTACCGGCGATTTCATCCTTCTGTGCAGCTGCAATCTTCTTGGTCATGAGGGTGCTCTGGATTGTAGGAGCGACCTCGTTCAGGGGCTTTACGCCTTCCTTGTGGATGCCGTTCAGGGCAGCGATGAAGAAGTACTTGTTGTTGACGGTGATGATGTTGGATGCCTTTCCGGCCTTGTTGTCGAATGCCCAGCGGGTAACCTCCTTGGCGTTCTCGATGGAACCGTAGTTGGAAGTGGCCTCGGTGACATTCATCTTGTGTGAGTAAACACCCATGGTGTCCACTGCCTCAAGATAACCGGCTGCGGTCTGGTTTGCGATGGTGGCAAACTTGTTAGCCTTGGCGTAGATGGTGTTGGTGGTCTCCTTGCTGGCGACTGCGGTCTTCTCGAGGATGGCAACCTGCTTCTTGACGACGGGAGCGGTCTTCTTGCTGACCACTACCACGTGGGTGCCATACTGAGTCTTGAGAATCATGGGCTGATTGACGGGGGCGGTGATTACGCTCTCGAAGCCGGGAATCATGTAGGTCTGGGTCATCCAGCCGATGTTTCCGAGCTCGCCGTCTGCCGCAGAGTTCTGATCGACCGAGAACTCAGCCACGAGGGAGGAGAAGTTTCCGCCCTTGCGCACGACTGCTGCGAGGCTATCGGCAAGCTTGCCGGCGTTGGTGCCCTGGAGCAGGATGTGCTTCACATAGGCGGAGTCTGCCACGGGCTTGCTGTCCAGCACGCGGACGGCGTAGAAGGTCTCGCCATCAGCAATGATGGGAGATACCTGGCCCTTGCCGCTGAATACGAAATCGTTGATCTCGCTGTTGATGCTGTTGAGCTCGCCTGCCTTGTACCAGTAGTTGTTCATCTGGCGATCCGAGTTCTTGAGAAGGAATGCCTTCAGATTGTCGGCGCTTCCGAACTGGGCATATGCCTCTGCGAACTGGTCGTTGGTGGCAGCGATATCTTCTGCGGAAGGAACAACCTCGAACACCACATATTCGATGTCGCGGCTGGCCTGCTGCTGGAAGAAGTTCTGATGTGCCTTGTAGTACTTCTTGATCTCGGCGGGAGTCACCTTGAGAGTGCTGTCCGGAACATAGGGATGTGCTACATAGACATAATCGACATTGGCGGTCGTGTTGTTAAGTTCGATGTTCTGACCCTTCTCCAGAGCGTTCTGGAAGGTGCTGGCATTGAACAGGGCGCCATACTTGGCATAGTACTGCTGAGTATTGAGGGAGCTCTGCAGATAGTTCCAGTAGAGCTGGAGACGCCCGGATTCATCCGAAGGGATCTGATTTACGAAATCCCTCACGCGGTCTGCGGAGAACTGCCCATTCTCGTCCATAAAGGCGGCGTTGCCGGCGATGATGGGGGAAGGGTTGGCTCCGGTGGTGAGATCTACGAGTTCAGCCTTACCGACGGTGATGCCTGCGGCCTTGGCATTCTTGACGAACAGATACTTGTCCACAAGCTCCTGCCAGGCGGCGTCGCGGATCTGCATCTGGGTCTGCTCGTTCTGCACGCTGGTGCCGGTGATTATTTCGTTGATCTGGGTGAACCTTTCCACATCCTCGAGATAGTCGGTATAGGGAATAGCCTTGCCGTTGATGACGCCTACATCATACTTGCTCGACATTGAATGCAGGGCAGATTCGAGGGTGTTGGGATCTATGATAAATGACAACAGGGCCAGTGCGATGATAATGGATATCGCAAGCCCGAACTTAACGCGAATTTTTTCAAGAACCGCCATTTCAGTTTTATATTTTTTAATTATTAAATCAATTAAGCCTGCAAAGGTAGAAAATTTATTTGGAAATCTTGACCAGGGGCCCTATAAAATTAACAGAATCAATAACTACCACCGTGCTGTCCTTGACGGTGTAGCCATATCCGTTGAAGGGCTCCAGCAGGATGGCGTTGCGGGCATGATCATCCGAACGCATTCCATAGCCCTGCAGGAAGCCCTGCGGAGAATACATCTTCACATAGCAGTCGGTGTATATCTCATTCTTGGCCTGGTTCCAGTAGAGGGTGTCCGTTTCCATAGTTTCCTGCTTCAGCACGTTGTGGATAACCACGTTGCCAAAGGCCTCCCAGAGCTCTTCCTGGGGGACCGCATTGCGTTTTTTCTTTGTCAGATGCCGCCCGTCGTCCGAGACTATGATAGTCTCCAGGAGCCCGTCGTCGGAGTATCCGTAGATGGCGATACCCTTCGGGAAGGTCTCATATGAGGTGGTGTCGTTGTTGTAGCGCTCCATCACGGATGCCTCCACCCTCATCACCACCAGGCCGTTGCGGGTCTGTACTGCGAACATATCCTCGATGGTCTGAACGGGGGTATCCTTCAGGTTCAGGACATCCGCCTGGGCCATCTTGTTCTTGCAGGAAACAAAGAGGATAGCCACCGCGAAAACGGCAGCTATCCAGTATTGAATCAATTTGTACCTTGCGGGGCTCACGTCCGTTTACTTCCTGGTGCGGACGGTGGTGGTGGCGCTCATGCCATTGCAAACCACCCTGTAGCTCTGCCCGTCGGTGACGTTGTACATGAACGCCTCGGCGGTCTCGGGGAAGTAGATGCTGTAGGAGCCGATCACCCTGTTCGCCTCTTCGGAGAGGGAAGGATCCGCATTCTTTGCCTTCTGGAGGAGGTCGACGGCAACCCAGTAGTGGGCGCGCTTCTCAATCTCATCCCCGCCGCAAGCGGTAGCTCCCCAGATCTGACCCATCAGGAAATAGGCCTTACCGGCGATGTTCTCATCCAGCGACAGAGCATTGTTGGCATAGTTGTAGGCCTTTGCGAGGCGGCCGTTCTTGAAGCAGAAGGTTGCTGCTTCAAAGCTGTACCCGGCATCGGTGGATGCATCGGATGCCTCATAAGCGATAGCCTCGTCGATATACTTGAGGGCGACGTCGATGTTGCCCCTGGAAGCGTTGAGCCTATAGAGGTAGTATGCCGAATTGTAGGAAGGATCCAGCTTGTACATGGAGGTAACGGCGTTCAGGAAGAGGTCGTTATCCTGGCAATCCTCGGTGATGCTGAGCATCTTGACGATGTTGGAAACCAGGGCAAGATCGTCCGAGCCGGTCTCGTAGCGAGGGGTGAAGAGAGCGATCAGATCGTCGCACTCGGCCACCTTACTGGTGATGAAGAGGCTCTCCAGGTCGGTCTTGACCTTACGGTTCTGCTCTGCCACGGCATCGGTCTTGGCGGGTGCCTTGTCCAGCAGATCCACATTCCTCTGATATGTGTTGATGACATCCTCCGCGGAAAGAACACCCTTCTTATAAAGCTCGATGGCCACGTTCATATCCTGGATGAAGAGGCTGGTGCGGGTGTTGATGCCGTTGCGGGCGATGACATCGTTCAGGCCATCATAGATAGCCTTGTCGTTGCCTGCCATATAGTTGACAATATCCACGCCCTTGTTGTTGAGAGCGGATGATGCATACTTGGGGAACAGTTCGGCACGCTCCTCGTGCAGGGTCATCAGGGAGTCGATGAGCGCTGCGCGGTAAACCACGTTGCCCTTGTTCTTGTTGATGAGTTTGCGAATCAGCTCAGTGCCGTTGGTGAGCATGGTCTGCCTGATCCCGTGAGGGCAGGAAGCATAGGCCTTGCGCCAGTTGACGGTGGCATTGTCATAATCCTTTGCCTTGTAAGACTCATCGTAGAAGGAAAGATACTTGATGCAGTTTGCACTGTCTGCACCCCATTTTCCCTGTGCCGAAACCCTGAGGCCGGCGAATGCCATCACGATGGTCAAAAATGCTACAACGATCTTTTTCATATCTTCTGTTGTTACGTTATTCTACTCAAATCTGCGCTTCTGGAACCAAATGTCGTGGAGGTTCAGGCCCACGCAGAGTTTAATATATCTTTCTCGCACCAGGCCGGCATCCGTAGTGCCTTTCTGCCCCATATCCAGCGCCACTGAAAGTCCGTTGTACCAACGGAATACCGGAAGGGTTGCTCCTAAAGTGATGCCAAAAGTATTGATTTCGTTGCCTGCAACTTTGTAATACTCATTGTTATAGTATGCTCCGGCGCGGTAGGAAACCCTCTTGTACCAGTAGCGGACATTGTATCTGTCCGGGGTGTATTCCATGCCTGCACGGAGGCTGCGGCGGGAGGTGGCGCTGAAGGGCAGCTTACTGTTCGTGACGGCGAAGCCATCCACCGTTCCCATGCCGGTATTAGTCCAATCCGCAAGGATGAAATTGACCTCAGCACGGATGCGCTCGTCGAAGTTCACAGACAGGCCGAGGCCGAGTTCCGAAGCAATCCTGACGGGTGCCACGTTGACGCCCAAGGTGTCGGAATGGGATGAAACCACCACCGTTTCCGCGCTTCCCACCGAACTATGCTTATAGTCCACCGTGCCGTTCATATTGGCGCCGAGGCTGTAGGTTGCGCCGAGGCCGATCTTGGTCTTGGTGCCGAACTTCTGCTCGAACTGCATCCCGAACTTCCCGGTAAACGCGTTCAAATGAAGGAGATAACTGTCCTGCACTGCGTTATAGCCGGTATTGGTGAAGCTTTCCGTGAAGTACTTGCTGTAGTTGCCGAAGATATAGTCTGCCTCGGCCCCCAGCGAGAGCTTTTTCCAGAAGCAGTGTCCTATTCCGCCATAGAGCTTATAGAAACTGCCCTGACCGTAGTCGTAGTAGGTGATATTTCCCGTATGCGCAATCACGGCAGGGTCCGTTTCGTGCACAGTGTAGCCATATCCCGCAGAGCTGTAGGGGGTGATTCCGAAAATCATCGACATACTCCTCCAGATGGGGAAGGACAGGGCCATGCTGCCAAGATTGGTGATATTGCGGGCGGATGTCTGATCCCCCTGGCGATAGAGGATGTTGGAGTTCTGCACAGAGAAGTCCAGCATGAAGGAGAGGGAATCCCTGGCGGTGACCGCCGCGGGGTTGAGGGAATTCTGATAGCGGATGTTCCTGGATGCTATGCCCACGCCGCCCATGCTGCGGTGATAGGCGGATCCCTGCGGCGAGAGATCTCCTATTCCGAAGATGGAATAAGGGGTGTAGGACAGATACTCCCCGGACTGGGCCGAAGCGTTAAGCCCAGCCAGCAGGGCTGTCAGAACAACTGCACTATTGAATATTCTTCTCAACATAATCGTCTGTTATAAGCGCCAAGCCTACTTGAACCAGGTTGCTCACGATGAACAGGGACTGTTTCATTCGCTTGGCAAAATATGTGGCATCCCCACCGGTAAATACCACCACATGTCCCGGATGCCGGCGGATATACCCTTCAATTTCAAACATTATGCCCGAAACCACCCCGGACTCTATAGAGGACTCCAGGGAGTTGCCCTCGTGAGGTATCCGGTTGGGAATATTCATCAACGGCAGAGCCTTTGAATACCGGTTCAAAGCCTTGAATCGGGTGGTGAATCCCGGGGACACGTTTCCGCCGTGGTATTGCCCGTCTTCAGAGGTCAGGTCGATAGTCAGCGTGGTACCGAAATCGAACACTATGCACGGCTTTCCCTTGAACAGATAGCGCACCGCCAGCAGCGACGCGGCCCTGTCGTAGGAAAGATAATCCGGGAGATCGTAACGCTGGAGAATGTCCGGATGGGCACTGTCCAGAATCATCAGGTGCTTGCACTCCTTGCGGAGCACAGCCTCTTCCTCGGGGGTTACCGGCTTGGCGGACACCACAGCCATCACTTCCGGCTTTTCCTTCTCGGTGAGGGTGAGGATGAAGTTCATCACCTTCTCTCCCTGATAACGGAAAGCCTTGCCGAGGGTCATTCCCTCCGCCCATGCGGCCTTGAGTGCCGTGTTACCTACTTCTATGAGCAAATTTGCCACAGTCTTTCTTTAATACAAAGCCTACAAAGGTAAGAAATTATACGAACTTATTCAAGAGGGACCAGGATGCCTGAAGTCCGTCGAGCCCGTGTGCCACAAGTTTAAGTTTATCTTCGCTCTGCTTCAGCACGAACGGCACGCTTCCGGACGACACCGTCGCGAGTATCTTTTCGAACACTTCGGACTTAAAATAGTTGGAGTTTTGCTGTGATACGAACCAGCAGATACACATCCCGTTCTTCACTATGATTTTCTCGAAGCCGAGACGCATTCCGAGATTACGGATCTTCACCACATAGAAGAGGTTCGCCACCGGCTGAGGAATACGTCCGAAACGGTCGGTGAGATGAATGGCAAGTCGGTCCATATCCTTGTCGGAACTCATGGAATCGAGTTGCTTGTAGATGCGGATTTTCTCTGCTGTAACATCGATATAATCGTCCGGAATAAGGGCTTCCTGATCGGTCTCGATGGTGCAGTCAGAGATAATTTTCTCCCTACCTCTATTAATCTTTTGACCTGTCTCTATGCCTAGTTCGTCCATAGCTTCGTTGATCACCTTCTGGAAGGTTTCATAACCCATATCCATCATGAATCCGCTCTGTTCAGCACCAAGCAGATTACCGGCTCCTCGGATATCCAGATCCTGCATTGCGATATTGAAACCACTGCCCAGATCGGAGAACTCCTCGATGGCCCTGAGACGTCTGCGCGCATCCTCCGTAACCGATGCCAGCGGAGGTACTATCAGGTAACAAAATGCCTTGCGATTGGAGCGCCCGACGCGTCCCCGGAGTTGGTGTAAATCGCTCAATCCGATGTTCTGTGCCTGGTTGATTATGATGGTATTCGCGTTCGGTATGTCCAACCCGTTTTCGATGATGGTGGTACAAAGTAGCACGTCATAATCTCCCCGGATAAACCCGAGCATCCTATCCTCCAACTGGCGGGATTCCATCTGCCCGTGCGCCAGGCAAATTCTGGCATCCGGGACCAGACGGCGGAGGATTTTCTCAATATGCGGGAGTTCCTCCACCTTGTTATGGAGGAAGAATACCTGCCCGCCGCGGTTGAGTTCATAATTGATGATGCTCTTGACCTCACCCTCATCGAAGAGGATTATCTCGGTCTGCACCGGGATGCGGTTGGGAGGAGGAGTGTTGATAATGCTGAGGTCCCTCGCGCCGAGAAGCGAGAACTGCAGGGTTCTGGGGATAGGGGTGGCTGTCAGGGTGAGAGTATCTACCGAGGCCTTCATCTGGCGGAGACGCTCCTTGGCTGCAACCCCGAACTTCTGTTCCTCATCTATCACCAGCAGGCCCAGATCCTTGAATTCAAAGCCGCTCCCAAGAATCTTGTGGGTACCGATTATTATATCTATCTCGCCGGTGGAGACCCGGTGTTTGATATCCGATATCTGCTTAGCGGTGCGAAGGCGGCTGACATATTCCACCGTGCAAGGGAAGTTGGCAAGGCGGGAGGTAAAGGTGTTGTAGTGCTGCAAGGCCAGGATTGTGGTGGGGACGAGCACGGCCACCTGTTTGCCGTCGGTCACCGCCTTGAATGCAGCGCGGATGGCCACTTCCGTTTTGCCGAAACCTACATCGCCGCACACCAGACGGTCCATAGGGCAATCATCCTCCATATCCCTTTTGACCGCGATGGTGGCTGCCTCCTGGTCGGGTGTATCCTCGAACATAAAGGAAGATTCCAACTCATCCTGAAGGTAGGTGTCCGCGGAGAACGCGAATCCCTTGGTGGCCTTGCGCTTGGCGTAAAGTTGAATCAGATCTTTCGCTATATCCTTTACCTTGCGCTTGGCGTTGGCCTTCAGGGTAGCCCAGGTCTTGGATCCGAGTTTGTTTATGCGCGGCTGCTCGCCGTCCGCCGAACGGAAGAGGGAGAGTTTATTGAGCGCGTGCACTGATACAAACACCACGTCTCCATCCTTGTAGCTGATTTTCACTACCTCGCGGACGCGGCCCTTGTCGTCATACATCCTCACCAAACCGCCGAACACCCCGATTCCGTAGTCGATATGCACCACGTAATCCCCTATATTAAAGGAGTTTAGGTCGTTTATGGTGAGTTGTTCGCTCTTTTCCACGCTGCGGCGGATGCTCACCCGATGGAAACGTTCGAATATCTCATGATCGGAGTAATGGGCCTCTTTGGAATCCTCATCCACAAATCCTTCATGAATATTCTTTCCCTCTACGAATTCAGGAAGAATTCCACCCTCTTCGCTCAGAATAGTCCGGATTCTGTTGATCTGGGAAGACTTTTCGCAGTAGATGCGCACCTTATACCCGTTCTCCGTTTTGCGGCGGATATCCTCCTCCAGCAGATCGAAGTTCTTGTTGAACTTAGGCTGGGGGCTGATATGGAATCTCTCCGGATTATCAACTTTCTTTCCAACCGGAATCTGGAGAAATACCCTGTTGAATCCTTCTGTAAGAGGAAAAAAGTCCCTATTATTATAAAGGTCTGTGGAATCCAGCCAGATGGTGGTGGTTTTTGGAAGCAGCGAGAATAAATCTTTTCCCTCATCTGCCGTGTCTGAGAGGACTCCTCCTATTATCTCAACCTTATCACATTCTTCCTTAGAAACCTGGGTATTACAGTTGAATATATGTATGGTTTCAACCTCATTTCCCCAGAAAGAAATGCGGTACGGTTCATTGTTGGAGTAGGAGAAAATATCTATTAAGGAGCCTCTGATGGCATATTGCCCTGGAGCAGAAACAAAATCTTCACGCTCAAATCCCTGTTCTCCCAATATCTCTATTATCTTATCGAAGGATATATCCTGCCCTTTGGAAATACTGAGTATAGACTTACCTGACACCCCTTCAGATGGTATTTTCTCTTCCAGAGCATCGGGACAACTCACTATATAAACCTGCTCTCCCTTATTCTTTATTATCGCACTCAGGGCAGCTGTACGCTGGACACTTATAGAGGATTTGTAATTACTCCTTTCTATACCCTTTCCACTCGGGGGAAGAAGGAAAACCTTATCTCCTTCTATGAGTTGATAAAGATCCGATGTACAGTATTCAGCTGACTCTTTATCGGGTAATATAATGAGGTTTATCCCCTTGGATGCGGAATTATTGAGCACAAACCACCTCGCAGACAGGAAGAGTCCGCTACAATAGATTTCTTTTTCTTTACCAATCCGGGTTATTAACATAACCACCGAAAAAGTTGTTTAAAACTTGTTTATAATCCTGTTAATAAATCCTTAATATCCCGGATGCTTTAGTTTTTAACAAATCCTTTAAAAAGAATAATCAAGGTTATAAACAATTATTTAAATTCTAATTATTTAATAATCAGTTATTTATAAACTTATTAACATTTTAACAAGCCTAATAAATAAAACACGATAAAAATAAAAAGAACTATATTTGTATTTAGAATTTAAAACTGGAACCTATGTCCGATTTCAATCCTCACGATACAAACGAAGGCAAAGATAAAGAATTGGATGGAATTATCCGCCCCCGGGAGCTGGAAGATTTCACCGGACAGAGTGAAATTGTTTCGAATCTGAGGGTTTACATCCAGGCAGCCAAGTTGCGTGGGGAGACATTGGATCATACCTTGTTCCATGGCCCTCCCGGTCTGGGAAAGACTACCCTTGCACATATCATCGCCAATGAAATGGGGGTGAATATGAAGATTACATCCGGTCCCGTGCTCGACCGTCCGGGGGATCTGGCAGGCCTCCTGACATCCCTGGAGCCGGGGGATGTTCTCTTTATAGATGAAATCCACCGTTTATCCCCCGAGGTAGAGGAATATCTCTACTCCGCGATGGAGGATTTTGTTATAGATATAATGATAGATAAGGGGCCGGGCGCCCGCTCCGTACGCATCTCCTTGAATCCTTTTACTCTCGTTGGTGCAACCACCCGAAGCGGCCTCTTGACGGCACCTCTCCGCGCCCGCTTCGGCATCACCTGCCCGCTGGAATATTATGATTCGGCAGATCTGGTTAAAATAGTCAAGCGCAGCGCCGGCATCTTTAAAGTAGAAATAGAGGATTCGGCGGCGAAGGAAATAGCTCTGCGCAGCCGCGGCACCCCTAGAATATGTAATTCGCTCCTCCGTAGGGTAAGGGATTTTGCTCAGGTGGAGGGAACTGGAGTGATTGATCTTAAGATTGCAAAATACGCCCTGGATAAACTTCATATTGATACTCTCGGGCTGGATTCCATCGATAATAAGATTCTCCGTACGATAATAGAAAAGTTCAAGGGTGGTCCCGTCGGGGCAAATACTCTTTCCACTGCTATAAGCGAGGACCAAGGAACCTACGAGGAAGTGTACGAACCCTTCCTTATTAAAGAAGGATTTATCCTGCGTACGCAGCGCGGGCGTATAGCCACCGATTTGGCATATAAACATTTGGGGGTGATTAAGCCTTCCGGCGATGAGAATACCCTGTTTTAATCTTGTTCTTCTCGCCAAAAATGAGTAAAATTGCAGACTATTAAATTATAATAAATAAAATGGCAGATAAACTTATCTCTAAGATTCCTGATGGACCGCTGGCGGAGAAATGGACCAAGCGTAAATCAGAAATTCATCTGGTCAGTCCTAACAACAAAAGAAAACTTGAGATTATAGTGGTAGGAACCGGTCTCGGCGGAGCTTCTGCAGCTGCGTCCCTCGGCGAACTTGGCTATAATGTGAAGATTTTCTGCATCAGCGATTCTCCCCGCCGTGCGCACTCTATTGCCGCTCAGGGTGGTATCAATGCTGCGAAGAACTACCAGAACGACAACGATTCCGTTTACAGGCTTTTCTACGACACTATTAAAGGTGGAGATTATCGCGCCCGCGAGGCGAACGTCTATCGTCTTGCAGAGGTAAGTGCCGCCATTATAGACCAGTGCGTCGCTCAGGGTATTCCGTTTGCGCGTGAATACGGCGGATATCTTGCCAACCGTTCTTTCGGTGGTGTGCAGGTGAGTCGTACTTTCTATGCCCGCGGTCAAACCGGACAGCAGCTGCTTTTAGGTGCGTATGCATCTCTGAATAAGGAAATTGCCGCCGGCACAGTGACGAGTTATCCCCGCCACGAGATGCTGGATCTGGTAATTATAAATGGAGAAGCGAAGGGTATTATCGCCCGTAACCTGGTTACCGGCCAGCTCGAGCGTTTTGGCGCCCAAGCAGTGGTTATTGCTACCGGCGGATATGGAAATACCTACTTCCTTTCCACCAACGCAATGAATAGTAACGGATCCGCCGCAATGCAGTGCTGGCGCAAGGGTGCATACTTTGCAAATCCCTGCTTCGCGCAGATCCATCCTACCTGTATTCCGGTTCACGGGGATCAGCAGTGCAAACTAACCCTTATGAGTGAAAGTCTGCGTAACGACGGACGCATATGGGTTCCTAAGAAACTGGAGGATGTGGAGAAACTCCGCAAGCACGAGATAAAGGCTTCTCAGATACCTGAGGAAGACCGCGATTACTATCTCGAGCGTCGTTATCCCGCCTTTGGAAACCTCGTTCCCCGCGATGTTGCATCCCGTGCCGCCAAGGAGCGTTGCGATGCCGGTTTCGGTGTGAATGAGACGGGTAAGGCCGTGTTCCTCGACTTCTCCGATGCTATCCGCCGCCTGGGCCATCAGAAGGTTGCCGAGCGCTATGGAAACCTCTTCGAAATGTATGAGAAGATCACCGCTTCATCCCCTTGGGAGGAGCCTATGATGATATATCCCGCTATCCACTATACCATGGGTGGAGTTTGGGTAGATTATGATCTTCAGACCACTATCCCTGGTCTCTACGCCATCGGCGAAGCTAACTTTTCGGATCACGGTGGAAACCGCCTCGGCGCATCCGCTCTCATGCAGGGTCTCGCAGATGGGTACTTCGTGATACCTGTTACTATCGGTGATTATCTCTCCAAGAAATTTGCGGAACCCAAGACTGATATCAACGCTCCTGAGTTCGTAGTTGCAGAAAAGGCTGTGCAGGCACGTATAGATAAGCTTTTTGCTATCAACGGCACCGAGACTGTGGATTCTCTGCATAAGGAACTCGGCCACATTATGTGGGAGTATGTCGGTATGGCCCGTGATGAGGAAGGCCTTAAGACCGCCATCACCAAGATCAAAGAACTGCGTGAGCGTTTCTATAAGGATGTCAAGGTGCCTGGAAACCAGTTTGAATTCAATCAGGAATTGGAGAAGGCCCTGCGCCTCGAAGATTTCTTCGATATCGGCGAACTGATGGCTTATGATGCTCTTAACCGTAAAGAATCCTGCGGCGGACACTTCCGTGTGGAAAGCCAGACTGAGGAAGGTGAGGCTAAGCGCGACGATAAGAACTTTATGTATGTTGCAGCCTGGGAATACAAAGGAGAGGGTGTTGAGCCTGAACTCCATAAGGAGCCTCTCAAGTATGAGTTCATCGAGGTTAAGACGAGAAACTACAAAGACTAAGGACGTATGAATTTCAATGTTAAGATATGGCGTCAGCGTAACGCCAAGGCAAAAGGACATTTCGAAACCTATCATATCGAAGATATAGAGTCGGATGCCTCATTCCTGGAAATGCTTGATATTCTGAATGAGAAGTTGATCCGTGAGGGTATCGACCCTGTTTCATTCGATCATGATTGCCGTGAGGGAATCTGCGGAGCATGTTCCCTTTATATCGACGGGCGTGCCCATGGTCCGGATGATCATGTGACTACCTGCCAACTCTTCATGCGTCATTTCAAGGATGGTGCAACCATTACTGTGGAGCCTTGGCGTAGTTCTGCTTTCCCGGTAATCAAAGACCTTGTAGTGGACCGCAGAGCATATGATAAGATCCTCCAGGCAGGTGGATTTATTACTGTCCGTACCGGATCTGCACAGGATGCAAACAATATCCTCATCAGTCACGATGTGGCGGAGGAGAGCATGGATGCAGCGGCCTGTATCGGCTGTGGTGCGTGCGTTGCTACCTGTAAGAACGGTTCAGCGATGCTCTTTGTGGCTGCCCGTGTGAGTTCTCTCGCTCTCCTGCCTCAGGGTAAGGTAGAGGCTGCCAAGCGCGCCCGCAATATGGTCAAGAAGATGGATGAACTGGGATTCGGCAACTGCACCAATACCCGTGCCTGCGAACTGGAATGCCCGAAGGGCATTTCGGTATCCCATATCGCCCGCCTGAACAGAGAGTTCCTTAAGGCTAAATTCTCCGAGTAATTACCAGAGGAAATTATTGAAGGGATAACGCCCTGCATGAATCTCCGCCACCATCTTATAGATGTCGTGGCGGAGTTTTTCTAACCCCGTCTTATTGAGGGCGGAAATGAAGATACAAGGAGTTTTTTCCTGTGCGATCCAGCTGTTTTTCAATTCGTCCAGAGTGCGGTTGATTTTACTTTTGGGTTCAAGGGAAAACTCATCGTATTCTTCATAGTGATAGGCGTCTATCTTATTGAATACTACGTAGATAGGTTTATTGCCTGCACCGATTTCCTGGAGGGTTTTCTCCACCACCTGCATCTGCTCCTCGAAGTCCGGATGAGAGATATCCACGACATGAACCAGAATGTCTGCTTCGCGTACCTCATCCAGGGTACTTTTGAAGGCTTCTATCAACTGTGTGGGGAGTTTCCGGATGAATCCTACGGTGTCGCTGAGCAGGAACGGAACATTCTCGATAACCACCTTGCGAACTGTGGTATCGAGGGTTGCGAAGAGTTTGTTTTCCGCGAAGACCTCCGACTTTGCAAGAAGGTTCATCAGGGTACTCTTACCCACATTAGTGTATCCTACAAGGGCAAGACGGACCAGTTGGCCGCGGTTCCCGCGCTGGGTAGCCATCTGGCGGTCTATCTTGCTTAATTCTTCTTTCAGGCGGCTGATACGCTGTTTAACGATACGGCGGTCTACCTCGATCTGGGTTTCACCCATACCGCCTCGGGTACCGACACCACCGCGCTGCCTTTCAAGGTGGGTCCACATGCCCGCCAGACGGGGAAGCATGTAATTCAGGCGTGCAATTTCTACCTGTGTTTTAGCGTATGCGGTCTGGGCTCGCTGGGTAAATATCTCCAGAATCAGGCTGGTGCGGTCGATAACCTTTGCGGACTTTATAACCTTCTCTATATTGCGCTGCTGCATACCCGTGAGTTCATCGTCGAAGATGCAATAGCAGATGTTATTTTCTTCGCAATATTGCTGAATTTCAGCGAGTTTACCGCTTCTGATATAGGTCGCTTTTTCCGGTTTATCCACCCTCTGAACAAACTTTCTGTCCCCTACAGCACCGGCCGTTTCTGCCAGAAATTCAAGTTCGTCCAGGTATTCCATTATTTTGGATTCATCATCGTTCTGCTTGATGATTCCAACGAATACAGCCTTTTCGGAAGAATACTTTTTGGTTTCGTACATTTTATTTAAAAAAGGCCATCCGGTTGGGGACGGCCTTGAGATCTGAAAGTTTAAGAATTACCTCAGCTGGAATATTACAGGGAAGGTGTAGGTAACCTTAACAGCACGGTCGCGCTGCTTGCCGGGAGTCCACTTAGGAGAACTCTGGACAACGCGGACAGCCTCTTTGTCGAGTGCGGGATCCACGCCACGGACTACCTTGACGTTGGAAACTTTTCCATCAGCACCTACGACAAACTGAAGGAGGACGCGGCCCTGAATACCATTTTCCTTGGCAATTTCGGGATACTGCAGACGCTCGTTAACCCATTTCGAGAACGCGTTTGCATCTCCGCCCATGAATCCGGGCTTTTCTTCTACCAACTGGAAGGGGATAGCCTCTTCTTCAATTTCCTCTTCTTCAACCTGCTCGACATACTCCTTGATTTCAACACCCAGGTTGGCATCATCCTCGAGGTTGAGGATGTTGTCTTCTACCTGAAGGTCATCATCAACAATGTCGATATTGTCGGAAAGGACAGGAATTTGAGGTGTTTCGGGCGGCGGGGGAGGTGTTTCCTGAGTGATAGGAATCATCTCTTCTTCTTCGACAGGTCCTACCTCGGCTTCCAATGCCTTGGTCTGCTTGTCCTTCGTGCTATATTCGAAAGCACCATAAACAACAAGCAGAGCAATTACGAAACCGATTTCCGTGAAGAGCAATCTCTTGTTCCCCAGGCTCGCCTTTTCTGATTTCTTTACTTCCATATCTACTTAAAATTTATAGTCCATATTCATCCCAAAGGTATGAATAATTAATTTGAATTCCAATTTTTTTGCAATTGTCTCCGCTTGCAATTAATTTTGTATGCGAAAACCGTGCTAAAATGATCAGGTACTTTTGTGAAGATACAGATTTTGTTTTCCGTAAGAAATTGGAAACCAAACGATGGCTTAAGTTCGTGGCTGAGAGCGAGGTAAGGAAAATCGGAGACGTGAATGTGATATTCTGTTCCGACAACTATATTCTCGATGTCAACATGAAATATCTTCAGCACGACTACTTCACCGACATCATCACTTTCGATTATTGCGAAGGGGATGTTCTGTCCGGAGATCTTTTCATAAGTATCGACTCTGTCCGGGATAATGCCGATTTTTACGGAACTGAGTTTTCCGACGAGTTGAACAGGGTGATCGTTCACGGTCTTCTCCATCTCATCGGTTATGACGATCACTCCGATTCCGAACAGCGGACCATGAGGTCGAAGGAGGATTATTATCTGTCTCAATGGAAAAACGTTACGATATAATCGTCGTCGGGGGTGGACATGCTGGATGCGAGGCCGCAATGGCCGCCGCAAATCTCGGAAGTTCAGTTCTTTTGATAACGATGGATATGCGCGGATACGCCCGGATGAGTTGCAATCCGGCGGTCGGCGGCATAGCTAAAGGCCAGATAGTCAAGGAGATAGACGCTTTGGGTGGTTATACCGGCCTTGTAACGGACGCCACTACTTTGCAGTTCCGTATGCTCAACAAGAGCAAGGGTCCCGCTATGTGGAGCCCTCGTGCGCAGTGCGATAAAATCCAATTTTCGCTTGAGTGGCGCAAAATTCTCGAAAGTCATTGTAAATTAGATATTTACGAGGATTTGGCAGTCTCTTTTCTCTTTGAGAATTCAAAAATCGCTGGCGTTCGTACAAATACAGGGGCGATTTTCAAGTGTCAAGCGCTTATTTTGACCGCTGGAACCTTCCTTGGTGGAAAGATTTTCATCGGTCGGACTGTTTTCGCTGGAGGGCGGATTGGCGAGAAGCCGTCGGTCGGTCTGACCGAACAACTCGTGGAAAGAGGAATTACTACCGGAAGAATGAAAACCGGAACTCCTCCCAGAATTGACATCTCCTCCATCGACACATCCGTTCTTCCTGTTCAACTCGGAGATGAAGACCCCGACCGTTTCAGTTTCCTCCCAATACCTTCTACAATTCAGAAGGAGGGGAAACAGATGAATTGTTATATTCTCCACACGAACACCAAGGTCCACGACATCCTCCGATCCGGCTTCGATGATTCTCCTCTTTTTGCTGGCATCATCCAAGGGAAAGGACCACGCTATTGCCCGAGCATAGAAGATAAACTCAGGGTCTTCCCGGAGAATGACGCTCATCAATTGTTCCTCGAACCGGAAGGAAGGTATACCAACGAATATTACCTTCAGGGGTTCTCTTCTTCTTTACCTCTTCAAGTTCAGTTGGACGCTCTTCATGCTATCAAAGGCCTTGAAAATGCCAAGATATTCCGACCTGCTTATGCGGTTGAATATGATTATTTCGACCCTTCGCTTTTGAATAATACCCTTGAGTCTAAGATGGTAGAGGGCCTCTATCTTGCCGGTCAGGTAAATGGCACAACTGGATATGAGGAAGCGGCCGCCCAGGGCCTTCTGGCGGGGATTAATGCTCATCTGAAGGTTGCCGAAAAGGATCCTTTCATTCTCGGAAGAGACGATTCTTATATGGGTGTTTTGATCGATGATCTTATTACGAAGGGCGTCGATGAACCATATAGAATGTTTACTTCCAGAGCTGAATACAGGGTACTTTTAAGGCAGGATAATGCTGATGAAAGACTGACCGAAAAGTCGTATTCTATTGGTCTTGCTACCGAGGAAAGATATGCGCTTACGATGGCTAAATATGAGCAAGTTTCCTCTCTGATGGCCTTCTGCGATACTGTAAATATCACTGCAAAACAAGCTAATTCTTACTTGGAATCCGTTGGTTCTGCGCCCCTGGGAGATTCTAAAAAGATCGCCGATGTAGCACTTCGTCCTGAGGTAAATCTTGAAAAATTGCTCGCGCTTGTTCCACGTGGAACACTAATTTCTGACCCAAAAGTAATCGAATCTGTTGAGATTACGCTCAAATATCGTGGATATATCGAGCGCGAAAAACGTATGGCGGAGAAGCTTCACCGGCTGGAAGATCTTATAATTCCTGACGGTTTTGACTTCGACAAAGTCTCTGGATTGACGATCGAATGCCGGCAAAAATTAAAGCGCTACGGTCCTAAAACCATAGCGCAAGCGTCCAGGATTTCCGGGGTTTCCCCGTCAGATATCTCTGTTTTACTAGTCTATTTTGGCCGTTAAAGCATTTTCAATGCGGCCTTGATAATGTCTTCAACCTTGGCGTCAGGGCTATCCTTGAGTATCTTTTGAACAGCTTTCTGGATGTTGGCTTTGTTGAAGCCGAGCATTACCAGAGCCGAGGTTGCTTCCTCTACAGATTCGTTGCTCGCTACAGTAAACAGCACGCTTGAATCGCATCCTCCGCCATCCATAATCTTGTCTTTCAACTCAAGCACAAGGCGTTGCGCCGTCTTGAGTCCAATGCCTTTTATCGATTTGATCAGGTTTACGTTTTCGGCAAGAACTGCCTGACGGAATTCATCTGCAGAGAGCGAAGATAGAACCATCCTGGCAGAGGCTGCACCCATTCCAGATACACTCGTAATCAGCTGAAACAGAGCACGTTCGTCTTTGTTGGCAAAGCCATAAGACACTTCACTTCCATCCCTGGTATTGACCTGTGTCTGCACGAAAACTTTTGCCTGGGACTTGCCCTCCAACAAGGCAAAAGTCTGCAGAGAAATCTCCAGACGATAACCTATTCCGCCGTTATCTATCACTACCTGAGTGGGGTTAAGTTCCTCTACTTTTCCGGAAATGTAATCTATCATAAGTTCTGCTTTTTACTATCGCAAATGTAGGTAAAAATTGCTACATTTGTTCTCTATTATTAATGCGATATGGATGTAAGTAGTGTTCGTTCTCTCTTCCCGCAACTGCAGGAATCTGTCTATGGCAAACCGCTGGTTTACCTGGATAACGCTGCGACCTCTCTCCGGCCGCTTTCTGTGGTGCGCGAATGGGACGAGATGAGCCTGAAACACAACTCGAATCTTCATCGCGCCGTGCACAAAACAGCCGTTGATGCTACTGAAAGGTACGAAGCAGCGCGCGCGGCCGTCGCATCCTTCATCGGGTCCGCATCTCCAAAGGAAATCGTTTTCACCTCCGGCACGACTCAATCGATAAATCTTGTGGCCGCTTGCCTGGAAAATGCCGGGTTCTTTTCAGAAGGAGATGAGATCCTGATCGCAGAAAGTGAGCACCACTCAGACATAGTGCCATGGCAGCTGGTTTCTGGGCGCAAATCTCTGAAAATCAAAATATTACCCGTCAAGCAGAAGGGTGAAATCGAGATAGATAAGCTGCCGGCGCTGCTGACATCCAAAACAAAGATCTGCTGCGTCGCGCAGGTGTCCAATGTCCTGGGAGTAATCAATCCAATCAAGGAGATTTGCGAGATCTGCCACGCCAACGGAACCCTGGTTTTGGTGGATGGAGCACAGGGAATCGCGCACCTGACGACCGATGTCCGTGAGCTAGGATGCGACTTCTACGCCTTCTCCGGGCACAAGATGTTCGCTGCCCCGGGAGTTGGCGTGCTATATGGAAGGCAGCCGCTGCTGGAGAGCCTCCCTCCATACATGGGCGGAGGGGAGATGATAGAGTCTGTTTCCTGGGAGAAAACTACGTTCGCGCCCGTCCCCGGCCGGTTCGAAGCCGGCACCCAGAATATCTCCGGCGTGCCCACACTCGTGCCCGCTATAGAATTATGCAAGCGGCTGAAAACCAGCGAGATAGAGAAAGAGCAGGCGGCGATCAAAAACTACATCCTGGATGCCTTTGCGGAGGATGCCGACATCACCCTTTACGGCAATCCAGCGGAGCGTGAAAAGAAGATCCCGCTATTCTCTATTTCCGTCAAGGGCGCCCACCACGAAGACCTTGCGCTCATCCTCGACAAGATGGGCATTGCCACCCGTTCCGGGCAGATGTGCGCGGAGCCGCTGATGGACAGGTTCGGCGTCACCGGGATGCTGCGGGCCTCCTTCGTCCCCTACAACACGCTGGACGAGGCGAAGTATTTCGTAGAATGCCTGAAAAAGGCCATAAAGATGCTGAAATGAACACGTTAGAGGAAGCAAAAACAGCGGTCGTCGAGGAGTTTTCCCTGTTCGACGAATGGCTGGATAAATACGAATACCTCATCGAACTAGGCAAAAACCTGGAAGTGTTCCCCGTGGAACTTAAAACCGATGATCGCCTTATAAAAGGCTGTCAATCAAGGGTTTGGCTGGATGTGAAGGCGGAGGATGGAAAGCTTTTCTTCCGTGCGGACAGCGACGCCATCATCACCAAAGGAATCATCTCCCTACTGATACAGGTCTATAATGGACGGACGGCTGCGGAGATCCTGGGGGATGACTTCTCCTTCGTGGAGGAAATAGGCCTGAGGGAGAACCTCTCGCCGACCCGCGCGAACGGGCTGAATTCAATGATAGAAACTATACGCAAGGAGGCGGAAAAGAATGTCTGAGCAGAACAACGAAGTCCTCACCCCCGAGGATGTGAAAGAACTCGCACCCCTCTACGATGCGGTAATACTTGCCCTGAAGCAGGTATACGACCCCGAAATACCGGTCAATATATATGACCTCGGGCTGATTTACGAACTGAACATCAGCAAGGCCCGGGAAGTGTTTATCAAGATGACCTTCACCGCCCCGAATTGCCCCATGGCAGACGAGGTGATGGCGGATGTGCAGCATAGCGTGGAGATGACCCCCGGAGTGGCAAAATGCACCATAGAGTTGACTTTCGAGCCGGTCTGGGACCAGTCAATGCTCTCCGACGAAGCCCGCGTCGCACTTGGATTCGACCCTGAACTTTAACTATAAAAAAATGGCAAAACTCTATCTTGCATTGGGAAGCAATATCGGCGCACGGCAGGCAAATATAATGTCTGCCCTGAGTTTCCTGAACGGATATCTCGGCCGCTACGAAGCCCTTTCGGACATTATCACCACCAAAGCGCACGGCTTCGATGGCCCCGAATTCCTGAACTGCGTGGCCCGATACAGCACCCGCAAAAGCCCCGAAACCATCCTCTCCATTTGCAAGGAAATAGAGAAGCGGATGGGTCGCAGGGAGCAGGTGATGTACGCTCCGGACGGCTCGCGCATCTTCCATAACCGCATCATCGATATAGACATCCTGATGTATGGAAAAGTGGAGATGCACACCCCGGAACTGACCATCCCGCATCCCCAGATAGAAACCCGCCCGTTCGTGCGTCCGCTGCTCGAGCAGGTAATGAAAAATGATTAAATTTGTAGGAATTAGACAAAGAAAAAATGACACAAGACGAACTTTTCAAGATTCTGGTTGCCCATTGCAAAGAGTATGGCTTTATTTTCCCTTCCAGCGAGATCTACGATGGCCTGGGAGCCGTTTACGATTATGGCCAGCTCGGCGTGGAGCTTAAAAATAACATTAAGAATTACTGGTGGCAGGCCATGGTGCGCCTGAACGAGAATATAGTCGGTATCGACGCAGCCATCTTCATGCATCCCAGCACCTGGGTGGCATCCGGGCATGTGGCCGCCTTCAACGATCCGCTCATCGACAACCGCGACTCCAAGAAGCGCTATCGCGCGGACGTCCTCATTGAGGACTATCTCGCCAAGATCGAAGAGAAGATCAATAAAGAGGTGGAGAAGGGGCGCAAGCGCTTCGGAGAGGCTTTCGACGAGGCTAAATTCCGCGAAACCAACCCCAACGTCCTCCGCGAAAAAGCCCACTATGAGGAGGTTCACAACCGCTATGTGAAGGCCGAGAACGCCAACGATCTGGCGGAATACAAGCAGATTATCCTCGACTGCGGCATCGTCTGCCCTATCTCTGGCACCAAGAACTGGACCGACGTGCGTCAGTTCAACTTGATGTTCAGCACCCAGTTCGGCTCCACCGGCGAAGGTGCCAACACTGTCTATCTCCGTCCCGAGACCGCCCAGGGCATATTCGTGGACTACATCAACGTGCAGAAGACCGGCCGAATGAAGATTCCTTTCGGCATCGCCCAGATTGGTAAGGCCTTCCGCAACGAGGTAGTGGCTCGCCAGTTCATCTTCCGCATGCGCGAATTCGAGCAGATGGAGATGGAATTCTTCTGCAAGCCCGGCACCGAGATGGAGTGGTTCAAAAAGTGGAAAGAGACCCGCATGAAGTGGCACAAGGCTCTTGGAATGGGGGATGAAAATTACCGCTTCCACGACCACGAGAAGTTGGCCCACTATGCCAACGCCGCAACCGATATCGAGTTCAACTTCCCCTTCGGATTCAAGGAACTCGAGGGTATCCACTCCCGCACCGACTTCGACCTCGGAAACCATCAGCAGCTCTCCGGAAAGAAGCTCACCTACTTCGATTCCGAGACCGGCGAAAGCTATGTTCCTTATTGCGTGGAGACCTCCATCGGCGTGGATCGCATGTTCCTCACCGTGCTCAGCCACTCCTACAAGATGGAGCAGCTGGAGAACGGAGAAAGCCGCGTGGTGCTGAGCATTCCCGCTCCTCTCGCCCCCGTGAAGGCCGCCGTGCTGCCGCTTGTGAAGAAGGATGGCCTGCCGGAGCTCGCCCAGAAGGTGATGGATGACCTCAAATACGACTTCAACTGCCAGTACGAGGAGAAGGATAGCATCGGCAAGCGCTATCGCCGCCAGGATGCCATCGGCACCCCGTTCTGCATCACCATCGACCATCAGAGCCTGGAGGATGGTTGCGTGACCGTGCGCGACCGCGACACGATGAGCCAGGAGCGCGTGAAGATCGAAGACCTGCACGCCATGATCGAGAAGAAGGTCTCGCTCACCAACCTGCTGCGCCAGCTGTAATGACAAGCTTTGCCGATATAGGAAAGAAGGAAGCCCTCAGGCGTTTGTATGAGGGAAGCAAGTTCGCGCCCGGCGTCCAGGTCGCACACAAGGTGCTGCTGGAGGGCGTGGACTTCAACCTGGTTTACTTCCCCCTCAAACACCTGGGCCATAAAGCTGTTACAGCGGCGACAGGCGAGCTTTTCTCCCAACTTTATCACCCCACAACCCTGTCCGTGGTGCTGGGTGTGAGCGCCAAGTTGGATTATCCTCAGGTGGAGGAAATCTGGCAGGGCGTGACCGCGGCCGCGGAGGAATATGGATACAAGGATGTGGCCTTCGACCTGCAGCCCTCTAAGAACGGACTGTGCATCAGTGTGTCCGCCAGTGGCGAGCGCAGTAAGCTCACCGAGGTGCGCCGCCCCAAGCCCCATAGCAAGGACCTGCTTTGCGTCAGCGGACGCCTCGGGGCTGCCTATCTGGGGCAGTGCGTGATGGAGAAGGAACTCGAGCGATTCGAGAAAGGGGAGTCCGACCGCAAGGAACTCGAGCAGTATAAGATGCTGGTTGGTGCCTATCTCAAACCCGAACTCGACCCCGGCATAGTAACAAAATTGGAGGAGGATGAAATCATCCCTTCTGCGGGATGTCTGATCACCCACGGCCTGGCCGATGCGGTCAAGCGAATAGCGGAAAAGACAGGTTTCGGAGCAAAGGTTTATGCCGACAGAATCCCCTTCGAAGGGAACTCTTTCGAACTGGGGAGAAAACTCAATCTGGACCCTGTCTCTGCCGCAATGAATGGTGGGGAGGACTATCAGCTTTTATACGTGGTCCCCATCCTCGAAATGGAGAAATTCCGCAGGGATTTCCAGACCTTCGATATCGTAGGACATCTCGCCCAAAGCGAAGTCGGCACGGTGCTTGTCACCCCCGAGGGAGTCGAACTTCCGCTCCGTGCTCAGGGCTGGAAAGAAGACGAATAATCACTAATAATCAAGAATATGAAAAAGATCATTGCAACCCTCAGCGCACTGGTGCTCATCGCATCTGTCGCAAATGCACAGAGCGGCCTCGGCGGACTGCTCGGCAAAATCTTCGGCGGCGGAAACCAAACCGAAACCACCACTAGCGGAGAAGGCTCATCCACGATCGCATCCGCAGCGGAAGGCCTCCTCGGCACCCTCCTCGGCACCGTCATTTCTCAGGCTGTGACTGTGTCTCTCCCCGGCACCTGGACCTATAACGGAATCGCATCCGCAATCGAAACCGAGAATGCCCTCACCACGCTGGCAGCATCCACATACAAGGAGAAACTCGAGACCAAACTCGACGGCTATCTCCAGAAGATCGGCATCGTTCCCGGCGTGGCCACCATCACTTATAACGCCGACAATACATTCACCATTGCCAGCGCCACCAAGACCATCGCCTCCGGCACATATACATACGACACCCAGACCAAGAACATCGTGATGAAATTGGGCAAGGTCTATAGCTATATGACAATGGAAGGCACCGTGACCGCCACCACAAACGGCGCACAGGTGCTCTTCGACGCCAACAAGTTCCTGGCATTCGCCAAGAAAGCCATCAAGGTCGTGGGCGCAGGCAAGGACAACTCCACCCTCAATACCGTTGCAAACCTCGCCGAACAGGTCACCGGCCTGAAACTTGGCTTCGACATGGTAAAGAAGTAAGAAAATGTTTTTCGTTATTTTATCGGGATAGTACAACTATAGTTATTTTGTCTATATTTGTAAGTCGCTGATAAATAACGAGAAATATGAAACAAAAAGATAGCGATGCGCTATCCGGCAGGAGAGAATTTCTAAAGCGCCTCAGCGCTGTCACCCTGCCAGCTATAGCCGTAATTACCGGATTGGTACCACTGTCTTCCTGCGAAAAGGAGGAGCTGGTGGTTGTTGACTGTAACAATTCCTGCGAAGGCGGATGTTCCGGAATGTGCACCGGGAGTTGCACCAGCAACTGCAGTTCCGACTGCGTCAGCGCTTGCTCGTCCGTCTGCACCGGGAGTTGCGGCAATACTTGTGAAGATACTTGTACCGGCACCTGCCGCACCGGTTGCACCAGTTGCACTGGCGGATGCGAAGGCTCCTGCACCGGAGGTTGTGGCGGAACATGCTCCGGAGGCTGCGGCGGAACTTGCACCGGCAGTTGCTCTTCCACCTGCACCAACGGCTGTAAGGGTGAATGCACGAATGCGTCCGGCCGCGGATGCTATGAATGCACACAAGCCTGCTATGCCGGTTGTTCCGGAGCTTGCTCCAGCGGATGCAGCGGAGGATGCGACGGCTCTTGCAGAAGCTATTGTGTCAGCTCTTGCAAGGGTTATTGCACCAGCAGCATGAAAAGCCAGAGTTCCGGCTGTTCCGACAGGGGATCTTGTTACTTTTTCTGCGAAAACGACTGTTATGCCCACTGTTACGGATCTTGCGACAGTTCCTGCATAGCATCAAGCAACTAATAACCATGCAGATCAGGGAAGGAAATGCCTCGTGGCGCGGCGGGATGGCCAAGAACATCACCTTCATCGTTACCAAAGATTGCCAGCTGGCTTGCAAATATTGCTACCTTGTCGGCAAGAACATGAAGGAAAGGATGAGTTTCGAGACTGCCAAGGCTGCCGTGGACTACATTCTCGGCGACAGGAAACAGTTCGCCGAGGAGTCGGTCGTTTTCGACTTTATCGGCGGGGAGCCCTTTCTGGAAATAGACCTGATCGACCGCCTGTGCGACTACATAAAGCAGCAACTGTTCCTTCTGGATCATCCATGGTTCAATTCCTATCGTTTCAGCTTCTCCACGAACGGCATCAACTACCACGAAAAGAAAGTACAGGATTTTATCGAAAAGAACAAAAACCACCTTTCGATAGGAATCACCATCGACGGCACCAGTGCCAAACACGACCTCAACAGGGTCTACAAAAACAGCGACCGGGGTTCCTACGACGACGTGGTACGCAACATTCCCCTCTGGCTCTCGCAGTTTCCTGATATGGGAACAAAGGTTACCATCAGCAGTCCGGACATCCCCTACATCAAAGAAAGCGTGCTCCACCTCTATAGCCTTGGCATAAAGGAAATCAATGTCAACTGTGTGTTCGAAGAAGTGTGGCAGGAAGGAGACGACGCCCTGTTCGAGCAGCAGCTGGTAGCGCTGGCAGATGAAATAATAGACCGGGGGTTCTACCGCGACCACTACTGCTCCTTTTTCACCGGAGACATCGGCCGCCCCATGGACCCCGAGCGTGAGAACCAGAACTGGTGCGGAGCCGGAATGATGCTTTCCGTGGATGCCGCGGGCAACTTCTACCCCTGCACCCGATTCGCCGCCTTCTCGTTAAGAAGCAAGAAACCAATCATCATAGGAAACGTGCGCGAAGGGATCGACCAGGATAAACTTCGTCCGTTCCTTACTTTGGACAGACTGACCCAAAGCCCGGAAGAATGCCGTAATTGCGAGGTTGCGGCAGGTTGTGCCTGGTGCCAGGGCGAAAATTACGATGCGGCACCGAAACCCACGATTTTCCGCCGCTCTACAGCAATATGCAAGATGCATAAGGCCCGCGTCAGGGCAAATAATTACTACTGGACCCGGCTCGAAAGGCTCGAGACCAAGGAAGAAATTGAAAAACTCAAAAACAGGGAGGTGGCATGCTGCGATATCTTATCATAATGCTCGATGCATCGGCGCCATCGTTCTGCTATTATCCGGACCCTTCCTCCGGCGGCAGGAAGATGCCGTTGGAGGTCCTTCGCAAAGCCGTGTACTTCGCACAGACGCACGCTCTGGGCGTGAATGTCCTATGCTCTGATCCCCCCGAAAAAGAGATTCTGCAGGAGCTCGACAGAATCAACCACATTTTTATCGGCCCAAGCTCCGTAACGAGCGACTCCGTATGGAATGTTCCCGTGTTGAACATCGGAGACAACCTGTCCGTATTCCCCGGAAATCCCGACAAAAACATAATCCTGCGCAGCGACGTAGCATCTCTTCCAAAGCTGCCGGAGGCCGTTAGCGCCTTGAAGGGCAAGTTCCTGCGGCTGAACGTGATAATCACCGACGAGTGGAAGATGACTCCGGAGCTCGTGACGGTTTTCCAGAGAATTCTGGAGCAAACCGGCCGGCTGGCCGATGGCAGGCAGATTAACTTGATAACAGACCGTGCGATGCTCAGCAAACCCTCCCACTGCGAAGCGGGGGTGAAGCATCTGACCGTTGCACCGGATGGTAGGTTTTACATCTGCCCGGGGTTCTTCCACGAGAATCCGGAAGATTCCTGCGGCAGTCTGGACGAAGGAGTAAGCGTTCCGTTGGAAGAACTGTACCGCCTGGAATGTGCGCCCATTTGCAGGGAATGCGATGCCTGGCAGTGCAAGCGCTGCGTATGGATGAACAGAAAGAGAACGCTTGAGGTCAACACCCCCTCGCGGGGCCAGTGCATCACTTCGCATGTGGTGCGGAACTACGCCTTAAAAGACAGCCCAACCCCATATCTTGACCCCTTTGAACTGATAGGAAGATGAGACGTATTTTATTCATAGCCTTGGCAGCCCTCTCCGTTGCCTGCACCAAAACCGAGTACAAGTATGAGTATGCATACAAAGAACCCGAACTCGGCAGCCTGTCTGTTTCTTCGGTAACGGCACAATCCGTTCTCCTTGAAGGAAGTGTCTCCAGGGATGGCGGCCAGACGGTCTCGGAAAGGGGTTTTTATCTGTCCACCAGTTCATTTAATAACGAACCGCCGTCATCCGCCAGGAAAATCGTAGCCCAGGATCCTTCCGGCGAAGGAAAGTTCAGCATGGAGATTACGGGGCTTATGCAGGGAACCACATACTATGTGTGCTCATACGCAATCAACAGTATCGGCAAAACCTTCTCTGCTACCAAGACCTTCTCGACAAAGAGAACGGCAAAGGTTATTCTGGAGGATGTTGAAGTGGAGACTCTGTCTATCCTGAAAACGGAGATCTCCAGCGATCACGACTACGATTACGATTTGGACCTGAAGTTTTCTGTGAGTTTCGAAGATGTGGGTTCGTTTGTTTCTGCCGGCGTTTGTGTGGATGGGTATGAATACACCTATGGCGAAACTCTTCCTTCTACAGACGCCACGAGCATTATCGTAAAATGCTCTACCCCGTATTACAATACCGGAGAAATAAAGATTAATGCCTTTGCCTTCGCAAACGACAGGAACGGCAACAGGGTGGTGTCTGAAAGCCGTGATATCTCATTTTCCGCTATGGGCGTATCCCTCCGTCCGGAAGCTCACGTTTCTGAAACAGACTGGTATTCCGAACCGGACAAGAATTATTACATTCATTATTTCGACATTGGTGTCCGGGTCATAACCGGTGGTGCGAACATCAGCGAGCTCGGCGTTTTCCCAACAAGCACCTTCAAAACTGTGTCATTTACACCCGGGTCTTTTCAGGACTACACTTACTATAGTACTATTGAAACAATAAAAAGCGCCAACAAAGAAGAAAAGTTGTCGGCATACGGAAGTGGCAGGCTGAAAAACGGAATGTTATTTTATGCCTGGGATTTCAAAACCGGAGCGAATACTGCGACATCCTCATTTGGAACGGGCACGAGTTATGAAGTCTTTTTCTCGGAAGATTTTACCGATGGACTGGGAAAATTCACCGCAACCGCAGATACCCTGGGTTCATATGTATGGGAGTGGGATTTCGCCAACAAAGCATTGAAGGCAAATGCATATTCCGGAGGGGCAAACCGCGCCGCAAAGACGTCGTGCATCTCCAACACCATCGATCTTAGGAACCGCAAGATGGCGTACTTCCTGTTTAGCGCAAGTTCGAAGTATTTTACGACTTTGAACGAAGACGTCACCCTTTCCATCTATTCAAGCAATGACGACAAATGGTACACGGTTTCTTTAGGCCTGACCAACGACAAGGGCTGGGAAAGCAAAATATTAAATTTGAGCGAGTTCATCGGAGATGAAATCAAAATAGCATTCAGATACAAAAGCTCCGAGGCGTCCTGCGGATCCATTTTGATCGACAATATAGAATTGTTTTCTTTGGAAAACGGGGCGTCCAACACATCTTCCGCCGCCGCCAGGCTGGCAAGAATAAACGCGGCATCGACGCGTGTAAATGAGAAAGAACAGGCAACTATAAACAAGACTCAATATGAAAACACCCGTAGGAAAAGTCTCCGCTGAGGAGCGGGACGCGATTCAAGCGCTTTTTGAAAGAAAAAACGGATTGGCCGAGCTTGCCAAAATCGTAAGCGTCGACAATGCCCTCCTATATGAAAAGCTCGTGAAGGACATGGGCGAAACAACCACTCGCTTCCAGAGATGGTGGGAAGATATGTCGGCCAAATACCAGTGGCGCTCCTCTGCAAAAGGCAACTGGGAAATCAACTTTGATACGTGTGAGATTTTCTTGAACGAACCCTGAAAAACTCCTCGTATTTTCTCTGCGCCCGGCTTTTAAAGTCGGGCGTTTTTGTATATCTTTGTAAGACTATGGCAAGTTTCGTACCCCTTCACGTCCATACGGAGTATTCCATCCTCGATGGGATGTCCAACATAAAGAAACTGTTCGCCCGAGCCGACGAACTGAAGATGCCTGGCCTGGCAATCACGGACCACGGCAATATGTACGGCGTGAAGGAGTTCTTCGATGTCAGCAAGAAATACCCCGACATCAAGCCTATAATCGGGTGCGAAGCTTATGTTACCAAGCATTACGACCATAAGCTCAAGGATACCGAGCACAGCAAATACTTCCACCTCATCCTGCTGGCCAAGAACTACGCCGGCTACAAGAACCTGATGAAGATAGTGTCCACCGGGCACATCGAGGGAATGTACTACGGCAAGCCGCGCGTCAGCCACGAGGTGATAGAGAAGTACCACGAAGGGCTGATCTGCTCCTCCGCCTGCCTGGCCGGCGAGATTCCCCGCTGCATTCTTGCGGGGGATATGGACGGCGCCGACAAAGCCATCGAATGGCACAAGAGTGTCTTCGGGGAGGATTACTACCTCGAGGTGATGCTCCACAAGACCGAGGTGCCGGGGCTCTCCCTGGACCTCTATCACCACCAGCAGAAGGTCAACGCCGCCATCTTCGAGCTTGCCAAAAAGCACGGAGTGAAGGTGGTGGCCACCAACGACACCCACTTCATCCGCCGGGACGACGGCCCCGCACACGACCGCCTCATCTGCCTCACCACCAACGCGATGGTGAACGATCCCAAGCGCCTCCGCTACACCCAGCAGGAATACCTGAAGAGCGAAGACGAGATGCTGGCGCTCTTCCCAGAGCATCCGGAGGCCATCTTCAACACCCGGGAGGTGATGGAGAAGGTGGAACGCTACGATATCAACAGCGCCCACATTCTCCCCAAATTCACCATAGACCCGGCCTTCCTCGCGGAAATAGATAAGTACCTGGAGCTCTATAAGGAGGTGATCGACCGCGGCCGCAACGATGAAAAAGGCAATTACCGGGGGGATGAATTCTGCAAGTCCGTCGCTTTCCTCTGCCACCTGACATGGGAGGGTGCCCGCCAGCGTTACGGCGAGGCCGCCGAGACCGACACCGCCCTGCGCGAGCGCATCGATTTCGAACTGAAGACCATCTCCTACATGGGCTTCCCGGACTACTTCCTCATTGTGCAGGACTTCATCAACTGGGCCAAGCGCAACGGGATCTCGGTAGGCCCCGGGCGAGGCAGCGCCGCCGGCAGCGTGGTATCCTACTGCCTCCGCATCACCAACCTCGACCCCGTCAAGTACGACCTCCTCTTCGAGCGCTTCCTCAATCCCGAGCGAATCTCGATGCCGGATATAGACGTGGACTTCGACGATGAAGGCCGCTATCGCGTGATTCAGTACGTGCAGGACCTCTACGGCGCCGACCATATCTCCCACGTCATCACCTTTGGCACTATGGCGGCAAAGCTCGCCGTGAAGGATGTGGCGCGCGTGAGCGACCTGGCTCTGAGCGAGAGCAACCGTCTCACAAAACTCATCCCGGACCGCCCCTTCGTGCTGAAGGAAAACGGGGTGGAGGTGGAAAAAAAGCCCACGCTGGAGAACTGCTTCAAGTACGTCCCCGAGCTCAAGAAGGAATATGAGGAGGGCGAGCCGCTGGTGCGCGAGGTGCTGGAATACGCCAAGCGCCTGGAAGGTTGCGTCCGCCAGGTAGGTATCCACGCCTGCGCCATGATCATCGGCCGCGGAGACCTCACCGACTACATCCCCATCACTATGGCGGAGGATAAGGGCACGGGGCAGAAGGTATGGGTCAGCCAGTACGAGGGCTCGCAGATCGAGGACGTCGGCATGCTCAAGATGGACTTCCTCGGGCTCAAGACGCTCAGCATCATCTCCCGCTGCCTGGACCTCATCAAAAAACGCAACCCCGAGTCTCTGGGGCCGAACTTCGATATAGAAAACATCCCCATAGACGACCCTGCGACCTTCGAACTCTACTCCCGCGGCGATACTAAGTCCGTGTTCCAGTTCGAATCCGGCGGCATGCGCGAGTGGCTGATGAAACTCCATCCCACCCGCTTCGAGGACCTCATCGCTATGAACGCCCTCTACCGCCCGGGTCCGATGGATTACATCCCCGACTTCGTGGCGGGCAAGAACGACCCTTCCAAGGTGCACTACGACCTCCCGGAAATGGAAGGCCTTCTAAGGGAAACCTACGGCGTCACGGTGTACCAGGAGCAGGTGATGCGCCTCTCGCAGGAACTGGCCGGCTTCTCCAAAGGCAAGGCGGATAAGCTCCGCAAGGCCATGGGTAAGAAGAAAAAGGACATCCTCGACGGCCTCAAGGTGGACTTCATGGAAGGCGCGCAAGCCAAGGGCCTACCCTCCGAGAAGCTCGAGAAGATCTGGAGCGACTGGGAGGCGTTCGCAAAATACGCATTCAACAAGAGCCACGCCACTTGCTATGCGTGGGTGAGCTACCAGACCGCCTGGCTCAAGGCACACTTCCCCAGCGAATTCCAGGCCTCCAACCTCACCCAGCAAAGTTCCAACATGGATGAGATGAAGGAGATAATGGCGGACTGCAAGAAGGGAGGAATCAAGGTCCTGAACCCCGATATCAACGAATCCGACAAGGACTTCAGCGTGAATAAGGAAGGCGACATTCGCTTCGGACTTGGCGGCCTCAAGGGCTTCGGCGAAAACGTGGTGAACGCCATCATGGACGAGCGCTCTCAGGGCGGCAGCTATTCCGACGTCTGGGAGTTCATGGAGAGGATGGCGCTCTACAGCCAGAAGATGGATAAGCCCGTGAACGTCAACCGCAAGGCTCTGGAGACACTGGTGAACGCCGGCGCCTTCGATTCCTTCGGCTACAAGCGCGGGCAGTTCTACACCGCCGGCAAGAGCGGAGAACTCTTCATCGACGAGCTCGTGCGCTACGCCGATCTCTACCGCAACGACCAGATCGACAGCGCCAGCTCGCTCTTCGGCGAGGTTGAGGAGATGAAGCCGCAGCGCCCGGAGATGCCGATGTTTGTGGGAGAGGAGGATATCCTCGACATCCTGCAGAAAGAAAAGGAAGTGGTGGGGATGTATCTCTCATCCCATCCGCTGGACAGCCACTCCTTCGAGATAGAAAACTTCACCAATTGCAAGCTTGCGGAACTGCCCGAGAAGATAGACGAGCAGGAAAAGGCCGGGAAGGCCCTTAAAATCGCCGTAGCGGGCATTATAACCGACGTTAAGCAGATTACTACCCGTGCGGGTCAGCCGGGCGGTAGAATCGTTCTGGAGGATTATAGCGGCACCTACGAGCTCGCCCTGTTCGGCAAGGATTACGAATCCTACATGCCCTACATGAAACTGCACGAGCAGCTGTTCATAGATGGCGAGATCGCCGAGCGCTTCCGCCTGAAGCCAGAAGAAAAGGCCCAGGGCAAGCGCGCGCCGTACAACTTCAAGATTCGCAAGATATCCTTACTCGGGAACATCTCCGAGGACATGGTGAAGAACTTCGCCATCAACATCGATTCAGTGCAACTGAACGAGAAATTCCGTGCAGACCTCGTGAAGCTGATTAAGGCAAACCCTGGCAACACCCATCTGAGCGTCTTCCTCTTCGACGCCAAAACCGGCTACAGAGTCGAACTCCAGTCCAAAAAGTTCTCCGTCACAGTCTGCGCCGATTTCCTCGGCGGCTTGGAGCACCTGGGAATCAGTTATAACATTAATAAATAAAAAAACGTCCGGTCGTTTGGCCGGACGTTTTCTTTCTGCGGAGACTCTTACTTCTTCGCGAGCTTCTTGGTGCTGTCGAACATCACAGGGGTACCGATCATGATGGAAGCGTAAGTTCCGATGAGGATACCGAGGATGAGTGCTACCGAAAGACCGCGGATGCTCTCGCCGCCCCAGATTGCGATGGCAATCATAGGAAGGAGGGTGGAGACCGAGGTGTTCACCGTACGGGTCAGGGTCGCATTGAGACTCTTGTTCACCGTGCTGGCGAAATCGTCGTTCGGGTGCAGCATCTTGTTCTCACGGATACGGTCGAAGATAACCACGTTATCGTTGATGGCGTAACCGATGATTGTCAGGATAGCAGCGATGAAGGTCTGGTCAACGTCGAGGTTGAACGGCAGGATTCCCGTGAACAGGGAGAAGAAGCCGATGACGATGATGGCCGTATGGGCGAGGGAAACCACGCCGCCGAGGCCCCAGTTCCATCCGCGGAATCGCATTGCGATGTATCCGAAGATGATGATGAGGGCAAGGATGACGGCGATGATGGCGTCGCGCCTGATGTCGCTTGCGATGGATGCGCCCACCTTATCGGAGGAGATAATACCGTTCGGGTTCTCCAGGGTCTGGGTGAAGTCGCCCAGGGTCATATCCTGCACGAACATTCCCTTCAATGCCTGGAAGAGCATACCTTCGATTTCAGCATCGACGGTGGTGCTTTCGTCCTCGATCTTGTAGGAAGTCGTAATCTTCATCTGGCTATCGCCACCGAACTGCTTGACCTCGACGGAAGATGCCTTGATGTTCTCGTCGGCAGCAGCAGCTGCGCCGAACACGTCATTGACCGCGGAACGCACATCCTCAGCAAGCACGGGCTTGTCGAAGCGCACGACATAGGTGCGGCCGCCGGTGAAATCGACACCGTAGGTAAAGCCCCTGGTGAAGATGCTGGCGAGCGAGATGACAATCACGATACCGGAAATGATGTAAGACCACTTGCGGCCACCGAGGAAGTTGATGTGAGTGCCCTTGAGGAAGTTCTTCGTGAGGTTGTTCTCGAAGGTGATGTTCTTGCCCTTCGCCACGCGGCCGTCGATGATGAGGCGGGTGATGAAGATAGCGGTGAGCATCGAAGTGATGATACCGATGATCAGGGTGGTTGCGAAGCCCTTCACAGGACCGGAACCGAAGAAGAAGAGCACGAGACCGGTGAGCAGGGTAGTGATCTGACCGTCGATAATAGCGGAATATGCGTTGGAATAACCATCCGCAACAGCCTTACTCAGGCCCTTGCCTGCCTTGATCTCTTCCTTGATACGCTCATAGATAATAACGTTGGCATCCACAGCCATACCCAAAGTCAACACGAGACCGGCGATACCGGGCAGGGTCAGAACCGCACCGAAGGATGCGAGGGTACCGAAGAGGAGAACCACGTTGGTGAGCAATGCCACATCTGCCACGAGACCTGCGCCCTGGTAGAAGAATACCATGTAGAGCAGCACGAGGATGAAGGCGATGAGGAAGGAAATCATACCGTCCTTAATGGACTTGGCACCCAGGGAAGGACCGACGACCTGCTCCTGAACGATAGTCGCAGGGGCAGGAAGTTTACCGGACTTGAGAACGTTCACAAGGTCGGTTGCCTCCTCCACGCTGAAGTGACCGGAAATCTCGGAGCTGCCACCGCTGATTTCGCTGTTCACTACAGGATAGGAATACACGGTGCCGTCGAGCACGATAGCGATCTGCTTGCCGATATTGTCCTTGGTGAGGTGGGCCCAGATGTTGGCGCCCTCGGCGTTCATGTTCATGGAAACCTTAGGCTCGCCGTTGGTGCGGGAGTCGTAGGTAACGCTGGCGCTGGTGATCACGCTGCCGTCCAGAGGTGCCTGTCCGTCGCGGGAGGTAGCCTTGATAGCAACGAGTTCATAGATGTTCTCGGTGTTGCCGACGGGCTTCACGCTCCACATGGGGCGGAACTCTGCGGGGAAGATAGCTGCGATCTGCGGCATGGCGAGATAGCGGTTCACCTTTGCGGTGTCGGCCGAGGTAGCATAACCGATGCAAGCGCCGGTGTTCTGCTGCACGGGCGACAGAGCGGCATAGAGAGGATTGGCGGCCTTGTAAGCCTTCATATTTGCGTCCTCATTCTCGGTGTTGCCGATTTCTTCTGCCACGATATCCTTCTCTGAGGCGGGAGCGGCTGCCTGTGCGGGAGCCTCATTCTCCTCTGCGAGGATGCCGGCGAGAACCTCATTCGCTTCTGCGAGGTAAGGTGCGATTTCTCCGTTCTCGAACGTTGTCCAGAACTCGAGGGATGCGGTGCCCTGGAGGAGTTTACGCACACGCTCAGGCTCTTTCACGCCCGGGAGCTCGACGAGGATGCGGCCGGAGTTGCCAAGCTTCTGGATGGAAGGCTGGGTGACGCCGAAACGGTCGATACGGTTGCGGAGAACGTTGAAGGAGTTTGCAACTGCGCTCTCGGCCTCTTTCTTGATGACGGAAAGAACCTCTGCGTTGGTGGACTCGGGCTTGATGCTCTCGCGCATCTCGTAGGTACCGAAGATCTGGCTCAGACGGGCGCCGCCGGTGGTCTCTTCCCAAGCCTCACCGAACAGGGTGATGAAATCGGACTGGGAGTTGACGCTGCGGGTCTTGGCGAGGCTCAGTGCCTGGAGGAACTGAGGATCTACGCTATTACCGGAGAGGGCCTTGACAAGGTCTTCGAGCTGAACCTGAAGCATCACGTTCATACCGCCCTTGAGGTCGAGGCCGAGGTTGATCTCCTTGGACCTTACATCCTTGAATTTGTAACCGAAATAAACTTTTTCATTGGAAATGGAATCAGTGTACCATTTCTGCTGTTCCTTCTTGATGGAGTCAAGATAATAGGCCTGGTCTTCTGCCGCCACCTTGGCAAAGGCAGGAGTATCCTGGATTGCTACGGCTGCAGCCTCGGCATACTTCTTTGCCTTGTTGTTCTGGAGAGCAGTCACCAGAGTGAAGGAAAGCTGCCAAAAGCAAGCGATAAGCAGCAGGATGGCCACTAATCTGATTGCACCTTTACTTTGCATAACGAAATTATAAGTTTTAATTAAAAATTAAATTCAGCGAATTAGCCCGCAAAGTTACGTTTTTTTTTCAATAAAGAAATTATCTGCTCGTTATTTCTTACTTTTGTAGGCTGTATTGTTGGCGTTTTTGATGAGAATTGCCATTAGAAAAGAGGTCTACGTGGCTGTCGCACTCCTGATTGCGACCCCGTCTCTCAATGCCCAGCGATACCAGGGCGTCCCTCTTCCGATTCCGGAATATGAGGCTCTGATGATGGACGGGGAGGCCTATCATGCCGACTACGACTTCGCCGCCGCTGTAAAAGCCTATGAGGAAGCCTATTACAAGTGCGATGACCTTGCCCGCCGCGCCGAGATAGAAAAGCGCCTTTCCCAGAGCCGCAACGGCCAAGCCATGGCCAAGTACTGCCAGCGCCCGAAAGTGGTGGCCCGCAAAAACTTCTCCCGCAAGGATTTCTTCCTCTATTATCCCCTCGCCGACAGGGGCTGGAGGCCTTCTCCCAACCGTCTGGACACCCTCGCCTCGCCGGATGCGCCGGCAGTCTGGTTTCCCCGTGGCAGCACCGAGGCATACTGGTCGATGCAGGACGCCCAGGGCATACGCAACATCTACTACGCCAGGGACATCGGCGGCCGCTGGTCTTCTCCCTACCGCATGCCTTTCTCATCCTCCGAGGATGAAATTTACCCCATGGTGAGCGGCGGCAAGCTCTACTTCGCTTCCAGGGGCCTTTATGGAATGGGAGGATATGATCTCTACGTTTGCGAGCGTAGGCCGGACGGGCGCTGGGGAGAACCGAAGAATATGGGCTTCCCGTACTCATCCCCCCACGACGACTTCCTCTTCATCAACTCCCCGGACGGCCGCTACAGCATCTTCGCCAGCAACCGCAATTGCGCCGCCGACAGCGTCAGCATCTACGTGCTGGAATATGAAGTAGTGCCAGTCAGCACGCCCGTCAGCAGCGTGGAGGACCTGCAGAAAGTCTGCCGCCTGGACCCTCCGAGGGACCTGAAAAAGGTGGATAACAAGAGCGCGATGTCGGCATCCAAGGCCACCGACCCCAACACCGCCCTATACGCCCGCAAGGCCGCCGAGGTACGCCGTCTGCGCGAGGAGATCTCCCGGGTGAACCGTGAGCTCCAGACCCTCCGCTCATTCTACAACAACGCCGCGCCGTCCCAGAAGGAGGAAATGGCGGATAAGATCAGGAAGAAGGAAGCGCGCCTGCCGGGACTTCAGTCGCAACTGGTGGCGGCCAACAAGGACCTGCAGAAGACGGAAATGGATTTCCTGCTGCACGGGGTTCTGATCGACCGCAGCCGCGTGGAAGCGGAAAGCGACAACGAGGTGGTAGGTGCAGAATCCTCCTACACCTTCACCAAACGTTCTTACGGTAGTTCGATATTCTAGCGACCGCTATCTTTAATCAGAGTAGCCACCGCCGTGCAGAAAGCCGGATTCTCCAGCAATTGCGTGGTGGTCAGATGCATGCGCCAGCACCACTTGTTGTCCGGATCCGCCGGGTCGTTGATGCGCTCTTCGGTGGGATGAGGCCAGCGCAGGCCGCCATCCATCGAAAGCCAGTCCTGCAGAGGGAAGATGGCCAGCATGCTGAGGGAATCCAGATGCTCCTTCAGGATACGGCGGCAGTCTTCCGGGGTTCTGTCCTCTGTGTCCCAGAGGCGGATGGAGGTCATGTCGTGGGATGAGGTGGCAACCACGCTCAGATAGGGCCAGGGGCGGCCTTTCTCCATACGCTGCATCTCCAGCGAAAGTATCTTTTCGTGGTCCATCACGCCAGGCACGCAGTCCGGCACCATGCCCAGATCTTCGCCGCAGGCCAGCATTCCGGTGCAGCTCAGCAGTTTGGGCAGCTTACGCATGGCGTTGTGCGCCCAGAAGTCATTGTGGCGGTGATAGAAGAAATCGATATAGAGATTATCGAAGCGATCCTTCTGCCAGGGCTCCAGGCCGCTTGTGTCCGGAGCGATGAGGGGATGGAACCAGCCCGGTTTGTGGGGGTCTTCGATGAACAGCCCCAGGATGGGCAGGCCGAGGATCTGGATATCCTCGCGGCTGTAAGGCATGGCCGGGTTGAAGTGCCCGAGCAATCCGCTCTTTTCCGGCAGAGGAATCTCCCAGATGCGGAAGAAACCGAGGATGTGGTCGATGCGGAACGCGTCGAAATACTTCGCCATGGTGCGGAGGCGGGCCTTCCACCAGGCGTAATCATCCTTCGCCATCTCTTCCCAATTATAGGTGGGGAAGCCCCAGTTCTGGCCGTCCGCGCTGAAGAAATCCGGCGGTGCACCCGCGCTGGAGTCGAGGTTGAGGAGCTTGGGGAAGCTGGAGGCATCCACGCTGTCGCGTCCGACGCCGATGGGGAGATCTCCCTTGAGGTAGACGCCTTTTTCGTGGGCGTACTTGACCACCTTGGAGAGTTGCTTGTCCAGATGGAACTGCACCCAACGGTAGAAGTCAGCATCGTTGCCGTCCCTTTCCGCGCAGAATTCCGCGTACGGATCCAGCCAGAAGGCGCTCTCCTTGATGAAGTGCTTGCAAGCGGGAGTCGCGAGGTCCTTTGCGCCGCGTTCCGCGTAGGCCTGCAGCAGATACTTGGTCTTGAGCGCGACCACCCTCGGATAATCCACCGTCGGGAGGGCGTTCAGTTCTTTCCGCAGAGCCTTGTAGGCGGCATCCTCTTTTATCCCGACACCGGGAAGATGGATGTAGATCGGGTGCAGGGCGAAGGAAGAAACCGGGCTGTAGGGATAGGAATCTCCCCACTCTCCGTGGCGGGTGGTATCGTTGATGGGAAGCAGCTGGAGAACGCTCTGTCCGGTGCGTTCCATCCAGTCTACGAAGCGGGGAATATCGTTGAATTCACCCACTCCGAAGCCTTCCTCGCTACGTAGGGAGAAAACGGGGATAGCGGTACCTGCGCCGCGATATCCAGGTTGGTCGAAAATTTTCGCGGAATGCTCCCTCGGGAAGGGGCAGCCCTGGATGGGGCAGTCGATCCACGCATCGCAGATTTCGTGCTTGGCATCCTCCTTCGAACGGTGATGGTGCGCCCATTCTGTGCGGGTCCAAATGCCGTCTTCGATCACCACATAGAAGTAGTCTTTGAGGAAGCCGGCGCCGGCCTTGGGAATGCTGAGTGTCCAGATGCCGTCGGATGTATAGTTCATAGGCCAGACCTTGTCGTCCGCGCCCACCAGCGCCAGAGATTCTCCCCAGCGGGTATGATATTCAATCTTGAATTTGAGTGTCAATGCTTTTTATTATTCTGAACAGCGAAGATACGAATATTCTTTGTATTTTTGTCTGTATGAAGACAGTACTCCTTTTCCTGTTGCTAGCAGGCACTCTGTCCAGCCCGGACGGAAAGCTGCAGCTGAATGTCGACATCAACAAAAAGGGCGTTCCAACCTATGAACTGCAATACGACGGCCGCGAGGTGGTGAAGCCCAGCAAACTCGGTTTTACCTTCCGCGGAGAAAAGATATACATCAGCGAAACCGCAAAAAATACCGGGAAACGCTACCGCAAGCCCGTGGACATGCAGCGTGGATTCTCGCTGAAGGACGTGCAGACAGCCTCTTTCGATGAGACCTGGACCACTGTCTGGGGAGAGGAATCCCACATCCGTAACAACTATAACGAGATGGCGGTCACTCTGGAAAAGGGCGGCATCGACATGATAATCCGCTTCCGCCTCTACGACGACGGTCTGGGCTTCCGCTACGAGTTCCCCGAGCAGCCGAATCTGGTGGATTTCGTGATCAAGGACGAGCTCACCGAGTTCGCCATGACGGGCGACCATACAGCAATCTGGATCCCCGGGGACTACGACACCCAGGAATACAGCTACAACGTCACCCGGATGAGCGAAATCCGCCGTACGGCCAAGAAGATGAAGGTGGGGAATGCCTCCCAGCAGACCTTCAGCCCCTCCGGAGTGCAGACCGCCCTTCAGCTAAAGACGGACGACGGGCTGTATATCAACATCCACGAGGCGGCAGTGGTGAATTATCCCACCACCAACCTGGAACTCAGGCGCAGGACCTTCCGCACCCATCTCACTCCCGACGCCGAAGGCTGGGGCGCCCTTCTGCAGGCTGGCAGCCACACGCCCTGGCGCACGGTGATGGTGACGGATGACGCCCGGAAGATTCTTGCATCCCGCCTCATCCTCAACCTTAACGAACCCTGCGCCATCGAAGACGTGAGCTGGATCCACCCTACCAAATATATGGGTGTATGGTGGGAGATGATAGTGGGGCGCACCACCTGGTCCTACACCGACGAGCATAATGTAATCATAGTCGGAGAGACCGATTATGCCAACTCCAAGCCCCACGGAAGGCACGGAGCCACCAACGAGAACGTCCGCCGCTACATCGACTTTGCAGCCGCCAGCGGCATGGACGGCCTGCTGATAGAAGGCTGGAACATAGGTTGGGAGAATTGGTTCGGGCACCAGAAAGACAGGGTGTTCGACTTTGTCACTCCCTATCCGGACTTCGACCTTCCAGCCCTCAACGCCTATGCGCATTCGAAAGGCATACGCCTGATAATGCACCACGAAACTTCCTCTTCCACAGCCAATTACGAGCGATGGATCCCCGAGGCCTTCGACCTTATGAACCAATACGGCTACGATGCGGTCAAGACCGGCTATGTGGGAGACATCCTCCCGAGAGGAGAGCATCACTACAGCCAGAGCATCATCAACCACTATAATTATGTGATCCGCCGGGCGGCGGAGCATCACATTATGGTCAACGCCCACGAGGCGGTGCGCCCGACCGGCCTTTGCCGTACCTGGCCGAATATGGTAGGCAACGAAGCGGCAAAGGGAGGAGAGTTCTGCGACAGCGTAGAGCCCAAGCACCTCACCATCCTGCCCTTCACCCGCCTGCAGGGCGGCCCGATGGACTATACCCCGGGCGCGCTGGAGATGAACCTGAAGCTCATCACCCCCAAGCGCAAGGACGTGCTCAAGTTCACAGTCTGCAAGCAGCTTGGCCTCTATCTGACCATGCCCTCCCCCCTCCAGATGGCCTGCGACCTGCCGGAGAACTACGAGAGGTATGTCGACGCCTTCCAGTTCATCAAGGACGTCGCGGTCGATTGGGAGCAGAGCAAGTATCTCTATGCTGAGCCGGGAGATTATATAGTAGTCGCCCGACAGCCCCGCAAATCCACGATGGAGCTGGCTGCAAAGGGGGTCGCAGCGCTCTCCGACGGCAAGAAGGATTATGTGAACGGGGCCAGCCGCTTCTGCCTCACGGACGTCAACGGCAAGCCGGATGCAACTAAAGATATCTGGTTCGTCGGCGGCATCACCGACGAAAACAGCCGCAGTTTCGACATCTCTTTCGAGTATCTGAAACCCGGCGCGAAGTACGAAGCCACCATCTATGCCGACGCCCCCGATGCCGACGGCGTGAACGTGTCGCAGGAAACCGGCTCAGCCCCCTGCGCCCGCTATACCATCTCCAAACAGACAATCGACGCCTCCACCGTGCTGCCCATCCGCATGGCCCCTTCAGGCGGCTTTGCCATCTCACTTAAAGAGATTTGATTATGAAGAAGTTACTGCTCATTCCTGCCTTATTTCTGATTGCGAGCGCCGCTTCGGCACAGGACTGGGAAACCGATGGCCTTGACTGCACCAGCATAGCCGTAGGGCGTCTGGCTTCCGCCGACGGCAGTGTCATCACCTCGCACACCTGCGACGGCAAATCCCGCACCTGGCTCACCCAAGAGCCGGCTGCCAGATATCCGAAAGGCACGATGCACCCCGTTTACCGGGGCGGCCGCCACGTGGCCTTTCCGGGGGATACCACCGGCCTTCGCAAAACCGGCGAGATCCCCGAGGCCCGCAAGACCTATGCATATCTCAACACCGCATATCCTTCCCTTAACGAGAAGCAGGTTGCTATAGGAGAAACCACCTTCTCCGGTCCCGACACCCTGCGCAGCGGCAACGGAATCTTCCTGGTGGAAGAACTCTGCCGCCTGGCTCTGCAGCGCTGCGACAATGCCCGTGACGCGGTCAAACTGATGGGCTCGCTGGCAGAGGAATACGGATACATAGACGGGGGCGAATGCCTCACCGTGGCCGACAAGAAGGAGGTCTGGTTCTTCGAGGTGCTCGGTTGTGGAAGGGGGGAGAAAGGTGCCGTGTGGGCAGCCCAGAGAGTGCCGGACGGTGAGGTGGCGGTCTCCGCCAACATCCCCCGCATCGGGCGCATCGACCGCAAAGACAGCAAGAACTTCATGGCTTCCGACAACGTGGAGTCGGTGGCCCTCAAATACGGCCTCTGGGACGGCCAGGGCGAGTTCTACTTCTACAAGGCCTACCACGCTGCATACGGTGCCGGCAAGAATTTCCGCGAGCGCGAATGGTGGATC
>JAGCUK010000090.1 GCA_017962925.1 Bacteroidales bacterium
CGGGGCCTGAAGTGGTGGTGACGGCGAGATTGCCGGCGAACGAAGCGCCGATGGCGGTGCAGATGCCGGCGATCTCGTCTTCTGCCTGCAAAGTCTTGGCTCCCAGGCTCTTGTGTATTGCGAGTTCCTCCAGGATATTGGTAGCGGGAGTGATAGGATAGGAACCGCAGAAAAGCGGAAGTCCGCTCTTCTCGGATGCCGCCAGCAGTCCCCAGGCGGTCGCCTGATTGCCGGTGATGTTGCGATAGCGTCCCTTCTTCGGGTGCGCTGGCTCAATATGATAGGTATTAGCTATCATCTGCATGTTCGCAGCATAGTTGAAACCGTCTTTCAGCACCTTCTTGTTGGGCTCTATCACCTCGGGATGTTTCTTGGAGAACTTCTTCTCCAGATAGGTGTAGATATAATCCAGAGGACGGTCATAGATGAAGCAGGCCATGCCGAGCGTGAACATGTTCTTGCACTTGCGTATTGCCTTGGTGTCCATTCCGCTGTCCTTGAGGCTCAGTTCGGTAAGCCCCGTGATGGGGGCCACGATGAGAACCCTGTCCTCAACACCCAGCTCCTCGAAGGGATTGTCTGTCTTGAAACCGGCCTTGCGCAGGCCAGGCTCGTCGAAAGCGTCGGAGTCCACGAGGATCATCGCGGTGCGTTTGCACCACTTGGCATTTGCCATCAGCGCCGCGGGATTCATCGCAACCAGAAGGTCGCAGAAATCACCGGGGGTAGTTACATCCTCGCTGCCTATATGAACCTGAAAACCGGACACCCCCGAAACCGTGCCCTGAGGGGCGCGAATTTCCGCAGGATAGTCCGGGAAAGTTGAAAGTTGATTGCCATAGATGGCGGACATATCTGCAAAAAGAGACCCGGTGAGCTGCATGCCGTCACCGGAATCTCCTGCAAATCTTATCACAACATCTTTGGCATCAATTACCTTGTGTTGCATTATTTAAGTTTTTGGTTACAGTTTTAATACGTTGTGCGGAATGCTACTGAGCATTCGCGGCAGCCTGGGAAGCAAGCTCGGCCTGGAGGCTCTCGAGGGTCCTGCTTTCAGGAATTCCCAGTGCCTTGCGCACCTCGGGGGTAATGTCGGTGCTCTGAGCCTCGTCGATGTAGAGAAGTGAGCTGCGGTCGAACACGAAGATGTATCCGCCGGCCTTCGCAATTTCCTGCATCTTTTCCTGGGCCTTCTTGTAGATGGGCTCCATCAGCTTCTGCTGCTGCTCCTGAAGTTCCTGCTCCACATTCTGGCTGAATTCCTGAATGCGCTGCTGGATCTGGGTGAGTTCATCTTCCTTGCTCTTGCGGGTGGCAGGAGTGTAAGTATTCACATTCTGCTGATACTTTGCATACTTGTCCTGGAATTCGTTCATCATTTCCTGATAGGACTCCTGGGCGTTCTTCTGCGACTCCTGAATGACGGAGCGGGCCTGGTCGGATTCGGGCATGAGCTGCACGAGTTCCTGGAAATTCACATGAGCGAACTTCTGGGCTGAAGCTGCCACACCGATGAGCGATACCGCCACAATCAAAAGAATCTTTTTCATATCTAAATTAAATTAAAATTGTTGTCCAATAATAAAGTGGAACTGGCTTCCGCCTTTCTGACCGCTGACATCCTTGTCGAAGCCGTAGCCCCAGTCGATGCCGAGCAGACCCACCATCGGTAAGAAGATGCGCGCACCCACGCCAGCGCTGCGTTTGATCTGGAAAGGATTGAAATCTTTGATATCCGCCCAGCAGTTACCTCCCTCCAGGAAGACCAGCGCGAAGATGGTGCTGGAAGGCTGCAGGATGACCGGATACCTGAGTTCCACGGTAAATTTGTCGTATACGTTACCCGCATAAGCGGAACGGTTTGCATTGTAATTCGTCTCAGTGTAAGGAGTGAGGGAATAGTTGTCGTAGCCACGCAGAGGGATGATATCCGAACCATAAGTGCTATAGCCCGACATACCGTCACCACCCACCAGGAAGCCTTCGAACGGAGAATAACCCCACCTCCTGTTGTAATAGCCCAGATAACCAAACTGCGCTCTGGTCATCAAAACCAGGTCTCCCACGAGCTTGGTGTAGCTCGCCGCAGAGAACTTCCACTTGTTATATTCGATCCAGCGGAAGCGATGGTCCGAATCCCAAGTGTCGTAGTCGATATCCTTCCAGCTCGCCACCGGCACCTTGTTCCCCTTGGAATCGAAGGTGTGCTTGCGGAACAGCGAGTAAGGAGGAGTCATCTGCACGCTGAAGGAGAAATCGGATCCCATACGGGGATATATCTGCTGGTCGGTGGAGTTCCTGTTCAGGCTGAAGGTGTAGCTCAGGTTGTGAGACAGACCGTCGTCGAAGAAGAAGTATCCCGAATACCAGTTGGTAAGCTTATAGGTCTGCCAGCTGAGGCCGTTGTAGAGCACGAAGTAGTTGTCCGGCCACTTCAGGCGGTTACCCAGAGATGCCGCAAAACCATATATCTCCAGCATTCTGTCGTGACTGAGATAGAGATAGGAGGAGTTCGTCTGGCGGGTATAATATGCCGAGAGGCTGAGGGAAGTAGGCTTCTTGCCGAAGAGCCATGGCTCCACGAAGCTGGCCGAAAGTGCGGTGTAGTAGGTTCCGTTGGTCTGGAAGCGGAAAGATAGGTTCTGGGCGTCTCCCAGAGGCACCGGCCTCCATGCGCCCTTGTCGAACATGCGATGGGTGGAGAAGTTGTTGAACGACACACCCGCGGTTGCCACAAAGGTGCGTCCGCCCCAACCGCCGGAAAGTTCCAGCTGGCTGGACGGCTTCTCGGTGACGTTGTAAACCAGGTCCACCGTATTGTTGTTCTGGTTGGGGATCATGGAATATCCGCCGGAGCTCATGATGGATTCCGGATCGAACTGGCCGAGGGATGCGATTTCACGTATGGAACGTTCGAAGTCACTCTGGCTGAAGAGATCTCCAGGGCGGGTGAATATCTGGCGCCTCACTATCTTCTCGCTGGTGAGATCGTTTCCGTTGATGATGATATTGTTCAACGTGGCCTGCTTGCCTTCGGAGATACGCATCTCCACATCTACGGAATCATTCTGGATGTTGGTCTCGACGGGAGTGACGGAGAAGAAGAGATAGCCGTTGTCCCTGTACATCTTGGAGATGTCATAGTCGGACTGCTTACCGCCGCCGAAGAGGCGTTTTTCCATGGTAACGATATCGTAGACGTCCCCGGGCTTGATGGAAAGCACCTGATTGAGCTGGTCTGAATGGTAGACCGAGTTGCCGGTCCAGGTGATATCGCGGAAGTAGTATTTATCCCCTTCCTCTACCGTGATATCGATGCCGAGGCGTCCGGGTTCGATGGTGTAGATGGAATCCTTGACGATGCGGGCATCCCTGTAACCGGCCTCGTTGAAGGCGCTGATGAGGGTTTTCTTGTCGTTGGGATATTCCTTGGGATCGAATTTCTTGGTATGGAAGAAGTTGTAGAACTTGCGGGACTTGGTCTTCTTCATGCTGCGCGCAAGTTTGAACTCCTTCACGTGCTCATTGCCTATGAAGTTGATGTCCTGCACCTTGACCTTGATGCCCCTGTCCACGGCGAAATTGACTCGGATAGCCTTCTTGATGATGGTATCCTTCTCTACCTCGGCCTTGACCTGGCAGTCCAGAAAGCCCTTTTCAGCATAATATTTCTTGATGATGTCGGAGGATGTCTTCTCTACATAATCCGAAAACTCACCGCCGCGGCGGAGGTTCAGCCTCTCTTGGAGATCCTTCTTCTCGCCGGACTTGACGCCCGTGAACGACCACTTGGATACCCTCGGGCGCTCGATGATCTTGATTACCAGGAAAGCGGAATCCCTGTCGGCGCTGAGATGGTCGATCTCCATCGACACATCCTCGAAATAACGCTGGAGCCAAAGACGGCGCACTATTCCGGACAAATCCTCGCTGGGAACGGTGATTTCCATTCCTTTCTGGAGCCCGGTAAGGGAGATTATCTGACTTTCACTGAAATAATTGTTGCCCTGTACGCTCACTCCACCCACCTTATACTTTACGGGACGGGAATAATCGACTTCCACTCCCCCCTCCTGGGCGAACGATACGGCTGCGCTTAGCAGCAGCACCGACAGAGCAATTATCTTTCTGATCTTCATTCCTTATTTGACTTTTCCATAACGCCTGTCCCGCGAGGCAAACTCCTCGAGGGCAGCCAGGAGGCTATCCTTTCTAAAATCAGGCCAAAGTGTGTCCGTAAACACAAATTCGCTGTATGCGGCCTGCCAGAGCAGGTAGTTGCTGATGCGCTTCTCGCCGGAGGTGCGGATGATAAGGTCCGGATCCGGGAAGCCAGCGGTCACCAGATAAGGTTCGATGCTGTTCCCGCCCTCGGCGGCCATGCGGTCCGCAGCCTGCTGGATATCCCATTGTCCGCTGTAGCTCACGAACACTATCATGGTCAGGCCGGTATTGCGGGATGTGGCCTCTTCCAGATGGGAAACGGCCTCGTTGAGCGAGGGAGCCAGACGGGCGCGGTTGCCGAGCACCACGAAGCGGACATTATTCTTCATCATGGTCTCGTATTCCGCCGCAACTGCCTTGAACATCAGCTTCATCAGAGCATCCACCTCATCCTGAGGACGACCCCAGTTCTCTTCGGAGAATGCGAACAGAGACAGATAGGGAATCCCCCACTCCGCACAGGCCTCGGTGATCACGCGCACGCTCTCGATGCCCTCGGCATGGCCGAACGCCCTCTCTTTGCCGCGTTCCTTCGCCCATCGGCCGTTGCCATCCATTATGATGGAGATGTGTTTAGGTAGTCTCTCTGGAAGCTGCATACTATTCAACTGTATTTCTCACGTCCTGCCCCCAGAAGAAACGGCTCTCGAGGGCATCTATGAAATTCGACTTGCCCAGGCTCACTCGCCTGAGGGGGAAAGATGCGGTGCCTACCCGCACTACGGTGCCGCAGGGGATGACATAGCTGCGATTGTCTTGGCTCAGGATCATCTTTCCGCTCCTGGACTTGCCCCGGAGCATGATTTCCGCATCCTTCGGCACCACCAGGGGCCTGAGGTTGAGGTTGTGGGGAGCCACGGGGGTGATCAGGCGCACGGGAGATGCCGGCAGGCAGATAGGGCCGCCCGCACTAAGGTTGTAGGCGGTGGAGCCGGCACTCGTGGCGATCAGCAGGCCATCCCCCCAGTAAGTAGGAAGGGAGTTGCCGTCTATCACCACATCCACCCCGAGCATTTCGGCGGTATCCCGGTGGAGGCTGAGCTCATTCACCGCATAGGGCCAGAAATCGGGAATCTCCACGCCGAAGCAGGAAAGCTTCAGCATGTCCAGCTCCTCCACGCTCCAGCGGCCGGAAAGTATTACCTCGGCGCTGACCTCGGCGAAATTGGCGGCGAGGAAGCCCATGCGGCCGAGGTTCACTCCCAGGATGGGGATGCCCGCTTCCGCCACGCGATGGGCAGCGCTCAGGAAGGTTCCGTCCCCTCCGAAACTCAGCACCATATCGGTGCCAGGCTGCACGCATTTGCTGGTGCGGATCTCATAAATGACAGCCCCGCCGGCGGAAAGCTGCGAGAGCATTGCCTCAATGCGCGCTTCCCCCTTCAGGGCACTTTTCTTTATGAAGTATCCGATTTTCATAATAAGCCTACAAATTTAACATTATTTTACGATATTCGGTGGTTTTTGCTACTTTTGTATCACCATGACCAAGCTAAGTGTCAACATAAACAAGATAGCCACTCTGCGCAATGCCAGAGGAGGCAATGTGCCCGATGTCACGCTGGCCGCTTTGAAATGCGAAGAATTCGGCGCCCAGGGCATCACAGTGCACCCCAGGCCAGATGAGCGTCACATCCGCTACAACGACGTGCGTGCCATCCGTCCCCTGCTCAAAACCGAATTCAACATAGAAGGAAACCCCGTCCCCCAGTCGTTCCGGGACCTTGTGATGGAGGTGGTGCCGGACCAGGTCACCCTGGTGCCCGATGCACACGATGCCATCACATCCAATGCCGGCTGGGACACCGTGGCCAACAAGAAGTTTCTCAGCGAGATGTGCGAGCTCTTCCATCAGAAAGGAATACGCGTATCTATCTTCATCGACCCCAAGCCTGAGATGGCAGTTGCGGCAAAGGCCTGCGGAGCCGACAGGGTGGAGCTTTACACCGAAGCTTATGCCGCCAGGTACGCCGCCGGCCCCGAGGAAGCCATAGCCCCCTATCTGCGCACTGCAGAAGCTGCCAGAGAAGCAGGTCTGGGCCTGAATGCAGGTCATGACCTCAATCTGGAAAATCTTGCTTATTTTATCCGCACCATCCCCTGGACCGACGAAGTCTCGATAGGGCACGCCATTATTTCCGACGCCATCTATATGGGCCTCGAGCGTACTATTAAGGAGTACTTGGCACGGATTTAGAATTATTTCCTTATCTTTGTAAGCTATTACAACAGAAAACAATTAAACAACCAAATATGAAAAGAATCGCTCTCATCATCAGCGCCGCAGTTTTCGTGCTGGCCGCTGTCTCTTGCAAGAATGCCAAGACCGCTGAAGGCGCAGCCGAAGGCACAAGCGTCGGCGAAGGCCCCGCCGAAGGCGCCATTGTTTATTTCAACCTCGACCGCGTGCTCGACGAATACGACATGGCAAACGACCTCCGCTCCGTTGTAGA
>JAGCUK010000091.1 GCA_017962925.1 Bacteroidales bacterium
ACTTTAACCATATTATAAGTTTCAAAGCATAAAGTTACAAATATTTCCGATACGCAAACTTAAAAATAAATTCAGATATGCATTTATTTGATTGACATTGCTGTTTGCCTGTTCTATATTGCGCCCCATGAAATTATTAATTGGTTTGATAGAGGCCGTTTTGATTATCACGGGCGCGGGTAGCCCTGAGGAACTTGGAGAAAGCGAGATGGAGAGGTTCGAAAGCCTCGCCGCTAATCCCGTATGTATTAATCTTGCGTCCTCGTCCCGCATGCGCGCCAGCGGGCTTTTCAGCGATTACCAGATAGCCAGCATTCAGGACTACATAGAGCGCACCGGGGATATCCTTTCGGCCTCGGAACTGGGCAGGGTGCCGGGATTCACACCGCCCTTGGCAGAGGCGCTGGCGCTGTTCCTATCATTCGAGAGCCATTCCCCCGCCGGCAAAAGGCACTATCGCAGCATCAGGCAGGATGCCACAGCGCGGGCAGTGATTAAGGAAGCGGGCACAACCCTCGCGGGCAAATACCATCTATCCTATGGGGAGAAGGCGGAGTTCTACCTATCCCGCCGGGAGAGCACCACTGCCAGCGCCGTAATCTACGGCAAGCGCCCCTGGAAGGCTGTCCTGGGGGATTTCAACGCCCGATTCGGGCAGGGCTTGCTGCTGTGGAGCGGCTTCTCCCTGAGCGGATTTCCCAGCGCCGGCAGTTTCAGCCGCAACGGCTCGGGATTCTCCGGCACCGGGTCCTTCTCTCCCTCCTACCGCGGCATCAGCGTGGACTACTGCGGACGGAGTTTCCTGCTGGCTGCGGGCGTAACGGATAGCAGAGCGCTGATGGCTTCTGCCGGATGGCGCGGAAGTAGCGCATCCATTGGCGTGAATGGCTTCTTAGATGCCGGCAAGAGCGGATTCTCCGCCGATTGGAAAAAGGGCCTGGGGCATCTTACCTTGTTCGGGGAAGCGGCCTGGGCAGATGGCGTCGCCGCGCTTGCAGGAGCCACCTGGGCGCCGGAATACAAGACCTCCGTCAGCATCCTTGCCAGGTATTACTCCCCCGACTATTCCGCCCCCGGTGCAGGTGCGGTGCGATCTTCCACCAAGGTCCGGGATGAGGCCGGCATCGCCGCTGGATTCGCCCGAAAATGGTTGAACTGCACGGTGGATATGGCCTTGCATCCTGAAAAGCGCCGTTTGCGGAAAACCAACTACCAGCAATTCAAATCTGTGGTCAACGCCACCCCAACTATTACTTTTGGCTCGTGGCAGATTTCCCCCGTTATCCGCTGGGTGGAGCGCATGCAACTCAGTCCCTCCGGGGACAGCTATTCCGCCGTTTGGAGGCATGATCTCAGGGCGGACCTGAAGGCCTCCAGAGGCCCATTTCAAGGCTGTCTGCGGCTTAACGGGGTGCAAACCGCCAGCTATAAACCCGGCGGCCTTGCCTACCTCGAACTCGGCTACAAGACAGCATCCGACACAACCCGTCTGCAATTCTCCGTTTATCTGCGCGGCACAATCTGCGACACCCCCAACTGGACCTCCCGCATCTACTCCTACGAACGTGACCTTCCCGGATGCTTCACCGTGCCCGCCTATTACGGCAAGATGCATTCACTTTCGCTAACCACCAGCCTGCTTTACCGACACAAAAAAACGAGGCACCAGATTAACCTGCGTGCCTCGCTTAAAGATTTCAAGATCCAATACCGCCTCCGCCTATAGTTCCGGAATGGCCTTTTCCATGCGGATGCCGCGGGAGCCTTTGACGAGGATGGTGGTGCCGGTGAATTGGGCGGGGTTGGAGGCGATGTGAACCGCCAGATCGTCGGATGTGAGGAAATGGCCGCGGATTAGGGAATCTGCGCCGGGAGCCATGCCAAGTTCCTGAAGAGCTTTAGCGAATTCCTCCCCTACCAGCCATGCAGGTATGCCCGCTTCCACAAGTTTGCGAACGATATTCTTATGTTCCTCGACCGAAGCATCACCAAGTTCACGCATATCGCCCAGCAGTGCCATCTTGTTATCTGCCTTCAAGGCCGCAAGATTGTCGATAGCCAGCCCCATCGAAGTAGGATTGGCATTGTAGGCATCCACGATGAGTGTATTGCGATCCGTTTTCTGAAGTTGTGAACGGCTGTTGGCCGGAGTGTAGGCCTCGATTGCACGGATAGCATCCTCCCGCTTCACTCCGAAATATTCGGAGATCGCCAGAGCAGCCATCACATTATCTGTATTATATGCACCCACAAGACGGGTATGGATTTCATCCTTGCCGACTTTCAGCGCCAGGAAGGGATTCTCGGGCGTAGCAGGAAGCACCTCAATACCCATGGACTCGCGGCTAAACTCCCACTGATGGCAGGCCTGTTTGCGGGCCTCTGCAGCCAGGTCCGTATGATCCGTATTCACGAATATCAGCGAGCCCTTGTGGCTGCCGAGCCATTTGTAAAGCTCCGTCTTTGCAGCCAGCACACCCTCGAAGGAACCGAAACCCAGCAGATGCGCCTTTCCCACATTGGTGATGTATCCGTAGTCCGGCTGGCTGACCTTCACCAGTTTCGCGATATCATCAGGATGATTGGCACCCATCTCCACCACGGCCATCTCGGTGCCCGGTTTGATGGAAAGCAAAGTCAGCGGCACGCCTATATCGTTATTCAGGTTGCCTTTGGTCGCCGCGACCTTGAACTTTGCACCCAGCGCCGCCGCGATCAACTCCTTGGTAGTAGTCTTCCCATTCGTTCCCGTCAGGCCGATTACCGGGATTCCTAGCACCTGACGATGATGGATCGCCAGCGCCTGAAGGCTCTGGAACGGATCCGGAACAGGGATGATGCGGGCCCCTTCAGGCTTTCCGCGACGGGCAAAGGGCAGAGCCGCGTCCCGCAAGGGGAGCCCGTCTCCGCATTGCCCGTCCGCAGGAGCAATGCCCGCATCATCGTTTACGACTGCATACGCGGCTCCTGCTTCCAGGGCCTTCAGTGCATATTGATTCCCATCGAAATTCTCTCCCCGGAGCGCAAAAAAAATAGCACCCTCAGGAATCGTGCGGCTATCGGTACTCACCTGACACCCGCACTCGCAATATAACTTGTAGAGTTCCTCTGTACTCATTTTGTGCCAGTACTGCCAAAACCACCCTCTCCACGCTCAGTAGCCCCCAACTCGGAAACCTCTTCCCAATCGATCTTCTCGTGCTTCGCAAGCACCAACTGAGCTATGCGCTCACCGGGCTCGACCGTAAAAGGCTGGTCCGAAAGATTCACGAGAATAACATTCACCTCTCCCCTATAATCGGCATCGATGGTGCCGGGAGTGTTCAACACGGTTATGCCCTTCTTGGCGGCAAGGCCGCTGCGAGGGCGCACCTGCACCTCATATCCTACGGGAATCTCCAGATAAAGCCCCGTGGGAATCATGGCACGCTGGAGCGGATTGAGCACCACAGGGGCATCCAGGGAAGCACGCACGTCCATCCCGGCCGAAGCGAGGGTAGCATACTGCGGAAGGGCGTTCTTGCCCTTGTTCACGACTTTGACTGTCATTATTTCTGAGCTTTGGTATAAAGGAAAACAGTAATCAATGCAAATAGCAAGTTAGGTATCCACAGGGCGAGGCCGGCCGGCATGGTGCCGGCATAAACGAACATCTGTGCGAAACGCAGGAACAAGATATAAGAGAAGGCCAGGCCTATGCCGATACCCAGATTCCAGCCTATTCCGCCGCGCTTCTTACGAGAAGAAAGGCAAACACCCATGATGGTCAGGATGATGGCCGAGAAAGGCATCGCATAGCGATTGTGCAACTCTATCTCGGCAAACATCACATTCGCATCGCCACGCATATTCTGGGTGGCGATAAGCTGGTTCAGGTCTTTGATAGGAAGCGTCTCCACCGTCTTCTCGTTACGGTAGAAATCCGTTATCGTCAGTTCGATGACCGTATCCTTCTTCTCCCCGCTGGTGATATGATCTTCCAGCCCGGAAGCATAATCCCGGATAAACCAGTTGCGCAGCCTCCAGCATTGCTTGGTGCTGTCCCACACCGCGGAATCCGCCTCCAGCTTACTCTTGAGCTTGTTGTCCTCGATGGTCTCCAGAGTGAACTTGTAGGCAGTATTGTTCCAACGGCTGAAGGATTCCACATACACGAACTGCCCGGGTGCGATCTGGTAGTGAACATTCCTGAACCGAACGGGCTTGTTCTTAATATATTTCTCTTCGAAAGCCGTTCTGGTGACATTCGATTTGGGAATCACGTAAAGATTGAGGCCCAGAGAAAGCAGGCCGATAAGTATCGCGCAGGCCACATATGGCACCAAGATGCGAGCATAACTTACGCCTCCCGAAAGGATGGCGATGAATTCCGAGTTAGCCGCCATTCTGGATGTGAAGAAGATGACCGTAATGAACACGAACAAGGGGCTGAACATGTTCACGAAATACGGCACGAAGTTCACATAGTAGTCGAAAATGATGGCTCTGACCGGAGCCTCGTTCTTCACGAAGTAATCCACCTTCTCAGAAATGTCGAAGATGATGACGATGCCGATAATGAGCAGCAACGCCATAAAGAAAGTCGTGATGAACTTCTTGGATATGTAGAGGTCGAGTTTCCTCATAATCTCTGCGTAATCTTAGCCACAGCCGCCTCCTTCCAGGCCGCAAAGTCCCCTGCCTCGATATGAGCACGGGCCTGGCGGACCAGGTCAAGATAGAATGCGAGGTTATGCTCGCTCGCAAGCATCCCGGCGAACATCTCCCCGGAAATGAAGAGATGGCGGAGGTAGGCCTTGGTATAAGTATGGTCAACAAAGGACGTGCCCAGCGGGTCCAGTTCGCTGAAATCATCCTTCCATTTCTCGTTGCGCATGTTCATGATGCCGTTCCAGGTGAATAGCATGCCGTTGCGGCCGTTTCGCGTGGGCATCACACAGTCGAACATGTCCACGCCCCTTGCAATGCCCTCCAGGATGTTCGCGGGGGTGCCGACTCCCATCAGGTAGCGGGGGCGGTCCGCCGGAAGCTGGGGGCATACCAGCTCCAGCATCTCATACATCTTCTCCGTGGGTTCCCCTACCGCCAGACCTCCGATGGCATAACCGTCGGCATCGAACTGCACCGCGTGATCCACCGCCTCTTTCCTAAGATCCGGATACACGCATCCCTGGACTATAGGGAAGTAGCACTGGCTGTAGCCGTAAAGAGGCTCGGTTTCCCGGAAGCGCTTATCGTAGCGTTCCAGCCAGGATTTGGTGAGATTCAGGCTCTTGCGGGCATAGGCATGGTCCGCATCCCCGGGGCAGCATTCATCCAGCGCCATCATAATATCGGCGCCGATAATGCGCTGAGTATCAACATTATTCTCCGGGGTGAAGGTATGCCTGCTGCCGTCGATATGGCTCTGGACAGTGCATCCGTCCGGAGTGAGTTTGCGTATGGGGCTTAGGCTGAACACCTGGAAGCCTCCGCTGTCGGTGAGGATGGGACGGTCCCAGTTCTCGAACTTGTGCAGACCTCCGGCCTGGCGGAGTATATCCAGCCCGGGGCGGAGATAAAGATGGTAGGTGTTGCCGAGAATTATTTCGGCCTTTATATCTTCCTTCAGATCCCTGTGATAAACCCCTTTTACCGACCCCACCGTGCCCACAGGCATGAAAATCGGGGTGTGGATGTCGCCATGGTCAGTGTGCAGCACACCGCAGCGGGCGGAGGATAAAGGGTCTGAATGAGTCTTTTCAAATTTCATCTTTCAAATATAAGCAATTTAGCAGAAAAACGCTAAATTTGTCTGTTCAACAAAGCACTGAATAATGAAAAACAATCAGCTTAAAGTCAGGCTTGTCCTGATGCTTATACTGCAGTATGCGGCCTGGGGTGCATATCTCACCTCGCTCGGCCGCTACCTCGGAATGGCTGGACTCGGTCCCCAGATCAAATGGTTCTTCGCAATGCAAGGCATCGTGTCCATCTTCATGCCCACGCTGATGGGCATAGTGGCCGACCGCTATATCCCCGCTCAGAAGACACTCTCCCTCTGCCATGGCCTGGCAGGCCTGTTCATGCTGGGAGCAGGCTTCTACTGCATGAGCGCCGGAGGTACAGTCGCCTTCGCCCCGCTATTCGTCCTCTACAGCATCAGCGTAGCCTTCTATATGCCCACCATCGCCATATCCAACTCGGTGGCATACAACGCATTGGGTAAGGCCGGAATGGATCCCGTCACCGCATATCCCCCGCTTCGCGTCTTCGGCACGGTCGGATTCATCGCGAGTATGCTCCTCACCAATTTCATCAAGATCGGCGGAGTTGCAATGCAGGACAATTACAATCAGCTCTTCTTCTCCGGCATCCTCTCGCTTGTGCTTTGCGCATACGCACTTTCCCTGCCCGCATGCGACATCAACCGCGGAGAATCCAAGAGTCTCGCGGAAGCTTTCGGGCTCAAGGCATTCAGCCTCTTCAAGCAGGGGCAGTTCGCCATTTTCTTCATCTTCTCGATGCTGCTGGGCGCCTCGCTGCAGATCACGAACGGCTATGCCAATACCTTCCTGGGCTCGTTCGCCGCAGATCCTTCACTTGCCAACACGTTTGCAGTTAAGAACTCCAATGCCCTGATTGCCATCAGCCAGGCATCCGAGACCCTCTGCATCCTACTGATTCCTATCTGCATGAAGAGGTTCGGCATCAAGAAAGTTATGCTGATGGCAATGTTCGCCTGGGTATTCCGTTTCGGCTTCTTCGGAGCCGGCAATCCCTCGATGCCCGGCGTGCTGCTCTTCATCCTGAGCTGCATAGTCTATGGCGTGGCTTTCGACTTCTTCAACATCTCCGGTTCCCTCTACGTTAACGAGAACACCACCCCGGACATCCGTTCCAGCGCCCAGGGTGTGTTCATGCTGATGACCAACGGACTTGGAGCTACCATCGGCACACTTTGCGCCGGAGCAGTCGTTGACGCCACCGTCTACAATGCCGCCAATCCTTCATGGTCCAAGGCCTGGTACATCTTTGCAGGCTATGCATTCGTGGTCGGTCTCCTCTTCATGATTCTGTTTAAAGATCCCCAGAAGAAGACGGCCTGACGAATTCCTCTTCCGGCCACTCGAAAAAGGCTTTGGAAGATACACTCCACTTCTCTACGGACACGTGGCCCTTGGTGCTTACGTGTCCGTTTTCGTCTGCTATCTCCGCATGCCCGCCCTGGTAGGTATATGGTGCATAATAATACAGCGCCAGATGCTTTCCAGAATGCGCCCCGAAGGCACTTCCATTATAGGGCGACCGCACATTGAACGTGAAATCGGATGTGCCGTAGAACGGTCCGGACCCGTTATTGAAAAGACTGTTTTCATTCAGGTCTCCGTCCCAGTTTGTTTCCAGGAAATCCCCATTGTTGAGGGTGGCGTAGCCATAAGGTCCGATGGATGTATGGTTGGAATAGGGGCTGCCCCCGTCCCTGCCCTGATATGCAAACTGTCCATGGGCGATATCGATAACTGTTCCGTCCGAATGAGGGCGGAAGCAGAGGCAGGTGGTGGTCTGGGTACCGGCGCCGGAGTTGAAGGTCACCACCTCCATATACAATTCCACTCCCACGGGATGATAGACGGTGGAGGAATAATACCCTACCATCTCCCGCACATACTCTCCGCAATGGGGATTCAGCTTTCCGATATACAGAGGGATGGTTTCGCCGTAAAGTGATTTCGTGGCGGCAGAAGGCAGAATCCATCGGATGCCACTGCTGCTCCAGGAATCGACATATAAATCCGCCACAAGCCCCGCCGTCAGCAGTCCACCGCCATACCAGCTCCGCCATCCGTTCGCCTGCCACTGTGCCCTTGTCTGGGTGCAGAAGCTGGACGGAACCGAGGCGCTGATATTGGCTGTGATAGTGTTCTGGCTGGCCAGAGCCGCCACCGCAGGCAAGGGATCGCCGATTTCCGAGACATCAAAAGTTTCCCCGAAATAGCCGCTTCCCCGGAGGGGAAATACTATATCATTAGCTACAGTCACGTTGAAATCCGCCGTTATCCCGCAGGCAAGCGTCGCCCTGTACGGGAAGGTTTTCCCAACCGCATCGGTCCAGTTGCGGGCATACCCCGCCCTAGTCCAGGCTAGTTTATCTACATACAGCGACGCATCCGATGTCCCTGAATAGATGAAATCCTGTCCGTACAGGCCGGAAACGCTTTCCAAGGGCTCTATAGATGCGATACTGTACAACGATGAATACAACTCATCCGACGCTCTTTTGGAATAAATACCGGCCAGTCCCTGCAAATCCAAGGGCACATCAACACCCGTCACATCCAGAGTCTTGTCCGAGATACTGATCTGCGGCCACACGGAGGACATGGGCACACTTCCCATCAATTCGTTGTTTGAATTAAAGCAATAGAGAGTGCCGCTCCCTACCGTCTTGGCTATCACCTTGACTCCATGCAGATACGACTCCGTCACCTTCTCCCCAATGCGAAAAACCCCGGTTTCGTTCACTCCGGGAGTCTCTGAGAGCGAAAAAGCCACGGCCTGCGCATCGTGATTGCGGGAATGCATATATACGTTCTTTATCTCTCCTGCCAGGAATGTATCGGGAGTATCCAGGCGGAAATCATCCTTCCGCCAGGAATTGGATGCGCCATCGTTAGAGACAGTCACCTGGCAGGTGTAGCTGCATCCTCCCTTAAGCCCTATCCTGGCATCGTCGTTGGCATAAAAACGGCACAGGACGCGCCCCTCGCCCACATTTCCTATCCCATCGAACTCCAGCAGCATCTCTATATAGGAGGCATACTGGGTGCCGGAAGATGGAGCATCCGTATATGCAATGTCCGTGTAGTTCGGGAGGCTGTACAGATACACCGTTCCCCCGGAGCATAATGTGGAGATGTCGGATGCGGAGATGCGGTCTCCCGATGCGAAACTTGTCCCTTGGACGGCCTTGAAAGTGCGAACGCTTTCCCAGGCTGCGGACGGCAGCAGCGACACCACCGACGGACTGTTGAAAAAACCTGCGCGGCTAATCCGCACATTCCCGCCCAGCACTCCTCCGGCAGCCGCCAGAGATGGCTCCAGGCCCACTGTGAGGGCGATTCTGCTCATCGCGCGATGCATAACCACGGAACTCTGCATCCCGGTGGAAGTCAGGCTGAAACTCCCCTCTCCCACCATCAGCATCAACCCGGCGCCATCATTGGCATAAGACATCGGAATCTGCACACTCTCCGAACTCAGCGACGGCGCGGTCAGCACCCTCCCGGCATTGCCTATGGCGATCAGTTTGCTATGCCCGCCTGCGGTCGTGGTGAAGTTTACACTGCCGGAAGACGTGATAGAAAGGCCGTCGAAATAGAAGGACTCCTTGCATTGCCCGGAGGATGTGTATATCCAGATATTGAGGTCCCGCACAAGGCTCTCGTTCGCCAGCATGGAGCTTTTTGAAGGGGCGTCACTTTCCACCGTCAACGTAATGCAGGCGGAATCCGGACTCCCTATTTCTGTTGGCTGTTTTTCCATGCATGCCATCAGCGACAGCGCCGGAATCATATAGCGTAATATATTGATTTTCATTTGTTTTCACGATTAATCCAAAGTAAGACTTTTATCTTCGTTTCCCCAGGGATTCACCAGGATCGAGAAGCTTAAAGCCCTGCGATCCACCGGCACGTCCGGCGATAATGAACCCCACCCCAACAGTTCCACTTCCTCTACTCTATACTCACGGTTGCATTCCATTCGAGGAAGGGTGATAGGATAGTAATCCGTTTCTCCCGCAATAGTCAGTTCCAGCACCAGTTTGGTATTCCCGGCAGGATTCGGACAGCAATACAGGTCCTTATCCAGCTGAATGCTTCCGGCACCGTCCAGTCTCAACGAAGGTGTGCATACCAGAAGGTCCGACAAAGCCTCGGACAGATTGGTATCCAGCCTTCCGCTGTTGCGTATCTCTGCATCGGATGGAGTTCCGTCCAGAAAAACGGTCGTAGCCGCATTCAGAAGGAATACTCTTTCCAGTCTGGTTTCCACGTTTGCGAACTCTTCATCCCCCAGAAAAACCGGGGTCAGTTTTCCAATGCATACTTTGCTCAGCACCCTGTCCATCTGTATAGTTTTTTCCGAGTCCGACTCGAGAATCCCCCTATTGTAACCGGTCATTACCATGGAGTCCCTGCTATTGTCCTCAAGCGACACTTTAGATGCCCTGAATTGCTCCAGCGACACTACATCCTCAAGCAATGCTTCGGGTGCATTGGCTATCAGCCACCAGGTGAGCGGCTCCCCGGATGCCAAGCTTGCAGAGACGGTATCTCCGTTTTGCCTGGCATGCGCATACAGGGAACCGTCCTCCCGGAAAGCGCATAAATCCAGCGACTCGCTCCCCCGGGAAGAAAGACGAAGCGGCACCCTTCCGGTGCCTCCGTCTTCCCAACCGGCCGCGCTGGTGATCACTCCGACTTCCAGATCCCTCGCATTCGGATTGATCACTATGCTCAGCGCGCAATCGGAGTTCATCGGCAGATTCACTTCCCCGCTGAGCACGCGGTCATCCACCACCTGGTTGCCGTTAGAATCCACCGTCTGGATGTGAACAGTGATGGTGTGTCTGCCGGGGAAAGCGAAGTACGAAATCGCCGCCGAAGAGCCCCCTGCCGTAAGATTCAGTCTCCGGCTCCCGTCGATCTGATGGGATGGAGACGAAGTGTAGTCAGACGATTCTCTCTTGAACAGCGACGCATTATCCGAAGCATACACATAGGTCTGCTCATCCACATCGCTCAAAGTGCAGCTGAGCAATACTATATCAGCGATATCCAGCTCTTTTTCTTCGATCCATGCCTTGTAGGCCTCCAGATTGAAAGACAGCTCACTGACCCTCGCACACACATGCTTGAATTGGAGCGGGATTCCATCGACCTTCTCCAGATGCAGCACCTTGGCAGCCATCCAATCCACGTTGTGATGAGGATTCTTTATATTCAGGACGGCGGTGGTGCCGGAACTGTACAGCATCATGGCTGTGCCGAATTCCACATCCTCCGCACCAACCTGCAAAGCATCATTATAGCCGGCGGCGTAGAAGGAGTAGATCTTGCCTTCCGGCCAATACATTCTGGACGCGTCTGCCGGGAGGAATGGCCCAGCATTTCCGCTCCGGACGGCCGTACCTCCCAGCTCTCCGCTCCAGCTGCCAAGATTGAAATCGTAGGTAAGATAGTGGAATTCCGACATGCTGGCATCCCCTGTGCTTTCAGGGTTCTTCGCGCCTCTGAATTCGATACGCGTAGGTTCATCGACTGCGGGATAATCCCGGTCATCATTCAATCCGGACGAACATGCACACAGGAGAAATAGCAATATGGAAAGCCTTTTCATATCCTTACATTATCGTTACAGGTATCGACTTTGGTTCCCAGCTGGCAATCGTAACCGAGAAGCTTACAAGCACTGCAGGATCCTTGGCAATATCGATAGCCAGGTTGCAGATTTTCTCGACCGGGAAGTCCACCGTGCCCACACTAGTGTAGGTGCCGCTGAAATCCCCTTTGACAAGAGTGAAAGTGACCGAAACGTCGTACTGCCCCGGCACGAAATACATATCGTTACTACCCTCCTGGATGGTCTGCAGAGCAATTTCATTGGTGCCGGACCATACTCTGGTTCGCAGATTGTACGTTCCGGAGGTCCTGAGTTTCTTGATACCGACACTTGTCACGGTCATGGTATAGCCGCCGGATGAACTGATAGTCACGTTGCCCAGCCTGGTCAGGATATGATGGAATACCATTGTGGTCGGAGCATTATAGGTGGGCAGGTTCTTGTATGCGCATACGATGTCTTCCGAAGAGTCGGATGTGACAGTCGCTCCGTTGGCAGTGAAAGTCATCGAGGTATTGCCCGCATAGAAATGATACGACGGATCGGCGTTGGGCCAATATTTATTGGTGATATAGCTATCGCCAGACTTGGTCGCCACGGCTGTCCAGGACTGAGTTTCCGCCCCGGTACCGCCGGTGCTCGCAATTACGTTGAAAGAATCCATATCCGTCACCGGCGTAACTTTGGTGGAAAAGTCCACGTCCAGCCCATCCACCTTGAAGCAGATCGGCGTACAAGCTTGTTCCACCTCCGGCACCGCCATCCTCGCTTCCTTGTTGCAGGATGCGGCCACAAACGCGGCCATCGCCGCAAATAATATATTAATCGTTCTCATTGTCATTGATTGTTTATAATAATACAGTTACTGTTTCCGATACGTCCCAGGCCTCGATTACAATCTTGAAAGAAGCCTCCGACACATCTACGCCTATGCCTATATCCCTGAGGTCCCTGGCATTCCAGTCGTATCCCATCTCCCGGATTATCTTTCCGAGTTCCTGAACCGTGACCACCTCGCCGTCATCCAGATGGAAGATCTCCATCATCAGGGAATCATCCAGCTGGCGCGGCACTTTTGCCCGGAACACATTATCCTTCTCTACTTTAGGCGTGTAATCGAACTCGCCCCGGTGAGGTTTGCCACCAGGAAGCTCATACCCGTCCACGTTCCCCCTTATCCGGAATCCGAACGGGTATTCGCCGTCCTGAAGGCCGTTCACCTTCATCGCAATCATTGCGAAATCCTTGTTCAGCGGCAGGCCGGCCTCTCCTTCTTCTCCTGATATAAACACCATCCCGTGTCCGGAATAAATGTTGTCGCATCCATATCCCATCGGTATTTTCAGCACGGATCCGATCAGTTCCATCCCCTCCAGGCCACAGAAGACATCCACATAGACCTCTTCGTTCCTGGGCACCTCCATCACCAGATCTCCCTTGTGGGTGAAACTGTCGTAATCCTGCCGGCCGTATTCATAATTGCGTTCATCACAGGTGGCGATATTGCATGTCAGATTGCCGTTGCACCCTTCGGCCACATAACCGTCGGAATAGACCACGCACCATGCCGGGCAGAACGATCTGTCCTCCTTCACCGTGCAGGCCGCTGCCAACAAGGCAAGAACGAGCAATCCAACCTGTCTCATATCACATACTTACCGGTTTCCGTTTCAATCGGAACTATAGTCCAGGGGCTGACCTCCACGCTGAAGGTGCAGGATGCGATCTCCGTCTTCTGGTCGGGATCCGAAGAGCCCGGACGCGTAATAACCAGTTCTCCGATATCGTAGGTAGTATTGCCGTGGATTGCGCCCAGGGGGATGACATAATAAAGCGCCTTTCCGGCCAGGGTCGCCTTGACCACGAGCTTGGTGTTGCGTACGGTGAAAGGAGTTGCCTCGCTATCGGTATCCACCGTATTCGGCATAGCATAAAGACTATAAGAGGCGTCCGTGAAGGACTTGGATTCATTGTTCGCCAAGGTTGACGACAGGGTCCTTCTCAACCAGATATCGTAGCTGTCATCCGGCACGCCGAGTTTATTCACGAACTCATCCGCCACGGGAGTATGCCCGGTGCCATATTCCTCCACACTTTCCACGTTGGCAAGATATACTTCATCTACGCTGAATTCCTGGGAAGCCAATGCAGAGGATTCGAAAGCACGGGTAATCTTCTGCAGGCGCACCCTGGAAACCAGACGGTCCACAGCTACGGTGACGCTGTTCACACCGGCCACAAGTGCATTGGAAGTGGCTGCAGTGCGGTTTACGCTACCGACCATAGTAAACAAGCCGGGCTTGTTCCCCGCATTTTTCTGAGAGGACAAGCTTGCCAGTTTTGCCAGCAGTTCTGCCTTGGTTGCGATGGTTCCCAGCACGGACTCGGCATACTCGCTGTTGGCCACTGCATAGATGGTCTTGTCGCCCGTAGTGGCACTTAAAGTGTAAGGTGCAGAATCGAAGTGAGCATACGCATCCAGGCGGCCGTCAAACTCCCCTCCTTTGAAGAAAACGAATACATCCACGGTCCCGATGGCATTTTCAGCTTCAGTGCCGTCCACACTTGCTTTGGTGCTGCGGTCTCCCGCAATGGCAAGTGCGATCTCCGCACGACCTTCCGATTTCACCCCGAAGGAGTACACGGGGCTTTGTTTGTTGCAGCTGCAAAGCGCTGCCGCAGCGATAATCGCTGCCAGATAGATAAATTGTTTCATTGATTGTAAAGATTTAAATTATAGTGTTTTATAAGGGTTGCTATTTCAGGGTCCAGGCTCCCTCGGAACACGAAACTATGGTCCGCCGCACATGCATCCATATAGTGCTGGACAGCACTTCTCCCATCCCCAAAGCGGGAATAGATCACCGCCTTCATATAGTCGGTCTGGGGCGTCGTTTCCAGCTTTTCGAGTATCTCCATAGCATTGTGATTCCTACCAAGGGAAAGAAAGGCTACAGCAGTATTGTAATCGCGGTACGGCAGCAACAGCGCCAGCGCCCTCTCGTAATCCCTGTCTTTCAGTGCCTGCACTCCCTGCCGGTAAACCGTGTCCGGGATTGTGGTGTGGATGGTATCCTTCACCATTCCTTTACGGTGCAGATGGAAGTCGAAACGCACCGTACGGAGCCTTGGATAAACGTTTTTTCTCAAATACGGATAGATTTCCATCCGGCGGAACGACGCCTCCCGGCCATCCTGGTCCCGGATTTCCATCTTTTGACGGAGGATCTCGAGATCCGAGGGCGCAATCAGGGTATCGCTGTCCACCAGACGCTCGAACATCCCCCAGTTCTCGCCTCCTCCATGGGAGATAAAATCCACTCTGGGGATATCCCCTGCCATGCAGAGGCTGTCTATGAGGAAGTGCGTGTAGCCGGAGAAGAAGTCCGAAGCGGCACCGGCCCGGCGCAAGGCGAGCCTTTCATTGGCCGCCGCAGAGCCCTCCGGGGACGCGAAGGCAGTGATTACCACGGAATCCAAGTCATATTTGTCGTCTTCCAAAATGTCCCGGATATTCCCTTTGATCCGTCCCATTTCGGAGGCGTTCATGCCAAGGTCCTCCCGTATATCTGCCTTCCCCGCGCCGAATTCTATGTAGCAGGAGGTGTTTGCCTCTACCCGGCGCGAGACCACCTGTGTCAGGAATTTCTCCCGCTCTTCCGCGAAAGATGAAAGGGAGCTGATGTAGAAGGTGAGATTGCCGGGACTCGGCAGTTTGCAGATTTCCCTGTCTTCCTCGAAAACTCCACCCAGCAGTTCTATTTCCACTTTCCTGAGTTTAGGCCTGGTTTCTATGGTCTGAACATAGCTGTAGGAGATGTCGCCGGACTCCGCCACCACCACCGTATCCAGGCGGAGGGCTTCGGTGCGGATCGGCGCCTTGACATACTTGCGGAACATCTTATCCTTCCGCCCCGCCTTCCTGGCATTCAGGCGCTTGCGGTAATGGTCGGTATAGTGCTCCACAGCCTCGGACCCGGTCACTCCAAAGGCACTTTTCCACTGCTCATCACTCACCCGGGAACTGTCTTCCCGGAAGGCATAGAGATCGGGGAGATTCCTTTTTAGGAATAGCTCCAGCTCGTTTTTCCGTATAAACAGAGTGGTGTCCGTAACTATCCCGTCAATAAAACGGGCATATCTCTCATAGCCGCGCAATTGCGCCGCCCGATACTGCGATCCAGTAATGAAAACCGGGTCCAGGGGCACCTCGTCCCCCATTATGTGCATCATCGGAAACAACCTCAACTGCCAATGACTGTCCGTAAGGTCCGAAGGAACATTCAGATCGAATCTCAAGTCCACTTTCCCCAGCCGTTCCGCCACGTTCCTGAAAGACGCCACCACCACGGACGGAAGGATCACGTCGCTTGCCACCATGTCTCCGTTTTCATCCCTCACGGCCTTCATTATAATAAGGTCCCGTCCGTCAGCGTCCTTTATCATCATAGTATCGCTGACAAGGGTTTCCACCGGCACTTCCGGAGGGCGCACGTCTTCTGCCAAAGCCAGGCCCGGGACATACACCCCGGACCTGACCGATTCTATCTTGCGGGCCTGCGCACATGAGCACAGGGCCAGCACGGAAAGAATCAGCAGCCTACATCTCGCAAGGGAAAACATCATCGTCGTCGATAATGGTAAGCCTGTTTGCAATGATGTCGGTGGCGTTGTGCTCCAGATTATCCGAGCCCGTGAACTTGGTGTAGCGGATACGCCCGAAAAGCCAGACTTTATCCCCTTTCTTGAGTTTATCCAGGCCCTCGATACGCTTGCCTTCCCATGCGGTCACGTTATGCCACTGGGTTTCGATAACGGCTGCGCCATTCCGGTCGTTGAACGCCATGGACGTGGCAACTGTGAAGTGTGCCACTTTCTTTTGATTGACCTCCTGTATTCTCACATACCCTACGAGGCCTCGCAATTCGATTTTGTTGATTTGTTCCATATTCTTTGGTTTTTTGGTCCGATGCAAAGGAAATGCAGCGCGACGCCAACACCAAAGATTTGCGGCAAACGTATATGATAATTGCTGAATCTGCTGACGATTGTCTGTTTTTAAAAGACCATAAGATTTTTTTTATGATTTGCCTAAACTTAAATTTATTTACGTTTGCCGAAAAAATTTGGAGGTCCAGATTATCCTTTCCACTTTGTCTGCAAAAAACAGTTATGAACGACCAACTACACAAAGAAGAAAGAGTCTGCCTGAATTGCGGAACCCCCATCACGGGCAGAGTAGACAAACGATTCTGCAGCATCAGATGCAAGAACGAGTGGAACAACTCCATGAGCGGCCCCGAGAAACGCCGCAGGAACAGTGTGTTCAACATCCTGATAAAAAACTACCATGTGCTTGAGATGGCCATGGAATCGGGAGAAAGGGCGCCGGAACTGACCGTGCTGGCGGCCGCTGGCTTCCGGGAAGAATATGTTACAGGATTCCGCCGCATCCGCCGGGGACGCGACGAATACCGCTGCTTCGATATATGCTATAATAAAACAGAAGCCCGCCTGTACAATATCAGGCGGGCTCCGGAGATGGCTTGAACGCAGATTACTCCACGGAAGGAACCTTGGTGGTAATCACGTCCTTGATGAAGGTATCATAGTCTTCCTCGGTGATCATGTTGCAGGTGCCGTTGATCTGGGCGCCCATATCCACCTGGAGACGGCGCACATGGATGTTGCCGTTGACGGCGGCAGTGCCCTTCAGGGAGAAGGTATCCTTCACGTAGATATCTCCTTCGATCTTGCCCCAGAAATCGACATTGTCGCAGGCGAGGGTGCCGGTGATGGAGGCATCTTCTCCGACGACCACGCGGCCCTGAGAATAGACCTTGCCCATTACTGCTCCGTCCACGCGGATATCGGCAATCGACGAGACTTCGCCCTTAATTACAGTGCCGGAAGAAATGTGGCTGACATTGTTGGCGTCCACCACGGGTGCTGTAGGTTTGTTGGTGTAATTCATATCTTTTAAGGTTTTATTATCAGTTAAACAATGCCTTTTCCGTGGCAGTTCTTGTACTTCAGGCCACTGCCGCAAGGGCAAGGATCGTTGCGCCCTATCTTCTTGTCTACACGCACGGGCGTATTGGCCTTCTGCTCACCGTTGGTAGTGAGATCCTGACGGCCGGCCTGGAGCGTGGACATATCCTGACGAGGACGCATCGCAGGGCGGTTACTGGCCTCGGAGGCATCTCGCAGCGGCACGAAGGCGCGCAGCAGGAAGCTGAGCACATCCTGATTCAGGGACTCCAGCATCTGGGCGAAGAGATTGTAGCTCTCGAGCTTATAGACCACGATAGGATCCTTCTGCTCGTAGGAGGCATTCTGGACGCTCTGCTTGAGGTCGTCCATATCGCGGAGGTGCTGCTTCCAGTGCTCATCTATCTGATAGAGGATGATGTTCTTGCTGAGGGTCTTGCCCACCTCGCGGCCTTCGCTGTTGTAGGCCTTTTCGAGATTGACGGAAACCGTCATGGTCTTACGGCCGTCGGAAACCGGGATAGCGATGTTCTGATACATCTGACCCTGCTTTTCGTACACGTTCTTGATGATGGGAGAAAGCTTCTCCACCAGCACATCCATACGGCGGTTGTAGACCTCCTGCATATGCTTGATAAGGGCCCTCACCAGATCATCTTCCTTGGCGTGCTCGTAAAAGTCGGCATTGAAACCGGCATCGATGGAAAGCTTTGCCATCAGGGTCTCCTGGAATGAATCGAAGTCCATGCCCTTGCACTGGTCGATGATGAGCGAGGCGGTGTCTATCATCATGTTGCTGAGGTCGATTTCTACCTTCTCGCCGCTGATAGCGTTGCGGCGGCGGGAGTAGATGGCTTCGCGCTGATAGTTCATCACATCGTCGTATTCGAGCAGGCGCTTACGAATGCCGAAGTTGTTCTCCTCGACCTTTTTCTGCGCGCGCTCGATGGTGGAGGACAGCATCGAACTCTCGAGTGCCTCGTCGTCCTTCATTCCAAGACGGTCCACTATGCCGGCGATACGCTCCGAACCGAACAGACGCATCAGCTTATCTTCCAGGGAGATAAAGAACACGGATGAACCCGGATCCCCCTGACGTCCGCTTCGGCCACGAAGCTGACGGTCCACACGGCGGCTGTCATGGCGCTCGGTGCCGATGATGGCCAGACCGCCCGCAGCCTTCACCTCCGGCGAAAGCTTGATATCGGTACCACGGCCAGCCATGTTGGTGGCGATGGTAACCGTGCTGCTCTGACCTGCCTGGGCGACGATTTCCGCTTCCCTGGCGTTCTCTTTAGCATTCAGCACGTTATGACGTATGCCGCGCATCTTGAGCATGCGGCTGAGGAGTTCGGATGTCTCGACGTCGGTGGTACCCACCAGCACCGGCCTGCCCTCGGAAGAAAGCTCCACTATACGCTGGATGACAGCGGCGTACTTGGCCTTCTTGGTCTTGTAGATGAGGTCGTCCTGGTCGTCGCGGATGACGGGGCGGTTGGTGGGGATCACCATCACATCCAGTTTATAGATGCTCCAGAATTCCCCCGCCTCGGTTTCTGCGGTACCGGTCATACCCGCCAACTTGTGATACATCCTGAAGTAGTTCTGCAGGGTGATAGTCGCAAACGTCTGTGTGGCAGCCTCAACCTTAACGTTTTCCTTGGCTTCCACCGCCTGGTGCAGACCATCGCTCCAGCGACGGCCCTCCATCACGCGGCCGGTCTGCTCATCGACGATCTTGATCTTTCCGTCGACGATGATATAGTCGATGTCCTTCTCGAACATCGTGTATGCTTTCAGCAGCTGGTTGACGGTGTGTATACGCTCGCTCTTCAGCGAGAAGTCCTCCATCAGTTCATCCTTCTTCTGCTGTTTTTCTTCAAGAGAAAGACCTCCCGCGTTCTGGATTGCGGCGATGCTGCTGCCTACATCCGGAATCACGAAGAAATCTTCATTGCCCACCGCATTCGCCAGCACCTCGTGGCCCTTGTCGGTCATATCCACGGAGTGAAGCTGCTCATTGATAACGAAATAGAGGGGATCCGTCACCACGGGCATCTCGCGCTCGTTATCCTGCATGTAGAAGTTCTCCGCCTTCTGGAGGAGCACCTTCATACCCTGCTCGCTCAGGAACTTGATGAGCGGTTGATACTTGGGCAGGCCCTTGTGGGCACGCAGGAGGAGTTTTCCGCCTTCCTGCTCATCCCCTGCCGCGATAGCCTTCTTGGCTTCGTTCAACACCTGGTTGACGAGGGCGCGCTGGGCCTGATAGAGCCTTTCCACATAGGGGCGGAACTCCATGTACTGCCCGTCATCCTCCGCCTTGGCAACAGGGCCGGAAATAATCAGAGGGGTTCGGGCATCGTCAATGAGAACGGAGTCCACCTCATCCACGATGGCATAATGGTGCTTGCGCTGCACGAGGTCATCGGAGTTGATGGCCATATTGTCGCGCAGGTAGTCGAAGCCGAATTCATTGTTGGTTCCGAAGGTGATATCGCACTCGTAGGCCCTGCGGCGGGCGTCGGAGTTGGGCTGATGCTTGTCGATGCAGTCCACGCTGAGGCCATGGAACATATAGAGGGGCCCCATCCACTCGGAGTCACGTTTGGAGAGGTAGTCGTTCACGGTGACCACGTGCACACCCTTGCCTGCGAGGGCATTCAGGAACACCGGGAGGGTTGCCACGAGGGTCTTACCTTCACCGGTCGCCATCTCTGCGATCTTGCCCTGATGCAGGGCGATACCGCCGATGAGCTGCACGTCATAGTGAACCATATCCCAGAGGATCTCGTTGCCGCCGGCCACCCACTTGTTGTGATAGATTGCCTTTTCGCCGTCGATGGTCACGAAATCGTGATCTACGGAGAGCTGACGGTCGAAATCAGTGGCGACCACCTCGATGGTCTCGTTCTGCGCCAGACGCCTTGCAGTGGACTTTACGATGGCAAATGCCTCAGGGAGAATATCGTTGAGAGCCTTCTCGATTGCATCATCTTCATCCTTGACCAGTTTGTCGGATTCGGTGGCGAGTTTTTCCTTCTCGGAAACCGGGATATCCTTGTCCAACTCGAGTTTGATTTCCGCTATTCGGTCCTCGAAAGGCTTTTCAACCTCGCGGAGATGTGCGCGGAGTTTTGCGGAGTGAGCGCGGAGGTCATCCGCTGACAATTTGTCAATTTCGTCGTATGCTGCAAGTATCTTGTTCAACAACGGCTTCACCGCTTTGTAGTCGCGATCTGCCTTGGAGCCGAACAATGCTTTGATAACGTCTGCTAATGCCATATTTATAAAAATAGTGTAGTCTGCAAATTTAAGTATAATATTGGCGATTACAAAAATTTTGCCTATGTTTGCACTCGCATCTGCAGGATTAGCACATCGGTAGTGCATTGGCTTCCCAAGCCAAGGAGGAGGGTTCGACTCCCTTATCCTGCTCTCCGAGCAGGATATTTTTCCTATAATCTATAGTCCGAAAGATTCTGAAGGCCAGGGAGACGGTAGTAGGCCTCCACGATATCGCCCCGGAGAATGACCTTCCGGCCAAGCATTGAGGGATTATCCACCAGATTCAGGGCATTGCGTATATCCCCCGTGGAGAGCTGCACGCTCATGCAGATATCTCTGTCGCGGCAATCCGCCTTATCCGCCAGCACAAGGTTGGCGCGGGAGGAGAAAGGCCCCTCGAAAGAGCATTTGGTGGAGGTCAGATCCCCTCCCACGATATACCCCTGCACCCATACATCCTTCTTTCCCGCCATTCCGCGGGCGGTGCTTACGCTGACGGCATCCGGAGTGGTGCCGGGCGAGCCCCCGCCATCCCCCGCTGAACTCCCGTCCCATGACAGCGTTTCCTCGCTCCAGACGCGGGTGGTATCTACCCTTGCATACATATCCACCCCGGACACCAGCGACACCTTGGGCATCTGCTCCGCAACCCCCAGGCGCAAGGTCAGAATCTCCCCCTGGCGCAGCTCCATATTATGGACCACCACGGTTTTTCCGTTGATATTCAGCAGGATAGCCAGCTTCCCCGGAAGGAAGAATGCCGTCCGAGTTTCCGCGTAGCCGAATGCCAGGGTGCCGGTGGCGCAACGGAGGAACAACGCGCCCTCCTTGTAATTGGCGATGAACGCATCGCTTACCAACAGACGCAGGCCGGAATTCAGTTGAGTCGCCACCAGAGTCACCTCGGAAACCTGGCCTTCTGCAAGCGTCAGCCCGCGGCTATCCCCGAACAAAGGATGGTCGTAGGCCGGTTCCGTCGATTCATCCGACATCAGGGATACGGTGTAACTCCCGGGATCAAGTTCGAACTCATCCGGGCAAGCCTCCCATTTATCGTGGAAAAGCGTCTTCCCGCGGGCATCTATAAGCGTCAAAGTATAATCTGCGATATCCATGGGAACGGCGGAACCTCGAGTCTGAGGGTCCTCCCGGACAGAAAGCCGGAGCACTGCCGGCTCGTGCACCGCGGGCACCGGCACCAGGCAGGAGTGTAGAGATAACAAAATGGCCGCCGAAGCGGCCACAAGGGAAGTAACTTTAGTTTCCATAAGCCGTTTTTCCGCAAAACTATACGGAGCAAACGTAAATCAACCTACGGAAACGTATAACAAAGTACGATTTTTTAAGTTTCAAATGCGCAAACTTAAAAAATCGTACAAGTCTTAATATCCGAACACTTCTTCGAGGCTGACGACCTTCACGGGGCCGAGAGTCTTGAGGAAGTTCTGGTCCAGGTCGGCAGGATCACCGAGAATGCCGTAGACATAGTTGCGTCCGGCGACCCACTTCTGCTGGGCGGCCTTCACATCCTCCAGAGACATGCCCTGGATGGCCTCGAAGACGGCCTTGTCGACGGGTTCGGAGAGGCCGAGACGGCGGCAATGGCGGTAGAGATTGAGCACTGCCATTCCGGTGGTGCGCTTGGTGCGCATGCGGGAAAGGATGCCGTCCTTTGCGATGGCGAATGCGGCATCGCTCTCAGGCATGTTCTCGATGATATCCTTGAACGCTTCGGAAGAGGTGCGCAGCTTGTCGTTCTGGCTGGCGATAAATGCATAAAACATATATCCGTTCTCGGGATCGGCAGGCTCCTCAAGATCGGCAAACGCACTGTAGGCAAGGCCGCGGGCCTCGCGCATCTCCTGGAACACAATGCTGTTCATGCCGCCGCCGAAATACTCGTTGTAGAGCGTTACCTCGGGGGTGCTGGCCGCATCGAACTTGCCGTCGATGTTGGTGTACTGCACATAATAGAACTGTTTGGAGTCGTAGGGGGCGAGGATCACCTCGGACTTGTCGCTCGGCTGGCGGACGGAGAACTTTTCTGCCAGGGCTTCGGGCTTCTCACCCACCTTGTGGCACTCTGCAAGCATCTTCTTCACCGAAGACTCGCTCTCGGGGCCGTAGTAGAGGATTTCGTGGCCCTTGCCGGCGAGCTCGCGGGCAGCTGCGAGGAGCTCCTCGGAAGTCGTTGCCAAGATGCTTTCGTTGGGCAGAGTGGTATTCTTGATGAACTCAGGACCGTAGAAGAGATAGCGCTGCAGAGCGCTGAAGCAGGAACTCTGATTGGCCTTGGCATCCATACGGCCCTTCAGGAGGTCGAGCTTGAGGTTAGCGAGGATAGCCTCGTCCGGTACGGCGTTGAAGAGCAGGTCTTCCGCGATTTTAACCGCCTCGGGAATATTCTCGCTGAGTCCGCTGATGCGCATGGAGGTGCTATGTGCGTCGGAGCTCATGCTGAAGCTGCAGGCGAGGTCGTACATCTTACGAGCGATATCCTGGCTGCTCATCTCGGGAGTGCCGAGATAAGTGATGTAGTCGAATGCCTGATTCAAAACGGGCACGTCTTCGGTGCCGCGATTGAACACCAGTTCCACAGTAGCAATGTCATTGAGTTCATTCTTCTTGTAGAGGACGTCCACACCTTCGCAGAGGGCGAACTTCTTCATATCCTTGTTGAAGTCCACGAATGCGGGCTCGATGGGCTTCACTTCGCTAGCAGCGATCTCATCAAGGAATGCGCTGCGCTTGTCGCGGTTGGTGGCGATGGGGGTGATGGCGGGAGCCTCGATCTTCTTCTGGTTGGGATCCACGCCCTGACGCTTGTAGACCACGACGTAGTTGTTGTCGTTGAGGTATTCGTTGGCGAAATCCACCACATCCTGCTTGGTCACCTGGCTGTAGCGCTCGATGTCGAGGGCGGCATCCTTCCAGTCGATGCCGGCAATAAAGGCGTCCACGAACATGTTGGCGCGGGCGCGGTTGTTCTCAAGCTGGCGCATCTTCTGAAGGCGGATGTTGTTGATGGTGGAGGTGATGAGTTCTTCATCGAAGTCACCGGCGCGGAGCTTGGCCATCTCTTCGAGGGCGAGGTCCTTCACCTGCTCCAGGGTCTGTCCCTGCTTGGGCATACCCATAGCCAGGAACATGCTGTAATCCGGCTGACTGTTGGCTCCGGCAAAGAGATACATGGCCTTCTGCTGCTGATTGACGTCGAGGTCGATCAGACCGGCCTGTCCGTTGCTGAGGATGCTTCCGGCAATCTCCGAAACGGCGGTGGTCTTCAGGTCGGGCATACCGGGAAGGCGCCATCCCATTGCAAACATTTCGGCGTTGAGGCCGGTGACCTCCTTCACAACGGGCTCGGTGATAGGCTCTTCGGGTTCATACTCGAGTTTGGGGATGTCCGGGTTGGGTTCCCAGTCGCCGAAGTACTTCTTAATTATCTTCACCATCTCTTTGGGGTTGAAGTCACCGGAGAGGCAGATGGCGATGTTGTTCGGGCGGTAGAAGGTGTTGAAGGTGCGCTTGATGTTGACTATGGAGGGGTTCTTCAACTGCTCCTGCGTTCCCAGAACGGTCTGGGTGCCGTAGGGATGATGAGGGAAGAGGCCCTTGTAGAGGGTCTCGTACATCTTGCGGCCGTCATTGGTGAGGCTCATGTTGTACTCCTCGTAAACAGCCTCGAGCTCAGTGTGGAATCCGCGGATCACGTTGTGACGGAAACGGTCTGCCTGAATCTTCGCCCAGTTCTCGATCTGGTTGGAGGGGATATCCTCGGTATAGACGGTCTCATCCTGAGAAGTCCATGCATTGGTGCCCCTGGCGCCGATCATGCTCATCATCTTGTCGTACTCGTTGGGGATGGCGATCTGGGATGCCAGGTAACTCACCGAGTCGATCTTGTGATAATGGGCCTTGCGGGCTGCAGGATCGGTGATTGTGCGATATTCTTCGTAGAGCTGCTCGATCTGGTCGAGATAGGGCTTCTCTTCTTCATAGTTCTGGGTGCCGAACTGCTCGGTACCCTTGAACATCAGGTGCTCGAAATAGTGGGCAAGACCGGTGGTCTCCTTGGGATCGTTCTTACCGCCGACACGCACGGCGATGAAGGTCTGGATGCGGGGTGCTTCCTTGTTGACGGTCATGTAGACCTTGAGCCCGTTGTCCAGGGTGTAGATTTTAGAGTTCATGGGGTCTCCGGCAACCTTTTCGTATTTGTTGCAGGAACCCGCGGCCATTATGGCCAGCGCTGCGATCAGCAGAAGTGTAATTTTTTTCATATCTAGTGTAATAAGTACCTACAAAAGTAGCAAAATAAAAAAATTTAATAAACGGATAAAAAATTTTAATTAATTTGCCGTGAAGTTTTTCATAGTTTAAGTTTAGGTTAAGTAGCGGGGCGCTCGCAGTGATGCGAGTCCCCGTGAATTCTTTTAATAGACGTGCAGGCTCTTCATGGCAGACGGCAGAAGGTCTATCCCCCACCAGCACATCTGAACGCATATCATTGCGATAATCAGCAAAATACGGGCCACGCACCTATCCTCAGACCGGAACTTTCTCCAATAAAGATAGACCACATAAACGGCCCAGGTAATCAGCGACCAGGTCTCTTTCGGATCCCAAGTCCAGTAATTCCCCCAGGCCTCCTTCGCCCAGAATGCGCCGAAGAGCATTCCGGTTGTAAAAAAAGCCAGTCCGGCACGCACAAGGCTATCCGCCGCAAGCATCCTCTCACGGAACATTGCAAGCAACGTCGCGGCGGCAAGCAATACAAAGGAAATCATGTATGCAACCACGTGAGGGGCATACCATGGGCTCTGGAGGGCCGGCACCAGCTGTCTGGCATCCAGAGTCTTTCCAAATATAAAAACAAGCACTAGCGCCAGGACCAGAGCCAGACACGGGAACATCAGTCCCTTTCCCCGGAAACTCCCGAATGCCATCAGCCAGAAGCCGATGAGCACCAATAAAAAACCAGAGTAAACGCTTGGAAGCCAGGGGTCTTTCACCAGAAGGAAATCACTGTAGGCGCTGTCCGCGCCCCGGGCAGTATCATATCCATACTGATAAATCCACCAGCCATTGACTCTCAGCGGCTTATTCACCTTAACGATGCCGTTCACCGTACTCCCGTCTTCGGTGCTGACACAGAGCTCCGATGAGAATTCACGGGGCTTTCCGGAGTCATAGAATTCCGCACGGAAATCTTGCAACGTCAGGGTCGACTCCCCTGCAAAGCTCTCACTTCCTCCCTCAAAAACCCGCATCTGAACCTTCTGCATCGCAAAAGATCCCAGGATGGCGGATATAACCGCCACCAGCGTTCCCACATAAGAAAGTATCTTCCCGAGCCTGAACATCTGAGCGCTCCTCGGTCAAACTTATGCCAGCCCGGGGCGGCAGGGTTTTCCTATAGCCCGGCGATGGGCGAAGTAGAGTTCTTCCGTCGCCAGCGCCATCTTGGTAACGGCAAACGGACGGTCGTGAGGATATATATACCAGGTATCCTCCAGAGTATTCAGATCTACGCAGTCCCCGTGCTTGCCGAGGTACTCGTATTCAATATGGACGGAATAAAGGGCAGGGACCGGTATCTCCATATCGAAAGGATCCCCATCCACATCCGTTCCGTGAACGTGGAACCCTTGCATGTCATGCACCAGAGTGCCTTCTCCCAGACGGATGAACTTCTTGGCGTTAGGCAGGGTATCCACCACTACCGGCAGCTCTCCGCTGCTGTAGCGGCCTTCCTCCACCTCCTTGCGCACGTTCGCGCGCTCCCACTCGTACCAATCGGGGATATGAGAGAATTCCGTCTCGCCGGAAACCGCCTTGAGTTCACCCAGTTCAGTCATCTCCCATTCCTTTCCGCAATGATTGCAGCGGATACGGGTGCCTTTGGATGTCATCTCATACTCGGTGCCGCAGGCAGGGCACTGATAGAGCACTTTGTGCAGCCCCTCGGCACGCTTGCGGTAAAAAACTTTGGCGCCTTTTTCTTTCTGCCAGGCGAAGTCGTCGTACTGGAAAGCAGCCACCAGACGGTCATTGATCTCATCCACCGTGGCCTCCCTAAGCTGCTCCGCAGTGAACTGGAGGTCGAAATCTGCCTCGGTATGGCGTATGCTCTTGCCCTTGAGGTTCCAGAACGGGGAATTCACATGATGCCCGTGGCAGATGAGGGTCGCCACCGGCACGTTCAGCATCTTGCAGAGTTTGCCTAGCGATGCCGGAAGCACCGCGGTTGTGCCGCAAAGAGAATATCTCGCCTCCGGATAGACCACGGCGATATCCTTATTCTCCACCACCTTTGCCAGCTGGCGCACCAGTACGGTGTCGTTGGTGAATTTACGCTTGCAGATGCATCCCACGTTACGCAGCAGCCACTCGCGGCCAATGAAACCGTCGATCGCAACCACGTAGTTGGCCCTGTCGGGATAGATGACCTGATTGGCCACCTTGAAGTCCAGGAAGGCGTTGTGGTTGCAGAGCAGCACGTACGGAGGCTTCAGGTTTTCGGTGCCATGACGCCTGATAATGGGACTGTGCCGGAGCATGTCCGGAAAACTGAGCAATTTGGTAATGGGCTTGAGGAACCACCGGGTACGGATGGGGTCCTTCGCCATGTCGAATCGTTCAAATGGGTTCTTCATCGGTAAGACTAGTACACTACCTGCAAATATACGAATTATTTAATACCTTTGCAGATAAGCCGTAACCATTTATGCATAAGTGCTTTTTCTCTGCCGCCACGCTGCTTTTGTGTTCCGCAGTCGCCCTTTTCGGGCAGGATTGCGGTGCGCAGGGTGGCGCAGGGCACGGATATCGCTCACAACCACAAATATAGCAATTCGCCTCGCAATGTGCAAAAACCACCCGTTTTGCACATTCAATAGCAGAGGGCGACGAAATCCTGAATCTGCCAAACAATAAGTATATTTGTATGTTACGTTTCCACCCGTCCTGTGTTATTATTATAGACAATGCCTGATTTGCTGACAGAGGCCTTCGTGCGGATTAAGGAACGGCTGATGGGCCGGGCCGACAAGGTGCTGCGCAATGGCACGGAGGCGGAGGACATTCTTCAGGAAGCTTTTCTACGGCTTTGGGGGCGTTATTCTCCCGGCTCGGCCAAAGAAGCAGAAGCATTGTTGAGCAAGGTCGTGAAGAACGTCTCGCTCAATGCCCGAAGGCGAAAACGCAGCGTTCCCATCCACGGAGACCTTCAAGAGGATGGCCCAGGGAATGCGGCGGAACGCGAGTCAAGGTTCCTGTGGTTGGAAAACGCGATTGACAGCGAACTCAACGAAACCCAAAAATATATTATACGGCGCCACGAGTATGAGAGCGCGCCCCTGAATGAAATAGCAGAAGAACTGAAAATGCAACCGCCCGCCGTAAGGATGCAACTGTCCAGGGCACGTAAACTGTTAAGGGAAAAGTATCATGAACAAGACTGAATTCATACAACTCAGGGAAAAGTAC